>DATDGG010000489.1:0-5557 GCA_036522235.1 Xanthobacteraceae bacterium
AGCCAATCTTTTCGGCAACTCAGTGGTCGCCGTGGATGCGGCGACCGGGAAGTACAAGTGGCATTTCCAGGTGGTCCATCACGATCTTTGGGACTTCGATCTGCCTCCAGCGCCTGGGTTGGTGGACATCGTCAAGGATGGAAGGAAGACTCCGGCCCTGGCGCAGATCGGCAAGTCGGCGTACATGTTCATCCTCGACCGCGTCACCGGCAAGCCCGTATTCGGCGTTGAGGAGCGCGCCGTCCCCAAGGGCGACGTTCCCGGCGAATGGTACTCGCCCACGCAACCATTTCCGGTGAAGCCGACGTGCGCGACGGCAAAGCCGGCCGCATCGTGTGGAAGATGGATCCGGGCCAGGAGAAGGTCGATCGCAACCGCGGCGTCGCCCTGTGGGGCAATCTCGTAGTCTCGATCACCTCCCATGACGGGCGCGTGGTGGCGACCGACAAGGAGACCGGCAAGGCGGTCTGGGACACCAACCTGCACGACCAGCCGGACCTGGAACTGACCGCGGCGCCGCTCGCCCTCAAGGACCGGATCATCATCGGCGCCTCCGGCGGCGACCGCGGCGTGCGCGACTGGATCGCGGCGCTCGACGCCAAGACCGGCAAGCTTCAATGGAAGACCTATTCCATCCCGGCGCCCGGCGAGCCCGGCAGCGAGACCTGGAAGGACAAGAACAATGCCTGGCAGACCGGCGGCGGCGCCTTCTACGTCACCGGCTCCTACGACCCGGCCGCCAACCTGACCTATTGGGGAACCGGCAATCCGGTGCCCGGCTACGACGCGACCTATCGGCCGGGCGACAATCTGTATACGTCGAGCGTGCTCGCGCTCGACCCAGCGAGCGGCAAGATTTCCTGGTTCCACCAATATACGCCCAACGACAATCGCGACTACGACGAGACCGGCACCCACATCCTCATCGACACCAAGGTGAACGGCGAGGATCGCAAGATCGTCTCCCATGCGGGCCGCAACGGCTTCGAATACATATTCGATCGCGGCAACGGCCAGTTCCTCAAGGCCGGGCAATATGTGAAGGAGGCGACCTGGACCAAGGGCATCGACCCCAAGACCGGCAAGCCCATCGAATACGATCCGGCCAAGGACTTCCAGCTCTATGCGGAGGGGCCGGACGTCAACCAGGACAAGCGCACGCGGCGCATCTGCCCCGACACGTCGGGCGGCAACAATTACTGGCCCTCGACCTACAGCCAGAAGACCCGCCTCATCTACATCCCGGCCAACGAAGGCTGCGCCAATGTCACGCCCGATACCAAATCCCACGTGAAGGGCAATTTCGTCGGCGGCACCACCGCCGATGCAGGCCGCATCACCTCGAGCATCATCGCGGTCGATCCCACCACGGAGGAGGTGAAGGGGCGCCACGAAATGCCCTATCCGAATTTCGCCGGCACGCTGTCGACCGCCGGCGGGATCGTGGTGACGGCGCTGCTCGACGGCACCGTCGTGGCGCTGGACGACCAGACCCTGGAGGAGCTCTGGCGGGTCAATATGGGCACCGGCTTCAACGCCCCGCCGATGAGCTATGCGGTCAACGGCAAGCAATATATCGCCATCGCCTCGGGCCTGTTCCGCAACGCCAAGAACAAGCTCTCGCGCTCGCCGGAGATGAAGAACGTGTCGAGCGCGACCATGATCTTCGTGTTCGGGCTGTAAGGCGCCGCGCCGCCGCTAATCCCCAGCCGGAAGCGAGGCCGGCACGATTTGACTTCGCGCCACGCCGCCGGCTGTGCTAAATTACCACCGTTGGCCCAAGGGGGGCTTATGCAACGGCGAAGATTCACCGCGCTTGGATTCAGCGCGCTTGGCGTCACGGTATGTAATTACCGTACGTCACGTCCGGCACGCCGTCCGGCCTGCGGGGCGACCGAGATGGTGCGGGCGCGATGATCTTTGCCTTCGCGCGGCCCCTGCATGGTCTTGTGCTGGTCGCGCTGCTCGCCGCATCGGCGGCCGGCGGGCTCGATCAAGCGCAAGCGCGCGCTTCCCGGCACCACGCGGTGCAGGGGCCGAAAATCAACCCGGCCTATGCGGATATCGTGGTGGACGACAATTCCGGCCAGGTGCTGCACGAGGCCAATCCCGACGAGCCGCGCCACCCCGCTTCGCTCACCAAGATCATGACGCTCTATCTGCTGTTCGAGCAGCTCGAGGCCGGTGCGCTCAAGCTCGATGCGCAGCTGCCGGTCTCCGCCAAGGCCGCGCAACAGCATCCCACCCGGCTCGGGCTCAAGGCCAATGCGTCCATCACGGTCGAGGACGCGATCGGCGGGATCGTCACCCGCTCGGCCAACGACGCGGCGGTCGTGGTCAGCGAGGCGATCGGGGGCAGCGAGGAGGAATTCGCCAAGCTCATGACCGAGAAGGCGCGAGAGCTCGGCATGGAAAACACCACCTATGTCAACGCCTCGGGGCTGCCCGCCGACGAGCAGATCACCACCGCCCGCGACCAGGCCATCCTGGGCCGCGCCATCCGGGAGCGCTTCCCGACCTACTATCCGGTCTTTTCGACATTGTCGTTCCGCTACCACGGGGTCGACATCCGCAACCACAACAGCCTGCTCGGACACGTGGAGGGCGTGGACGGAATCAAGACCGGCTACACGGAGGCCTCCGGATACAATCTGGTGTCCTCGGTACATCGCAGCGACAGGTACCTGGTCGCGGTGGTGCTCGGCGAGAGATCGAATTCCGCCCGCGATGAGCGCATGCGGGGGCTGATCGAGGAATGCATTCGCCAAGCCTCGACCCAGCGCACGGCGCCGACAGTCCTGCAGGCTTCAGGGCGTGACGGCCAGAAGGCCGGCGCAGCGGCGGGCGCGACCGGCGGGTTCGTCCCGGCATCGGTCAGCAGCCGGCCGGTGCGGGAGAATTTCGAGGAATAGGCGAACGCGGGCCGGCGCCCGCTGCCGATCAGTTCGGCGGCTTCTTGGCGGCCTGGCTGCGCGCGCGATGAAAGCGCACGATTTCCTGGGCCGTCGCGGGCTTGAGCCGCTCATAGCTCGCAAGGCAGTGCGCAATCTCGCCGGGCGAGGTCGGCCGGCCTGCGGTGCGCGCCGCCAGGATCGCCCGCACGCCCAGCCACGACAGCCCGGCCGCCTTGGCGACGATCAGGAACATCTCGGCGTGCTCCTGCCGCAATGCCGCTTCGACGAAATCCTGCGGCAGCTCGCAGCGCAGCGCGAGCGCAGGCGCGATTTCCTCGAGCCGCCCGGATCGCGCGATCGCCTCCAGTTTTCGATCGTCCAGCTGACCGCGCCGCTGCAGCGCCTCGATATGGGCGCGCGCCGCCGCATGGTCCGGCGCCCCGTCTTCTACTTCCGCCCGAATGCGTTCCACGACCTCGCCCACCACTTGGCGAACCTCGCGCCGCGCCCCCGGGTGCGCGGCCTCCAGCTTGGCGCGGACCGATTGGGACGCCTTGGCGAGCAGCTTGCGGAACAGATAGGCCGGGATTTCGGCCCGGCCGCCTACGCAGGCGGCGAGCCGATCGTCCCCGTCCGACCGGCGGACCAGAACCGTGAAGCCGGAATCGGAGAACTTGGCGCCGCTGTTTTCCACCGTGCTCAGCACGACCTGCTGATCGCCGCGCGCCACCAGCACGTCGGTGATCCGCTCGCTCAAGGAGCGGCGGCGCGAGATCGCCATCAGATGGGCTTGACCCTTCTTGCGCGCGTTCTCGACCAGGGCCTCCTCGTCGAGGCGCTCGGACTGCTCCAGCACCGGACCGGCAACGTCAATCTCGTCATCGAAGGCAAGCGCGCGAATGATCCGGGGCGGGGCGTTCCCGATCGGCGCGAGTCGCTCCGCCAGGAGCGCGCGGGCCGAAACCTCGATCTCCGCCGCCAGGCGGGTGAGAACGTCGTCGAACAGCGCGATTTCCGTCTCGGTGCACTGCGCCGACCCGACGATGAAAAGATCGGTCACATGCCGAATGATCTTGCCGCGCCGGGTCACCGAGCCGCTCGCCATGGCGTCTTCGACTTGGTTGAGCAGCCCGTGCTTGGCGGTCATCAGGAATTTCAATCGGCTTTTAGCCTGACCCTTCACGTTGAACCTTCAAGCCGATGACGCTGCCGCCGGCCCAGGCGCGCTGTTCGCGAGGCATTCGTGCGGCACGACTTAACGACGGTATGAATTTCGGGTTGAAATTCAGTTAACGGTTTATTGCCGGGATTGAGGAAACACGGTCAGGGATCAGAGGTCGGAAGGCATCTGCTATTTCTGACCTCTGATACCTGGTAGGCATGCAGCATGATGAGAAGGCTGCTTCTCTGGCTCCTCGCCGCGGTGCTGGCAACGCTCGTGGCGGCTCCGGGGCGCTCCCAGCAATGGCCGCAGCGGCCGCTGCGGCTGATCGTGCCGTTCCCGGCGGGCGGATTGACCGACGGCATCGCGCGTCTCATCGGGCAGCGCCTGAGCGAAAGGCTTGGGCAGGCCGTCGTGATCGAGAACATGGGGGGCGCGTCCGGCACGATCGCGGCCAGGACCGTGGCCCGCGCGCCGAGCGACGGCTACACGCTCCTGGTCGCGTCCCTGACGCAGATCGCGGTTGTTCCGGCGCTCGAGACCGTCGGCTATGACCCCGCCCGGGACTTCGCCCCGATCAGCAACATCGCGAGCACGCCCTTCGTCCTCATGGTCCACCCGGGCGTGCGGGCGACGACCCTGCAGGAATTCGTGGATCACGTGCGCGGCGCGCCCGGCAGGATCACCTATGGGTCGGCCGGGATCGGCAGCCTGGCGCATCTCGCCATGGCGCTGTTGTCCAAGCGGGCCGGGCTCGACATGATTCACGTCCCCTATAAGGGCGGCGTCGCGGTGATGCCCGATCTGATGGCCGGGCGCCTGGACAGCTATTTCGGCAACCGCACCGATGCGGTCCCGCAGATCGAGGCCGGCACGGTGCGGCCGTTGGCGGTCTCGGGCGAAACGCGCAGCGCCCAGTTCCCGCTGGTGCCCACGGTCGCCGAATCCGGCTATCCGGGCTTCCGCGTGGTCACCTGGAACGGCTTGATGGCGCCGCGTGGAACGCCGCCACCGATCCTCGACCGGCTCGCCGGCGAGGTGCAAAGCGCCCTCAAGGAGCCCGGCCTGCTGCAGGCGCTCGCCAATTTCGGTGCCGATCCGATCGGCGACACGCCGCAGGAATTTGCCGCCACCATTGCGGCGGAGATTCCGCTCTGGGCGGAGGCCGTGCGCATCGCGGGCGCGCGGGCACAATAAGCAAAGGAGCAAGCTAGCCATGAAAATCGACGGCGCGTGCCACTGCGGCTATATCACCTACGAGGCCGAGGCTGATCCGGAACGGACCTCGATCTGCCACTGCGCCGACTGCCAGATGCTGACCGGCAGCGTGTTCCGCACCTCGATCCGCGCCAATGACGGGACCTTCAAGATCCTGACCGGGGAGCCCACCGTCTATGTGAAGACGGCAGAGAGCGGATCGAAACGCGCGCAGGCCTTCTGCCCGCGCTGCGGCTCGCCGATCTACGCGGCGCCCGCCGAAGGGCCCAAGACCTACAATATC
>DATDGG010000490.1:0-11348 GCA_036522235.1 Xanthobacteraceae bacterium
GGCGCCCAGCGACCAATTGTCGTTCACCGTATAGGTGCCCTTGCCGTAGACCTCAACGAAGCTGACATTGGCCTTCACGGCGTTGCCGTTGAGCGGTAGCCCGAAGCCAAAGAAGTTGCCGCCGGCGCTGAAGTTGTTGCAAGCCGCGGGGCCGGAGAGGACCAGAACGTTGGCGGCGTTGACGACGCCGGGGCTGAAGCACTGCCCGCCCGGGTAGTAGTAGTACCAAGCGCCGAAGTCGAGGGCGAGCTTGTCGAAGGTCGGGCGGAAGCCGCCGTAGAAATCAATCTCGGCGGCCGCATGACTCGGGAAGTCGATGCTTTCACCCGAAAGCCCGACATAGCCCTGCATCGTGCTGCTGAAGTTGTAGCGCGGCTCGAAATAGGTCGCGACCGAGGGTTGGTGCGCCGACTGGGTTATGCCGCGGAACATGTAATCCGACATGATCGCGTCGCCGAAGGCCAAGTCCCACGGGCTCGGCGGCGGCGGCGGCGCCTTGGTGAGCATCTTGAGGTCCGCAGCAAGTGCAGGCGTCGCGAGCACCACGGCAGCCAATATGGACAATGCAACTTTCTTCATCTTCAGCCCCTTTCCACTGTGCCCCTCATTGGGCACCCGGCACGTCATCTGCGACCTCAAGTCCCCGTTTCGGTCGCCCGAACGTTCCGTGCATCAAAACTAACAACATCTTAAGAAAAACCGGCAAGGCAAATCCATCGGCAATTGCTGCATTTTTGGGCGTTTGGGGGGTTTTCCCGCTCGAAAGAATTTTTGTGTTGCAAATTGAACACAACCGCCCGCGCCCCAACCGCTCCCTGATCGAAAAAAAATATGGCGCGGGCCGCGCGCGGAATGGCTGGCGCTGACAGCGGCCGCGGCGAACGCGGTCGCGGCGAATCACCTGGATCCGCTCGGCAGGCGCGGTGACCCCAATGGAGACGCGACGGTGCCGACGTGATCGTGAAGGTGCGATCTGGGGACAGACGAAGCCGGCCGCGGCGCCTGAATTCGGTACCGCTCCGCAAAGGCCGAGCTTCGAGACAACCGAGCTTCACGCGAGCAGGTCCCGCGCGATGGCGCGGGACCCCTGCGAATGTCCCTCAAAGGGCCGGGTCGTCAGGAGCCGCCGTGGCCGCCTTCGCTGCTGCCGGGCGGGCGACCCCCCATCGGGGAGGGCGAGTGCTGCGCGGGCGCCGCCGGGCTATGGCTCGGGCTGTGGGTGCTCGGGCTATGGCTGCTTCCGGCCGAGGGCATGCTCGGGCGCGGCGGCGGCGGCGGTGCAGCCGGGCGCGGAGCCGGGGGAGGCGTCGGCGCAGGCCGATGCACGGGCGCCGCCATCGGCGGCTTGGGTGCCGGTGCCGCCATCGGTTTGGGAGCGGCCGGCTTGGGCGCCGCTGCCGGTTTGGGGGCCGTGGCCACCTGGGGCGCTGCTGACTTGGGCTTGGCCGCCTTGCGCGCCTTCGGCTTCGCCTTCTTGGCAGCCGACTTCTTGCCGGCGCTCTTCTTGGCGACGACGCGCTTCTTCTTGCGCGTTGCGGCCGTTTTCTTGGTCTTCTTCGACTTCTTGGCCTTCGCTTTCCTCGACTTCTTAGTCTTCGACTTCGCTTTCTTCGCCATGATCGTCCTCCCGATCGTTGCGACTCAGATTCGGTTACCGGCTCCTTCCGGTGACCGGCTTCCCGGCTGGCCTCATGACCGGCTTCTGGCGGTCACCTGCCGTTCAACACTCGCCGTTCACACTTGCCGTCCGACACCCGCGCTACGCACGCGATGTGTCAGCTGCCCCGAATCACCTGCCCACAATCAACTGCCCAGCAGCGCTTCGGGCTTGCGACCTCCTGTCGCCCAGTCGATCAGCTCGACCGTGTGGACCACCGGGATCGCCGTGCCCGCCGCAATCTGCGTGATGCAACCGATATTGCCGGTGGCGATCGCGTCGGGCGCAAGCTTCTCGATATTCCCCACTTTGCGATCGCGCAACCTCCTCGCAATGTCCGGCTGCAAAATGTTGTAGGTTCCGGCCGAGCCGCAGCAGAGATGTCCTTCGGGTACATCTTTGACCACGAATCCCATCTTGCAAAGCAAATCTTTCGGTTGGCGCGCGATTTTCTGCCCATGCTGCAGCGAACAAGCCGAGTGATAGGCGACTATCAGGCCTCCCGATTCGTCCACAGGATTGAGCTCGAGACCCGCCAGATACTCGCTGATATCGGCCGCGAGCGCCGAGATGCGGGCCGCCTTCGCCGCATAGGCCGAATCACCGCGCAGCATGAAGCCGTAGTCCTTGACGGTGGTGCCGCAGCCCGAGGCGGTGATCAGGATGGCATCGAGCCCGCCGGCCGCGATTTCCCCGGTCCACGCATCGATATTGGCCCGGGCGGCCGCCAGCGCGTCCTGCTCGCGGCCCATATGGTGGACCAGCGAGCCGCAGCAGCCCTCCCCGTCCGCCAGCACTACCTCGATGCCGTGGCGGGTGAGAACCGCGGTCGCGGCGGTGTTGATCGAGGGCCTGATCACCGGGCTGACACAGCCCGCCATGAGGGCAACCCGGCCCTTGCGCACCCCCTCCGCCGCCACCACGCGCCGCCCGGACGGCGCCGCTGCGGGCGGCAGGGAGCCCCGCGGCGCCAGCCGCAGCATGGCGGCGAGCGGCTTGAGCCCCACCGCCGCGAACAGGCCGGCAAGCGGCCGCGCCAGGCGCGCGGCGCGCAACGCCCCTCGCAGCCGGGCGTCGTCGGGCAGGACGCGGGCCAACAGCGCGCGCAGCCAGCGGTCGCGCCACGGTCGGACATAGGTGGCCTCGATCCGCTGGCGCGCATGATCGACCAGGTGCATGTAGTGCACCCCCGACGGGCAGGTGGTCATGCAGGCGAGGCACGACAGGCAGCGGTCGATATGCTTGACCACTTCGGGGCCCGGGCGCCGGTCGTATTCCAGCATGTCCTTGATCAGGTAGATGCGGCCCCGCGGGCTATCGAGCTCGTCGCCGTCGAGCACATAGGTCGGGCATGTCGCGGTGCAGAAACCGCAATGCACGCAGGTGCGCAGGATACGCTCCGATTCCGCGACCTGTGGATCGGCCAGCTGGGCGAGCGTGAACAGGGTCTGCATCGGTGTCGAATCGTCGTTGAATCACACGCCTGCCCACATCCTCCCGGGATTGAGCACGCCTTTGGGATCGAAGCTCTCCTTGACCCGTTTCGTCAATGCGGCGAGGCCCGCGGCCTGCGGCTCGAACACATCGATCGACGCCCGCGCCGGCAGCGGGCCGCGGATGAGCGTGGCGTGGCCGCCGGTCGCGCGCACCGCCGTGCGCACCGCGCCCGCCGCCGCATCCGCCGCAATGGGGGTCGCGATCCAGACCAGCCCTCCGCCCCAGTCGTAGAGCACCTGCGCCTCCACCTCGCGGGCGACCAGGGCCACGAGCTCGTGGCCTCTGGCGGGCGTGGTGGAAATGCGCCACAGCGGCTGATCCGTCCCGGTGCGGGTCGACGCGAACGCGGTCACGTCCCGGATAGCCACCCAGAGCCGGCGCGAGACCATGTCGTCGATCGTCGCGGCCTCGCCATGGGGCCGTAGCGCCGCCAGCAGCGCCGCCGTGCGCTGCGCCACCGAGGGCGCCACCCCTTCGAGCCGCAGCGCCGTCAGCGCGCGCCCGCCCGCCACGGCCTCGCCCATCGGAAAGCGCGCTGCGGTCGCGGCCGGCAGATGGGCAGCGCCGCAGACCTCGCAGGCCGACCCCATGGCGGCCACCATGGCGCGCACCGCCGACGCGTCGTCGAGCCCCGACAGCACCACGGTCGCCTCGGTTTCGGGCCTGGGCAGGGTCTTGAGCGTCACCTCGCTCAGGGCCGCGAGCGTGCCCCAGGACCCTGCCATCAGCTTGCAGAGGTCGTAGCCGGTAACGTTCTTGACCACCCGGCCGCCCGACTTGAAGGTCTCACCGCGTCCGGACACCGCCGAAAAGCCCAGGAGATGGTCGCGCGCGGCACCCGCGGTCACACGGCGCGGGCCGCTCAGATTGGTCGCGATGGTGCCCCCGATGGTGCCGCGGCCGACCAGGCTGCCCAGGAGCGGCCCGCAATCCATCGGCTCGAAGGCGAGCCGCTGCCCTTTGCCGGCCAGCAGCACCTCGATCTCGGAGAGCGCCGTGCCGGCCCTGGCGCTCAGCACCAGTTCCGCGGGCTCGTAGAGCGTGACGCCCGACAGCGCCGACAGATCGAGCATCAGATCGCTCTGCGGCGGCCGGCCGATCGCGCGCTTGGAGCCGTGGCCGACGATTTCGAGCGCCTTCTCGGCGCCGAGCGCCCATTGCACGGCATTCTCGACGTCCTTGGCGTCGCGCGCTTTGAGCGTATCGGTCATTTTCGTTGTCGCAGGAAAACCGGTTTCCATTCGTCCTAAAGGTGCTTCGTTTGCATTGTCGCATTCTCGGACGGAAAACCGGGTGCCACTTTTCCCGAGAATGCTCCTTCAAAATCGCGGAAGGTCGGGAAACGGCAGCTTGCCGGCGTGCACATGCAGGCGGCCGAGCTCGGCGCAACGGTGCAAGGTCGGAAACACCTTGCCGGGATTGAGCAGGCCGCCCTGGTCGAACGCGCATTTGAGGCGTTGCTGCTGGGCGAGATCGATGTCGGAGAACATCGCCGGCATCAGGTCGCGCTTCTCGATCCCGACCCCGTGCTCGCCGGTCAGGACCCCGCCCACCTCGACGCAGAGCCGCAGGATATCGGCGCCGAACGCCTCCGCGCGCTCGAGCTCTCCGGGCTGGTTGGCGTCGTAGAGGATGAGCGGATGCAGATTGCCGTCGCCGGCATGGAACACGTTGGCGACCGCAAGCCCGTGCGTCTTCGACATTTCGCGCATGCGCTTGAGCACGAAGGGCAGCTGTGCGCGCGGGATGGTGCCGTCCATGCAGTAATAATCGGGCGAGATGCGTCCGACCGCCGGGAATGCCGCCTTGCGCCCGGCCCAGAACAGGAGCCGCTCCTGCTCGCAGCTCGAGACCCGGCAGGTCAGCGCGTGGCATTCCCGCGCGATCGCCTCGACGCGCGGCAACAGATGATCGACCTCGGCCTGCGCGCCGTCGAGCTCGACGATGAGCAGGGCCTCGACATCGAGCGGATAGCCGGCATGCACGAATTGCTCGACCGCGTGGATCGCGGGCTGGTCCATCATCTCCATGCCGCCCGGAATGATGCCGGCGCCGATGATCCTGGCGACGCAATCGCCGGCGTCCTCGGAGGTCGGAAAGCCGACCAGCACGGCGCGCGCGCATTCGGGCTTGCGCAGGATGCGCACCGTGACCTCGGTGACGACGCCGAGCAATCCCTCCGAGCCCGTCATGATGCCCATGAGATCATAGCCGCCGCTGTCGAGATGCTTGCCGCCGAGACGCACGGTCTCGCCGGTCATCAGTGCGATTTCGAGACCCAGCACGTTGTTGCTGGTGACCCCGTATTTGAGGCAGTGCACGCCGCCGGAATTCTCCGCCACATTGCCGCCGATCGTGCAGGCGATCTGCGAGGACGGATCGGGGGCGTAGTAGAAGCCCGCATGCTCGACCGCTTGCGTGACCGCGAGATTGGTCACGCCCGGCTCGGCCACCACCACGCGGTTTTCCAGGTCGGTCTCGCGGATGCGGTTGAACTTGGCCATGCCGAGCAGCACGGCGTCCGCGGCCGGCAGCGCGCCGCCGGAGAGCGACGTGCCGGCGCCGCGCGGCACCACCTTGATGCCCTCGGCATTGCAATACTTCAGCACCCGGCACACCTGGTCGACTGTATCGGGCAGCACCACGACCATGGGCAGCGCCCGATAGGCCGTGAACGCATCGGACTCGTAGGGCCGCATCTCGGATTCGGTCGCGATCACGCCCTCGCCGGCAACGATGGCGCGCAGCGCCTTGACGATGCGGTCGCGACGGCCGAGCACGGCTTCATCGGGCACCGGCATCTTGACCGACATGGAACTGCCTCCTTCGGCGCTGCGTCCAAGCGCTTAAGCTCGCCTTGGGCTGTTTATAGCTGCAAACACCGCGCAATGCTTGTCTCGTGCAGCCAGCGTCGCCGGCCGGCGGGCGCGGGAACTCCCGGTGTTTCCCCCGTTGACACTGGCAGCCAGGAGCGCCATTCGATCACGGTGGAGGTCCGCCCTGCGGCGAGGACCTGAGGGAAATGACATCAAAACGCGAGGAACGAGAGGAGAGAGTAATGAGGACTTGGGTTTTTGCTGGGCTGATCGTGGCCGCCTCAACCGGGGCCGCGCTGGCGCAGGATGCAGCTGCGGGCGAGCAGTCGTTCGCCAAGTGCAAGCCCTGTCACGACGTGGGGGAAGACGCCAAGCCAAAGCTCGGCCCTCCGCTCAACGGCATTGATGGCCGCAAAGCCGGCACTTTCGAAGGGTTCAACTATTCGGACGGCATGAAGGCTTCCGGAATCACTTGGGATAAGGCGAAGTTCCTGCAATGGGTGGAGAACCCGCAGGCCATGGTCATGGGCACCCGCATGGCGTTCGGCGGCGTCAAGGATGACGCGGAAAGACAGGGCCTTTGGGCCTATGTCAGCCAGTTCAAGGCGGACGGCGCGAAAAAATAGGCGGGCGGCACAGCCTTGCCACCAGCGCGGCCCGTGACCGGTTCCGGTCGACGGGCCGCAATGCTCTTGAGCCGGTGAGGAGGGAGACCATGATCCAGGATATGGTGGTCAACCTGACCGGCGGCGCCCCGCAGGAATTCGCGGCCGACTATGCGATCTCGTTGGCCAAGCTGTTCGACGCCCACATCGCCGGCATCGGATTCATCTACGAGCCGGTGATCCCCGGCACCGTGCTGGGCGGCATTCCGACCGATCTGATCGATGCCCAGCGCGAGGAGAATACCAAGGCCGCGAAGGCGGCGACGGGCCGCTTCGAGGCGGCCGCCAGGGCGGCCGGGCTCTCGGCGGAAACCCGCATCCTGGACGCGAGCGTCGCCGGCGCGGCCGACCTGTTCGGGCGCATCGCGCGGCGCTTCGATCTCGCGGTGGTCGGCCAAGCGCGCCCCAGGGAGGGCGCCTCCGAGGAGCTTCTGATCGAAGGCGCGCTGTTCGAATCCGGCCGTCCGCTGGTGGTGGTGCCGTTCACGCAGACGCAAGCCGTCACGCTCGAGCACGTGCTGGTGTGCTGGGACGCCAGCCGCCCGGCCACGCGCGCCATCGCGGACGCGCTGCCGTTCCTCAAACGCGCCAAGGCCATCGATGTCGTGGCGGTGAGCGTCGAACGCGGCAAGGGCAGCGAATTGG
Organism: Xanthobacteraceae bacterium; assembly: GCA_036522235.1. Taxonomy (GTDB): domain Bacteria; phylum Pseudomonadota; class Alphaproteobacteria; order Rhizobiales; family Xanthobacteraceae; genus VAZQ01. Next base: position 7,281 of record DATDGG010000490.1, read on the forward strand.
TGGGCACCAATATGGCGCGCCATCTTGCGCGTCACGGCCTCAAGGTCGAGCTCAAGCGCGTGTCGTCCAGCGATGTCGCCTCCACGATCCGCGCGCACGCAGCCGAGATCGGCGCCGACTTCATGGTGATGGGCGGCTATGGGCATTCCCGCCTGCGCGAATTCATCCTCGGCGGCGTCACCCGCACGATTCTGACCTCGTCGACGATCCCGGTGCTGATGTCGCATTAGTCGGGCGGCGGCAGCGCGGTCTGCACCACAAGGCCGCGGGCGCGCGCATCGATCACGCCGAGGCCGCGCAGGCCGAACAGAGTGAGGGTCTGCACCTGCGCGCGGATTTTCGCGGGATCGTCGGTTTGGGCCTGCGCCAGCGGGCCGATGAGCCCCTCGATCAGCGCCCCGACCAGCGCGGCCGCGGCGACCCCCGTGTCCTGATCCGGCAGGTAGCCGCGCTCCTGCGCCGCGCGGATGCGTCTTTCGAACGCGCCAGCGAGTGCCGTCCGGTAGGTCGACCTTGCGGCATCGAGCTCGCCCTCGACCGGCTCAGCGATCATCGCGAAGGCAAGCCGCCGGCGCGCGAGCGCGCGCGCCGCGAAGCTCACGATGGCGGCCGCCAATGCGGAAAGCGGGCCGGGCGCTGCGTTGCCGGCGCGATCGAGCGCGGCGATCTCGGCCGCGGACTGGGCCGCGACCAGGGCCGCGATCAGGTCGAGCTTGGCGGGGAAATAGCGGTAGACCGTGCCGGACGCGATGCCGGCGCGCTCCGCCACCGCGGCGATCTGTACGCTCCCCAATCCGCCCTCAGCGGCGAGCGCACGCGCCGCCGCCATGATGGCACCGTGGCGCGCCACGAGCTTGCGGGTGACGTTCTCGGTGCGCCGATAGGGCATGCGCGAGCCGCAGCGATTCCGTAAAAATGAATTGTGATTCAGGTCGGCGCCGGAAGCAAGGCTGTCCGACAAAAAGGCGCACCCATTGGAGCATTTTCCACCGAAGTGGACATCGGTTCAGCGCAGCAAATGCGACAAATGCTAGGAATCCAGGGCCGTTCAGGTGTGCTCTTTCAGGGCCTTCTCGCGGATGGCGACGAGCGTCGTGGTGGGCGTGATTGCCTCGGGATCGACCTTGATATGCAGGAGCGAAGGCTTGCCGGAACGCTCAGCCGCCGCGAAGGCATCAGCGAAATCCGCGGTGCGCTCGACGGTCGCCCCGAACCCGCCGAAGGCGCGCGCATAGGCGGCAAAATCCGGATTTCTCAAATTCGTGCCCGATACGCGGCCTGGAAATTCGCGCTCCTGATGCATGCGGATGGTGCCGTACATGCCGTTGTCGACCACGATCACGATGATCGGCAGATCGTACTGCACTGCGGTCGCGAATTCCTGTCCGGTCATCAGGAAATCGCCGTCGCCCGCGAACGCGATGACGGTGCGCTCGGGATGGAGCCGTTTCATCGCCAGCGCCGCCGGCACCCCATAGCCCATGGAGCCGGAGATCGGCGCCACCTGGATGCCGTAGCGCCGGTATCGGTAGTAACGATGCACCCAGATGGAGAAGTTGCCGGCGCCATTGCACATGAAGGCGTCGAGCGGGAGACGCGCCCGCAGCCCGGCGACGACCTCGCCCATATTGACGGCGCCCGGAACCGCGGTCGGCTGCTCGGTCCAGGCGAGGTATTCGGCATGCGCCGCGGCGGTCGCCTCGCGCCAGGGGATTTCGTTCGGCGGCTGCAGGGCTTCGAGCGCGGCCGCAAAGGCGGTCGGCGCGGCATTGACCGCAAGATGCGGCCGGTAGACGCGGCCGAGCTCGTCGGTGCCCGGATGCACGTGCACGAAAGTCTGCTGCGGCGCCGGTATGTCGAACAGCGTGTAGCGCTGTGAGGGCATTTCGCCCATCCGACCGCCGATCAGCACCACCAGGTCGGCGGCCTTGACGCGCGCCAACAGCTTCGGATTGGGGCCGATGCCGAGATCGCCCGCATAGCAGGGATGCAACGCATCCATCAGATGGGCGCGGCGAAACGTGGTCGCGACCGGCAGCGCGAAGCGCTCGGCGAAGCGCGCCAACGCGGCCGCGGCCGGCTCCGACCAGCGGCTGCCGCCGGCGAGCACGATCGGCCGCGCCGCCGCCCAGATGAGCTTCTGCAGCCGGCTCATGTCGTTCTGGCCCGGCCAGGTCTCGACCGGCGCGAAGGCGGGCGCGTCCCCGACGGTGACCTGCTCCACCAGCATGTCCTCGGGCAGCGCGATCACCACCGGGCCGGGCCGGCCGCTGGTCGCCACGTAGAAGGCACGCGAGATGAGCTCGGGGATGCGGGCCGGATCATCGATCTCGGTCGCCCATTTGGCGATGGTGCCGAATACGGCACGGTAGTCGAGCTCCTGGAAGGCCTCGCGCTCGCGCATGTCGCGCGCGATCTGCCCGAAGAACAGGATCATCGGGGTCGAATCCTGGCGCGCGATGTGGAGGCCTGCGGCCGCATTGGTGGCGCCGGGACCGCGCGTGACGAAGCAGATGCCGGGACGGCCGGTGACCTTGCCGACCGCCTCCGCCATGATGGCGGCGCCGCCTTCCTGGCGGCAGACCGTCACCGCGATCGGGCCGTCATGCAGCGCATCGAGCGCCGCGATATAGCTCTCGCCCGGGACGCAAAAGACATGGCGCACGCCGTGCACCGCGAGCTGGTCGATCAGCACTTGGGCGGCGGTTCTGGTGCCGTCATTGGGGCGCATGGGGGATTCCCGGATTGGCTATGGACATTGCTCGCCCGCATCTTTCGGCTTCGCCCGCCGCGGTCAATAGGCTTGTCGGCGTACCGCAGCCGAGGCGGACGCGAGGACCTTCAGGGTTCGGCAGGAAATCCGATGACCAAATCGGGGGAAGCTTTCGCGCGCAGATGCGCTACGGCGTCATCTTCTTCAGGATCAGCACCGCAAGGTCGCCGTCGGGCGAGAAGTCGGTCTTGCTCATCTCGAACTTGGTGTCGCTCACCTTCTTCACGCCGGTGCCGCAGAAGCTGACGAGACTGCTGGCATCGCCCTTGTCGACGGTGAGATGGAACTGCCCGATCGGCCCCGACCAGTTGGCGCCGGTGCGCAGGATGTAGTCGATGCGCTGCTCCGCATAGGGCGGGCCGAACTCGCTCTTGGCGGCCTTGCGCAGGCGCTCGATGGTGGCGAAGAAGTCGCCGTCAAGGCAATATTTGCGCTTGTACTCGTCGTACCAGGCTTCCTTGACCAAGGAGGGCGATCCGAGCGAGGTCTGCACCGAGCCGCCGACGCTCGGCCGGTAGCGATGCTCGATTGAGGTCTCGGTCCTGGCCGGAAAGGTCTGCTCCCAATAGAACGTCGTGCGCAGACCCCAGCGCGCCGCAAGGTGCGGCATCGTGCCCTTGCCGATGTCGTAGGTCTCGATCTCGGCCAAGCCGATGCGCACGAGCTCGTCCCACTTTTCGCGTGGCAGGCGATCGAGCGCCTTGTTGGTGGCTTCAAGATGCGGCGCCAGCGGGATACCGAGGCTCGTCAACAGCTGGGTGCGGTCGATGCCGGCCGCGAAGACATGCTGCTCGACCTGCGTCTTGACCGGCTTGCCGTTGATCGTGGTGGTGAAGGCGAGCAGGTTCACCGGGTCTTCGGTCGGGAGCGAAATGTTCTGATCCGGCTCCTCGATCCGCACCTCCGGCATCGGAAAGGCGACCAGGACGGTGACGTCGCTCGCCGCCTTGTTGAAGAAGCGATAGCGGACATTGACTTCCTTGGCCGAGATCGCGAGGTCCTCGGCGCGCATCTCCACATTGTCGTTGTGTCGGCGGCCATCCCACACGGTCACGGCTGATACCATTTAGCCTTGTTTTTCCGCAGGTTACCGCGAGTGCTCATCGCATCGCATACCAACCCGTCAGGGCCCGTTCCGCCGCGTTTGGGTCCAAGTTTGGGTCCAAGCCGGCTATAATGGCCCCATGACACAGACCACCGACCCCGCCGTCCGTTTCGTCGTCAAAATGGCCTTGCGTCGCTCGCTCAAACTGATCAAGGGCTTGCGCAGGCAGCTCACGGACCTCGACGAGAAC
>DATDGG010000491.1:0-2229 GCA_036522235.1 Xanthobacteraceae bacterium
CTCGGTCACCAATTTCGAGATCATGCCGCAGCCGCCCGAGCACGAGAACAAGCTCATGACCTGGCCGGACTGGCCGCTCAAGCTGCGCACCTCGTCGAGCCACGAGGAAGGCGCCAAGCGGCACTTCGCCGTCATGACGCAGAGATTTTCCGGCGCCAACGGGCACGTGCAGAAGCTGCATTGCCTGCAGGTCGACGAGCGCATGAAGCCGATCGCGGGAAGCGAATTCGAGCTGCCGGCCGATCTCGTCCTGCTGGCCATGGGCTTCGTGCATCCGGTGCACGAGGGCATGCTCGATCAGCTTCGCCTGACGCTCGATCCGCGCGGCAATGTCAAGGCCGATACCCTCGCCTATCAGAGCTCGAACCCGAAGGTGTTCGCCGCCGGCGACATGCGCCGCGGCCAGTCGCTCGTGGTCTGGGCCATCCGCGAGGGCCGCCAGGCCGCGCACGCGGTCGACAAGTTTCTGATGGGATCGACGTCGCTGCCGAGGTAGCTGCAGCGTTCCTCGCCCCGCTTGCGGAGGCCCGGGGACACTCCTGATCTCAAAACTCCGCGCCGAACGGCCCCTCCGGATCGGCCAGCGCCGACAGCCGCAGCGCCGCGGCGCGGGCGAAAGCCAGCAGCATGCACTTGCGGGTGGCAGCGTGCAGGCGGTGCTCGGGCGCCTCGCAGGCGATCGCCGCCCCGAACGCATCCGCGACAATGAGGCCGGCATCCTGAGGAAAGATGTCGCACGGGACCGCGAGCGTGGTGGCGAAGAACAGCCGGTCGCAATGCAGCCGATAATCCGTCCATTTCTGATCGGCGCGAAAATCCGCAATGGACGATTTGATCTCGACGATCCAGATTTTTCCCGCCTTGTCGAGCGCCACCAGATCGGCCCGCCGCCCGGACGGCAGCGGCAGCTCGCTTACCACCGAAAAGCCGAGCGCGTGCAGGAGCCGCGTCGTGCCGCGCGCGACCGCGAGCGCGGTCTCTGACTGGCGGCCGTCGGGCGGAAGCCGCGCGGGTGCGGAGGCGGTCATGGGGGCGTCGCCTTTGGGGGCGTCGCCTTTGGGCGCATCGCCTTGGCGGCGGCGCGTTCCGGAAAGGCGGCGGCGAGCGCGGCACGGTTCGGCGCGATCACGCCACGCTCGGTGATGAGCCCACTGACGAGCCGCGCCGGCGTCACGTCGAAACCGTAGTTCTTGACCGCCGTGCCGGCCGGCACCACCCGCACGGTCTCAATCCGGCCATCGCGCGTGCGGCCGGTGATGTCGGCGACCTCGCCGGCGTCACGCTCCTCGATCGGAATTTGCGCGACACCGTCCTCAACCGAGAAGTCGATGGTGGGGGACGGCAGCGCCACATAGAACGGCACGCCATTGTCCTTGGCGGCGAGCGCCTTGAGATAGGTGCCGATCTTGTTGCAGACGTCGCCGTTCGCGGCCACCCGGTCGGTGCCGACGATCGCCAGGTCGACCATGGCGTGCTGCATCAGATGGCCGCCGGTATTGTCCGGGATCACGGTATGCGGCACGCCGTGATGACCGAGCTCCCAGGCGGTGAGCGAAGCACCTTGATTGCGCGGCCGCGTCTCGTCGACCCACACATGGACCGGCAACCCGCGATCATGCGCCAGATAGATGGGCGCCGTGGCGGTGCCGACATCGACGGTGGCGAGCCAGCCGGCATTGCAATGGGTGAGCAGGTTGACCGCCTGGCCGGCTTTCTTGGCCGCGATCGCCTCGATCAACGCAAGGCCATTCCGGCCGATCGCCTGGTTAATGGCGATATCCTCCTCGCAGATTTCCGCCGCGCGGCTATAGGCGGCCTCGACCCGCACCGCCCGCTCCTGGTTGCGCACCGCGGCCGCCATCTCGTCGAGCGCCCATTTGAGGTTGATGGCGGTCGGGCGCGTGCGCAGCAGCGTCGCGGCGGCGCGCTCGAGACCCTCGTCGGACGCATCCTGGCGCAGCGCCAGGCAAAGCCCGTAGGCGGCCGCAGCCCCGATCAGCGGCGCACCGCGTACCTGCATGGCGCGGATCGCATGCGCGGCCTCGTCGAGGCAGGTGAGGCGAACGGTCGCGAAGCGATGCGGCAGCAGCGTCTGGTCGACGATGCCGACCGACCAACCGTCGCCTTCGAGCCAGATGCTGCGGGTAGGCTTGCCGTCTACCTTCATGGCGGAAAGTCATAACGCTGTTCGCCGCGCCCGCAAAGTCGCGCATCGTGGCTGCAGGCTGG
>DATDGG010000492.1:0-14246 GCA_036522235.1 Xanthobacteraceae bacterium
CGCGCCATGACGTTGCGTTCAATCCCGCGCTTCGGTTCGCGAACGTGCGTCGGGTCCGCCGTCGTTGCTCGCAATATTGCGTGCGTTTCACCGCCTTGCTGCCTGGCGGCCGCAAAGCGACGGCATTGGCAAACTTTGCCAAAAATGATAAGCCCACGCGCGCATGGAGCCCAGCCGGCACATTGGCCTGGAAGTCTGAGCGGCCTAGCACGGGGACCACTTTCGAAAAGCCCGGTGCGGACTCCGGTAAGGAGGCCGAGTTCACCAGACTTGCGCATAAAACAAAGCCGATCTCGGACAGGCCCAGGATCGGCACGCAAATCACCAGTTTCAATTTCCCGAATAATCTGATTTGCGGAATCGTGTCAAGCGATGAGCGAACTCCGATCCGTGAAGGCCAATATTGAGATCGAATCGGTGAATGGTTCGTCCTACACATTCCGGCGGACCGTGCGCGACGATCTTCCGCTTCTGCAGCGCTGGTTGCGGACGCCCGAGGTCTCGCGCTGGTGGGGCGATGCGCAGGAGCAGGAAGCGCTGCTGCGGGAAGATCTCGATGAGCCCGCCATGGTGATGCGCATCGTCTCGTTCGAAGGACGCCCCTTCGCCTATGCGCAGGATTACGAGGTGCACGTCTGGCCGCAGCCGCATTTCGCGCATCTGCCGCAGGGATCGCGCGCGATCGATTCGTTCATCGGCGAGCCCGGCATGATCGGCCGCGGCCACGGCTGCGCCTATCTGAAGCTTCTCGCCGCGCGGCTCACGGCGGAAGGCGCGCCGGTGGTGGCCATCGATCCCGATCGGGACAACCTGCGCGCCCGCCGCGCCTACGAAAAGGCGGGATTCCACGGCAGCACGGTGGTCGAGACCGAAGCCGGACCCGCAATCCTCATGATATTCGAGGGCTGACACGGGCCACAGCGGTATCGGACGGGGGCTTGATGTCGTCGACGTATTGCACCATCGGGTCCATCACCCAGATGTCGATCCGGCTGGCGTCCGAGAGAAAACCGTAGGTTCGGTTCAAATGTCGAAGAACATTGCCGGGTGCGGCGTCATGAAGAATGTCGTGAACACGAGGCCGAGCAGCACGCCGAGGTATTTGCTGCGCCATCACGAGGCTCGATGGGTTGAGGCTTTTGCTTTCCGAAGGGCGATCGGGACAGGACCGGCATGTCGGCATTGATCGGGTCTACGCCGACGGCAGTGCTCCTGGCCCCCTTGCGCCTTCGCCTCGCGGCTGTCCTCGTCACAATGTCCTTCCCGCTCAGCGCAGTGGCGCAACCTGTCATCACGCTGCCACGGCCCGCCGTAACGCTCCCATTCCTGCCGTCGGTATCGGGCGACTGGACGATCACGGTCGGCGGCGAAGGCGAGTTGAAGCCGGATTTCGAGGGCGCCAGACGGTACACATTCAGCCCGGTTCCGATTTTCTCCATTCGTCGTGCCGGCTCGCCGGAGCCGTTCCGCAGCCCACGCGATGGGGTAAGCATCGCGCTCGTCGATTTCGGCGGCTTTCGCGCCGGCCCCGTCGGCAAGTTCAAGTCGGCACGAACGGCCGCCAGCTACACCGAGCTGAACGGCCTCGGCGACGTGAAATTTGCTGTCGAGATCGGTGGCTTCGCGGAATACCTTCCGGTCGATTGGTTCCGCGCACGCGTGGAGGTCCGCCGCGGATTCGGCGGCCACGACGGCGTCGTCGCCGACTTCTCGGCGGACGTGATCGTGCCGGTGCTGGAGCGCTTCACCCTGTCGGGCGGTCCGCGTTTTACGCTGCAAGACGCAAGGGCCGCCGCGCCCTACTTCAGCGTCAATGCCGCGCAAGCGACCGCTTCCGGCCTGCCGGTATTCGATGCAAAGGGCGGATCGCATTCGGTCGGCGCCGGCGCGCAGGCGCGCTATCAGCTCAATCCACAATGGGAGGTGCATTCCTACGTCGAGTATGATCGCCTGCTCGGCAGCGCGGCCGCCAGCCCGCTCGTGACCCTTCGCGGTTCGCCCAACCAGACGACTGTCGGCGTCGGGGCGTCCTATTCATTCGATGTGAGAGTGCGGTAGCCGCGCCATGCACCGGCCCCGAAGGGCAGGCATGGCGGGGTCGGCGGCTCTGCTGCTCGCGCTCTTGCTAGGCGCGTGCACGTCGATCGATGCGGCTGCGCCGAAGCTTCAGGACGTCAAGACGGTCGGGATTGTTTCTGCCGTCGGCGACGAATTCACGCTCACCAAAGCAGGCCTGACCGGCTTCGAAAACAGCGCCCGCACTTTTTCGATCAAGGCCTGGGGATTGGATGATCTCATCGTCAGGCACGTCGGCGCCCTGTTGGGCCCGCGCTGGCAAGTGCGGCCGGTAACCTATAGACGCGCGGCCCTTGCGACCGTCGAACGGGACTCTCCGGTTCCGCTGTCCAATCTCTTGCGCGATGATCCGATCGAGAAACTCGTTCGCACCGAGATCTCGCCACAAGAGCTCGACGCCTACGTGGTCATCACCAAGGCAACGTCGGGATATGGAAGCAGGGCGAGGACGGTCGCGGGCGTCGGCATGATAACCATGACGCTGCCTTGGATTCGTACCACGAAATCCACGCGCTCTATGCGATCAGAGTCATCGACGGGCACGATCTCAAGGTCATTGACAAGAGGTCCGCAGCGCCCCTGAACAATACCGAAATGATCAGGTTGGAAGGACCCAGCCGCGAGGTCGACGCTTCGCTTCAGCCGGCGGACAACGGCACACTGCCGAACGACAAATTGAAAGACGCGATCATCGATCTCATCGAACGCAGCCTCCCCACGACATTGCAAGACTTGCGGCTCGTCGATCGATCCTGATCTGCAGATTTCTTGACCCAGAATCTCGCCGCTGCGCTGGACTGCGAGGTGCACGTCCGGCTGCAGCCGCATTTTGCGCATCTGCCGCAGGGATATATTCCAATGACTCAACGAGGGCAGGGTCGACGCGTCGCCGATTGATCAAGGACGATTAGTTGATGCCCTCAGTTTCAACAACCTCCAGCCATCGGCCATAAAATTGGTCTCGGAACGACAGCCTCTTTGTCGTCACCATTGAGTTCCATCGCTTCGCCTTATCGGCGGAAATCCAGACGCCCTCCAGGCCACCGTCCATCGATTCTTTGATTGCTCACGACCAAACCGACCCAGGGGCGTATGACCTTTGGATCGGTCAAATTGACATACTTCCCCACCAGCCTCGTTGTGTCCTCGCGCCGGGCATCTATTAGCCCCTTGCGCGCTCCATATTTCCAGTCGAATAGGACATAGACACGGTCTTCCGCCGTTCTCACTTCAGCTCGACCCTGTTTCCATTTGTTCTCGGCATCTCCCGGGATCGTGGGGTCCGCGCCGCCGTTCCACCGACTGGACCAATTTCCTTCGAGCGTGTCGTGTTGATTGCCGTCGCTCGGAGTCGCCCATGCCCTTGCATTTTTGTCGTCCGAGGTTCCGGCGAGCTTGGTGCCAGCGGCGAATTCCAGCGCCTGCTGGTCGTTAGGGTTGGGAACGTCCATGACGTCAAATGGGTTTCGAGTCCCGCGGCCCTGGTCAACAACGCTATCTCGGTTGCCTGCGTTTTGCGGGTTCATTGGCGACTCCATTCTTTTGTTCCGTCGGTCTTTCGAAGTTAAGGACGTCGAGCCGTGGTCGCCACCCGTTTTCTGTCAAGCTCCCGGCAGATTCGCGGTCGTCGACCTGTCTCGCGGGTCCCATAACCTCCCGCAAGGCGGAAGGCGCGCCCGCCTCGCTGCTGCTGTTCACCCATCTTCTCACCCTGGTGGACAGCGCCGCCGCGGGTCGCGCTTATGCTGCCTATGGCGGCATCTATATTACTGCATCGCTTGCGTGGTTATGGGGTGTCGAAGGGTTTCGCGCGGATCGGTGGGATGTGACGGGCGCGGCCTTATGCCTTGCCGGAGCGGCAACTATTATCGCTGCGCCCCACTAGATTCCGGGCCTGCTTCTCCGTGCCTGTTGCGCCTTCCTGCGTTTTGATCTGCGCGAGGAAGCGGATGGCATGCAGGTAGAGGCGACAAGGCGTGACGCACGAAATCGAAGATCTCGCGGGGAAGAAAGTTGCCGTTCAAGGTGGCGGCGTCTGCATTTATTGCGGCTGGGATGGTGGTGAAGAGGGATTACGCGACGAGCATACCGTACCCTATTCGCTAGGAGGGAATACGGTACTCGTAAAAGCCAGTTGCACGGATTGCGAAGCCGTAACGAGCTATCTCGACGGTTACATGGCAAACGCAATTTTTTGACATCTGCGCTCACGCGTGGGTTTTTATCGATAATGAAGACGGTAACAAGATATAGTACGGATGTCGCTTAAACAACATCACGCAAGGGTTTTATCGATAATGAAGATGACAACGAGATGTAGCTCAGATGTCGTTGAGACGACCTGCTGTCGGCACCTGCGGCTTCCCCCGCAGACTCGCGCGCCCGTCCTGGCGTGGGGCCAGGAGCAGCCCTCGATAAATGCGGGCGGCGGCACCCTTCGTTAGTTCGCCGCGACCCGTCAGCGGGAAGGGGAGGAGGCGGTCGTCTCCGCCATGCCCTTCTTGAACTCCTCTTCGGTCACGTCGTACTCCCAGGCCGGGATGACGTGGATGTCGTTGTCGGCCGGGTCGCGATTGACGCCCATCGGGTCTTTGCCATCCATGACGGCCTTGACCTGCTCCAGATACAGCTTGCGAAGCTCGATGATGCCGGAGTCCCCGAGCGGCAGATCGTGCTCGTTCTCGCGATCGACGATGTCGCCGAGGCTCTCGATGATCGTGGCATCTTCCGACGCGATCACGCCGGCCATGGTGTAGCCGAGCTCCGGCGGCGCGTCGCCCTCCTTCTCGATGTACTCCTTGTATGGCGCGATCGGGACGGCCTTCCAGGCACGGGCGATCGGATCGCGGGTGAACGTGCCTGGATTGTCGGCTGGCTTGAACACCAGGCGGATGATCAGCGACCGAGCGTCGTCGATCGGGACGCTCCAGCGGCAGGAGATCGGCGGCGTGCCGGCGTTCCCGACAAGGTTGCGGCCCTGGCTGCCGCCCGCGCTGATGCCCGGCATCAGCAGGTGATGCTCGCGGTAGTTCCAGACGCCGGGCTTGCCGGGCCGGTACGCCTTGTGAACGAGGCCCCAGCGGGTCGCGGCGAAGCCCATCTCCGGCTCGACCTCGAGGTCGTCCCAGACGTCGGCGTGCAGGAAGCTCACGTGCAGCGGGTCGATGCCGTTCTCGACGCACTGGAGCCAGTTGCAGTTGGCGACGCCGGTGATCTTGACATGGCGCTCGCCCGCGGCGGCCAGGAAGTCGAAGCTCGGCAGCAGCGGGGCCGGATCGTCGCCCATATAGGCGAAGACGAGCCCGCCAAGCTCCTGAACGGGGTACGCCTTCTGCTTGATGCGGAGGCGGAAATCGCTGTCTTGGCCCTCGCTCGGCGTCCGCAGCACCGTGCCGTCGGCGTCGAAGACCCAGCCGTGGTAGCGGCACATCAGGCCCTTGCTCATCGACGTACCGAGGCAGAGGTTGGCCCGCCGGTGCGCGCAGCGCGCGTCGAGCAGCCCGACCGTGCCGCTCTTGTCGCGGTAGAGGACGAGATCCTCGCCCAACACCCGGACGAACGTCGGCTTGGTCTTCAGGTCGGCCGAGATGCCGACCGGCAACCAGTACTTGCGAAAGAACTTTCCCATCGGCGTGCCCTTGCCGACGCGGGTGAGCATCTCATTCTCTTCTCTGGTGAGCATGCGCTCGCTCCTCGGTTCCATGTCGCGTCTTGCACGAAGACACATCTGCTATCGATCGGTGCAGCCAAGATGCCGCCGACACGTGCCGGTGCCCGGCAGGGGAAGGGTTAGACGACGGGCGTTGTCAGCTTGGCGTCCGCGGCGTCGAACGCCGGATCCCACGATCGCAGCAGCTTCAGCTCGCCCAGCGCCTGCTTCAGGAAGTCGAAGCGGTAGTACTTCGCGACCGGGTGCTCGGGCAGGTTCCATTCGCGGGTGTAGATGCCGACCTTGCGCTCGTAGGCGCCGATGTCCAGCACCGGACCCCAGTCGTCGTGGTCCTCTTCCCAGGCGATCTCGGCCAACTCGTGGCTGACGTGGATCTGGTGGCGCAGCACGCAGTCGATGGTCTCTTCCCGGTTGAGCCGCGCGAACTCGGCGCCCCGCAGCGTCGCCCGGACCATCGCCAGCACCAACTCCGGTTTCTGCTCAATGACGTCGATGGTCGTCGAGAGGCCGGCCTCGGGCAGTGCGTACAGGTCGCGCGCCGAGGTCAGGCGGTGCCCGCCCATGCGCACCGCAATGTTCCAGTGCGGCGGGTCGCAGCAGACCGCGTCGAGCTCACCCTTCTCGAACAGGGAGAGGCGATAGCGCTCGGTGTCCGGTGGCTTGCCGCGGCTATCGACCCACGTCACCTCGTCCGGGTCCACGCCGAAGTGCCGCAGCACGATCGTCGCGTCGACGCTCGAGCCGCCCTTGCGGTCCGCTCCGAGCCGCTTGCCCTTGAGCTGTGATGGGTCTTCGATGTGCGGCTGGGCGACGAAGACGTGGGCCGTGCAGTCCGCGATCGAGATGACGTTGATGTCGGAGTCTTCCGGTCCCCGCCTTTCGCGCACCGAGCGGAACATCGGGGAACCGCCCGGCGAGGCGAAGACGACCTTGCCCTCCTTGCGCCACCGGTGGCGCGGGTGCTGAGCATCCGGGATGCCAAGCACCGGTTCGAGGGCGACGTCGAGACCTTCTTCGCGGAAAAACGCCTTGTCGTGGGCGACCCACAACGGCGTCAGGTTCATCGGGAACGCCGGCCCGTAGATGACGACCTTCTCGCCAAACGACCTCATTCGTATAACCTCCAGAGAGCCTGCGGCTCGAAGCTCCAGACCTGCGACGCGCAGGCGCCGGCAGACCTTCGCGATCTCGACATTGGTCTGACCAAACGGCGCCTGATTGGCCTATGATAGGGCGGCCGAGAGGGCCTGTCTCGCGGGTTACCCCGAGCTCCATGTGACGCCTTGGGCGGGGCAGGCTGCTGCTCCGCCGACCAGGATTCGACCAGAGAAAGGACCGCGCGTGCACTCTTCGCCGGCCGATCGCCGCCGCTTTCTCCAGGCCGGACCCGTGCTGAGCGCCGTCGTGGCGCTCTTGCTCTTGGCGGCGTGTACGGAGGCGCCGTCTCCGCCGGCCCAGGCCGCGGCATCACAGGTCGCCGCGGGCGCGCCGGCGGCCAGCGGGCCGGCCACAAAGATCCGCGTCTCCTACCCTGAGGGTGGGGCGCACCTCCCGTTGTTCTACGCCCGTGACAAGGGCATTTTCGCGAAGAACGGCCTCGACGTGGCGCTCCAGGGGCTCGGCGGCGGTCCGGTCGCCGTGGCGGCCCTCCAATCCGGCGAGATCCAGATCGTGGACGTCACCGGCTCGGAGGTCGTCAGTGCCGACGCCGCCGGCGCTGACATCATCATCCTCGCGGTGCTGACGCCGGTCTATCCGTACGTCTTCGAGGTCAGCCGGGCGATCGCGTCGAAGGATGATCTCAAGGGGAAGACGATCGCCGTTCGAGCCTCCGGCGACGCGACCGACATCGCCACGCGGGTGCTGCTTAAGAAGGCGGGTCTTGATCCGGACAAGGACGTGACCATCCTGGCGGTGCAGCAAGAAGGCGCGCGGATGGCCTCGCTCATGGCGGGCCAGATCTGTTGCACGGTCGCCCAGGTGCAGGACCGGGTGCTGCTCGAAAAGAACAACTTCCACATGCTGCTCGACATGACGACGCTGGGCATTCCGAACGCGCAGGGCGTGATCGCGACGAACCGCAGCTACGCGAAAAGCCACCCGGACGTGATCCAGCGCTTCATGGATTCGCTGATCGAGAGCATCGCGCGGTCGAAGAATGACCGGGCGGGTTCGCTGCCGGTGCTGAAGGCGCAGCTCAAGCTCGAGGACGACGCCATTGTCGCGGCGACCTACGACTTCTTCATTGGCAAGGTCGTCCCGAACGTCCCGACGCCCACGGCGGCGCAGTTCGCCGACGGCATCTCCATCCTGTCGCGGCAGAACGACAAGGTCAGGGGCTTCGACGTTGCTCCCTTCATCGACACGTCATACCTGGACGGCTCCTTGAAGCGCGGCCTGGACAAGTCCCAGTAGCGCGGGGCTTAGTTAGGGCCGAGTGCGACGAAGAGGGCGGCATGCAGGCTGCTACGGGCGGACACGGCGCCAGGCTGCGGGCGCGCGACGTCACCATCCACTACTGGCTGGAGCGCTCGAGCAGCGCGTTCCTGGCCGTCGATGGTGTCAATCTCGACGTCCACGAGGGTGAGCTCCTGTCGATCGTCGGGCCGTCGGGCTGCGGAAAATCGACGTTCTTGAACGCGGTCGATGGCCTGCTGCCGATCTCCGGCGGCTCGCTCACGCTCAACGGCCGCGCGATCGACCGGCCGGGACGCGATCGGGCGATGGTGTTCCAGCAGCCGAACCTGCTGCCCTGGCGAACCGTGATGGGCAACGTCGTGTACGGCCTCGAGCTGCAGGGCGCCCCGATGGGCGAAGCGCGCAAGCATGCCCGGCACTTCATCGAGCTGGTCGGGCTGCACGGTTTCGCGGACGCCTACCCGTCAGAGCTGTCGGGCGGGATGCAGCAGAGGGTGAACCTTGCTCGGGCACTGGCGATCGACCCGGAGATGCTGCTGCTCGACGAGCCGTTCGCCGCGCTCGACGCTCAGACCCGCGAGTTCATGCAGCTCGAGCTGCTGCGGGTCTGGTCGGAGACCCGCAAGACCGCCATCTTCATCACCCACGACATCAAGGAGGCGGTGTACCTGGCCGATCGAGTCGTCGTGTTCAGCGCCCGGCCGGGGCGGGTGCGGCAAATCCACGAGATCGACCTGCCACGCCCTCGTTCGCTGAGCATCAAGCGCGAGCCGCGCTTCCTCGCCTACGAGGACGCGATCTGGGCTTGTATCGAAGAAGAGGTCACGGCCGCGAATCAGGTCGGCCTAGCGGCGAGGGGCTGAACATGGCAACCGCACCCGACAAGCCGGTCGCCGAGCAGCCTGCGCCAGCGGCGCCAGGCGACGCGCGCAGGACGGACTTGCGCATCCCCGGGCGCCCAGGTTGCCTGCGCCGCCATGAGCCCACCCTGTTCGGGGTCGGTAGCGTGCTGCTGTTCCTGATCGTCTGGCAGGCCGTGGCGTCGGCGCGGCTGGTCCCGCCTTTGTTCCTGCCGGGGCCGCTCGACATCGTCGATGCATTCGTCGTGCTGTTCGCGCAGGGCGAGATCTGGAACGACATCTGGGTCAGCGGCCAGGAGATGGTGTATGGCTACGGGCTGGCCGTGCTCATCGGGCTGCCGCTCGGCCTGCTGATGGGCTGGTACCGGCGGCTAAACTACGCGCTCGACCCGTTCATCAGCTTCTTCAACAGCACGCCGCGGGTCGCGCTGCTGCCGCTCTTGATCCTGTGGCTCGGCATCGGCATTTGGTCGAAGATCGCGGTGGTGTTCCTGGGCTCGTTCTTCCCGGTCGTGATCAACACGATCGCGGGTGTCCGTAACCTCGACGCCGGCCTGATCAAGACGTCCCGCTCGTTCGGTGCCACCGACGCGCAGATTTTCCGGAGCTTGGCGCTGCCGGGCTCGGTGCCGTTCATCCTGGCCGGCTTGCGGCTCGGCGTCGGCCACGCGCTGATCGGGGTGGTCGTCGGCGAGCTGGTGGCGGCACAGGCTGGCGTCGGGCTGATGATGGCGAAGGCCGGCGCCACCTTCCAAACTTCCAAAGTTTTTGCCGGGCTGATCATCGTGGCCGGCGCCGGCATCATCTTCACCGGCATCTTGCAGCGCATCGAGCGCCGCTTCCAGGCCTGGAAACCTCAAAACAACGCCTAGCAGCACGCGCCTGCAGTGGCTCGCGGCCCCGCCGCCTTCTCGGCCCGCTCATAGCGAGAAGACATAGAGCACGGTGGCGTTGCGCATCTCCTTGAGCTCCGGCGTGTTCATGAGCTTGGCCTTGGACACCGCGCTCGGCCCCGAGGTGATCGCGATATATTGCCGGCCGTTGACCTCGAAGGTCATGGGCGGCGCCGTGAAGCCGGTGCCGACATTGATCTTCCACAATTCGTCGAGCGTGGTGTCGTCGAAGGCCGCAAGCGTGCCGTCCAGCAGCCCGAGGAAAACGAGCCCGCCGCCGGTCGCGAGCGTGCCGGAATAGTTCGGGTAGCGCAGATGCGTGTTCTTCTTGACCTCCTGGGTGATCGGATCGACCGCGGTCAGGTTGCTCTCGAAGCGCTCATCGGTGGTGAAGAGGCCGCCGTTCCAGCCCCTTTGCGCGTTGTGCTTCTCGCGATCGATCGCCACCGCCACGCAGGCCGTGAGGGCGGGAATGTAGAGCAGCTTGGTCTTCGGGCTGTAGGACGAGGGCCAGTAATTGTTGCCGCCGGCGATCGACGGACAGACCTTCTTGGGCGGCACGCCCGGGGTCAGATTGCCGACGCCCGCATAGGTCTGGATGTCCTTGCCCGGATCATAGTCGATCGGCTTGCCGGTCTTCTGGTCGATGCCCTTGGTCCAGTTGACATTGTCCATGTAGGGCTTGGCGCCGACGATCTGGCCGTTATGCCGATCCATGGTGTACAGGTAGCCGTTGCGCGCCGAATGCGTGATCAGCTTGCGCGGCTGGCCGGCGACCTCGCCGTCGATCAGGATGTGCGTGCCGACCTCGTCGTAGTCCCACATGTCGCCCGGCGTGTACTGGAAGTACCAGTTCATGTTGCCGGTCTCGGGATTCCAGGAAATTGCGCTGTTGGTGTAGAGATTGTCGCCCGGCCGATAGGTCGGATCGAACATCGGCACCGGATTGCCGGTGCCCCAGATGGTCTGGTTGGTGTCGGGATCGTAGGTGCCGGTCACCCACACGGCGCCGCCCCCGGTCTGCCAGGCGTTGGTGGCACCCTTCCAGGTCTCGCTGCCGGGCTCGCCGGGCCCGGGTATGGTGAACTGGCGCCACAGCACGCGGCCGGTTGCGGCATCGAGCCCCGCGATCCAGTCGCGCACGCCGCTGTCGCCGCCCGAGGCGCCGACGATGATCCTGTCCTTGATCGGGAGCGGGGCCGCGGTAATGCGCAGCTCAGCCTGTCCGAAGGATACGCTCGTCTCCCAAACCACCTTGCCGGTCTCCTTGTCGGTGGCGACGATGCGGGCCGGCCAGTTGGCGGGCGAGATGACGAGATTGCCCCAGAACGCCGCGCCGCGATTGGTGCCCTGCTTCTCCTGCTTGGGCTCCATGCGCCAGACGATGAGGCCGCGGTCGCCCGCGGTGACGTCGATCTTGTAGAGCACGCCCCAGGAATCGGTGGTGTAGAGAAAGCCGTTCTCCACCAGCGGGGTCGCCTCGTTCCATTCATTGGCGCCCATGCCGCCAAGCGGAACCGAATAGACGAGCTTGAGGTTCTTGACGTTCTCCTTGGTGATGCGGGCAAGCGGCGAGAAGCGCTGGCCGTCATAGGTGCGGTGATTCATCAGCCAGTTCTGCGGCTCCCGGTCGGGGTTGAGAAGCCGCTCCGGCGTCACCTCGGCAGCGAGCGCCGGCGCCGCGGCCGCCAGCATCGTGCCCGCGAGCAGCGCGCCACCGATGGTGTGATTGCGTCTGGTCATGATGTCCTCCCGGCTGTGAATTGATTGCCGTGATTCTACGACACAACGCAGCGCCGGGCCATGGCCAGTTCGAAGGTAGCGGCGTGCTCTGGCTTTGGCTGGCGCGCCACGGTCGATGAAGAGGGGAACTATTCGTTCGCCGCGGCGCTATGATGCTCCAGCCTGCCACGCGCTCCAATCAGTAAATCTGCGACGGTCTGCGATCCTGCGCTACGCTTCATGGGCGGCTGTCTTCCCTGTTACGCAGCGTTGTCCGGTTACCCTTCGATAGCGGTCCTCTCGAGGCTCGCAGGACTGGATGGGACCTCGGTTCTCGCGGTGGAGACGTTGCCCGCGATGTTAAATTGTGCAGTCTTGGTCGCAGCCGCTGATCAATGCGCTGCGGAAGCGCTGGGTCGGTCACCGGCCATGTTATCGATGGCCGTCTGACGCGGTGGCAGAATTCGAGGGACGCCCATATGACCCGCTCATCCCGGACGGCAGGCATTCCCGCATGACTTACGAACGCGCCCATCTCAAGGCCATGCAGGGCTACACGCCGGGCCAGCAGCCTGACACGCCAGCCATTAAGTTGAACACGAACGAAAATCCCTATCCACCCGGCCCCGCCGTTGCGCACGCCTTGAGTTCCTTTCCACTCGACATGTTGCAACGCTATCCGGATCCGCTTGCCGGTGCTTTCCGCGCGAGCGTCGCTCGCCTGCACCGCCTCGCTCCTGCAAACGTCATAGCGACTAACGGTGGTGATGAGCTGCTCAGACTGGCCTTCACGACATTCCTCGATCCCGGAAAGCCGCTCGGGCTGTTGACGCCGAGCTATGGTCTCTATTCCGTTCTGGCGACCATCCATGGCAGTCCTCTCGCCAGCGTACCGCTTGGCAACGATTGGTCGGTTCCTGATAACACCGCCGAACGATGGAATGCGGCGGGAGCTCCTCTCGCCATCATGACAAATCCTCACGCACCATCAGGCGCGCTTGCCTCGGCAGCCGAACTCCATAAAGTCGCGCTGACCTTCCGCGGCGTGCTGCTCGTCGACGAAGCCTATGTCGACTTTGTCGATCCCGAGATCGGACATGAGACATCCACGATGGTCGCCGCCAATCCCAATGTGCTGCTTCTGCGAACGCTCAGTAAAGGCTATTCGCTCGCGGGCCTGCGGCTCGCCTATGGCCTCGGCGCTGCTGAACTCGTCGCTCCTATGCTGTCGAAGACGAAGGATTCCTACAACGTCGACGCCATCGCACAAGCCGTTGGGACAGCCACGCTCGAAGATGTCCGATCCGCTGCCAGAAGTTGGGAGGCGGTGCGCCATGAGCGGAGAGCTCTTGATCTGGCCCTGACCGCGATTGGTTTCCCATGCTCGCCGTCGCAAGCGAATTTTCTCCTCGCGACTGTTCCCGCCGGCGGGAGATGGCACAGCGCGGAGAAAGTCTATCGGTCTCTCATGGCCCGACGCATCTTTGTGCGATGGTTCAATGAGGAGGGATTACGGGATAAACTACGGATCAGCGTCGGTACGCCTGAGGAAAACCAGCACCTTGTGGAGGCTCTCCGGCTGCTTGGCGGATCGAAGTAGATTTCAAAACGATCTGAACCGCCTTGGTGGGAGACTTGAAGCTGTGGCCACGAGCCGGATATTACGGTGGCAGTGTACTCAATTCGACAACTTGACGGGTTCAATCGAAGAACCGGCCGATTTTGGCGGTGATAGCGTATTCCGGAGTGGCGCGCCACGGTCGATGAAAGTGGGCACTACTCTTTCGCTATTGCGCTATGACAGAGCATCCGGGTCCGCGATAGCCTACGCCAGCGCGGCCGCAGGTCGTCGGGGGCACTGCGATCCATCAGGCTGCAACCCGCTTCGTAGCGCGCCGCGCGGCGGCGCTATGATGCCGCAGCATGCCGCACATCCCAATCGGCAACGCCGCGATGGGCTCCGATTTCCCGCTAAGCCTCGTGGCGGCTATCTCGCCATATCGCGAGGTGATCCCGGTACCGTTCGATAGCGACCAGCCAATCAATCCGGGATCGACGCCGCAAACAGCTTCCGTGCTAGCGCTTTGATTGTGACGCGATCGTCTTCGCCACGGCGCGAACGCAATCGATGAAGACCTCGGTGACCGGACTCAACGTCCGATTCTTCAACGTAAAGATCGCCACCGGCCGCGCTTTCGCCTTGGCCCCCAAATCGATCGGCAGGGTGCTGACCCGCGCGACCTATGTTGGTCGCCACCGCTTCGACACCAAGTTCTGGAAGACCCGCGCGGCCGAATAATTGATAATTGGGGTCAGAGTCGATTTTTGCTCGCGCCGACTCGACGAGCCAGCCGCATGCCTCAGTCCGAGCGAGAGCGGTCAGAAATCCGGCTGGTCGGCCTGCGGGAGCGGCGCGACGTCATAGCCGTGGTACGATGCGTGGTTCGGCTCGCAAATGTCTTCTTCCAACGGGCCGCTGTTGACGCGCCGCCAATGCTGGATCGCCGACCAGGGCATGTTGAAAGCGCCCGGATCGTCAACGGTGACGAACACTTGCAGCGTCTTGCCGCCGTCGACCATCTTGAAGCGCTCGACGACGTGCAACTG
>DATDGG010000493.1:0-7413 GCA_036522235.1 Xanthobacteraceae bacterium
GCTGCACCGTTTGGCGATTCGTTCATCTATGCATGTTACCGCCCATTTTGGGATCCCTGAAAAATCCTTGTAATGAGACGCCCGTTAACCGCCGCAGCTAGTTTCTCCCCTGCGGCATGAGGCACCATGCAGTGGCGAATTGACTCAACTAGCTGATTTTAAGCCAGTATGTGGCGCGGCGAACAAATATGAAACGCCGTGATGGTGCCCAGGGGCGGAATTGAACCACCGACACCTGCATTTTCAGTGCAGTGCTCTACCAACTGAGCTACCTGGGCGCCAAGCCCGCGGCGCGCGGGCGCTGCGGGACGTGCGGTTATAGGGGGCCGGCGGCGGGCTGTCCAGAACGGCCGTCCGCGTGCAAGCCGCAGGCGATCGCCGGCCGGATTGGCGTTCAGGCCGCGTCGTCGGGTGCTGGATTTGGCCCACCGTCCTCCTCTTCCTCGGCCTTGCCCGGCACCGCATAGACGCCGGACAGCCAGCGGTTGAGATCGATGTCGGCGCAGCGCCGGCTGCAGAACGCCCGGAACTGCGCCACCGCCGGCTTGCCGCAGATCGGGCAGCGCCGGGCGCGGGCGGCGTCTGCGGCGATCTCTTTGGTGGTGTCTTTGGTCATGTTGCCCGATGCCGCCCGATGCGCTGCAGCCGGTCACACCGCGTTGAGCCAGCCGAAGCGGATCGGGTAGCCCTCGCCTGCGAGCAGCGTCGTGGTCTCGTAGAGCGGCAGGCCCACGACATTGCTGTAGGAGCCGACCATCTTGACGATGAAGCTTCCGGCGATGCCCTGGGCCGCATAGCCGCCGGCTTTGCCGCGCCATTCGCCGGACGCGAGATAAGCCTCGATGTCCTCGTCCGAAAGCCGCTTGAAGCGCACCCGCGTCTCGACCAGGCGCTGGCGGAACGACTCGTTCGGGGTCACCAGGCATACGGCGCTATGGACGCGGTGGTTGCGGCCCGACAGCAGCCGCAGGCATTGCGCGGCCTGATCGAGCAGCTCCGCCTTCGGCAGGATGCGACGCCCCACCGCCACCACCGTATCGGCGGACAGGATGTAGGAGCCCTTGAGCTCGTCGTCCAGGCGCACCATTTCGAGCGCCGCATCGGCCTTCGCGCGCGCCAGCCGATTGGCGCAGGCGCGCGGCAGCTCACCGCGCAGCGGCGTCTCATCGAGATCGGCCGGGCGCAAGGCCTCGGGCTCGATGCCGGCCTGATTGATGAGCGCAAGGCGCCGCGGCGAGCCTGAGGCGAGGACGAGTTTGGGGCGACCGATCATATTGGGCTTCTATCCGCTATCAATTAGAGCGGTTTCACACTGTCCGGAAACAGAAACCGCTCTAGCATTTTTGCATTGTCGCATTTTGGGACGGAAAACCGGATGCCACTTTTCCTGAAAATGCTCCAACCGCTATCGGCGCTGCAACATGGCCGAACGGGGCACACGCTCCCGGCCAAAACCGCGTCACCTCGCTTGAACCTACTTGAACCTGTATGTGATGCGACCCTTGCTCAGGTCGTAGGACGTCATCTCGACCAGAACCTTGTCGCCGGCCAGCACGCGGATACGGTTCTTGCGAATGCGGCCGGCGGTGTGAGCGATGATCTCGTGTTCGTTTTCCAGCTTGACCCGAAAGGTGGCGCTCGGGAGCAGTTCCGTCACGACACCTGGAAACTCCAGAAGCTCTTCCTTCGCCATTCGCCGCCCAGAGC
Source organism: Xanthobacteraceae bacterium (assembly GCA_036522235.1). Lineage (GTDB taxonomy): Bacteria > Pseudomonadota > Alphaproteobacteria > Rhizobiales > Xanthobacteraceae > VAZQ01. The sequence continues at coordinate 1,708 of DATDGG010000493.1, forward strand.
GTTTCTTCCGGCACCTGTGGTCCGGCACGTTGGGAATTGCGCGGCCCGTCCTGAGCTCCCAGATTGGGGCGGCACAAATTCGGCGCAAAACCTAGCGGAAGGTGGTCGCGTCCACAACTGCATTTCGCCGTTGCGGAAGCGGCGGCGTGCGCGCAACGCCTGGGCCGACCGCAGCGTCACTCGTTACCGGCGGCGCGCGGCGGAAAGCGCGCGCGGATGCGCGCCGCGATCTGATCGCGGACGGCACGATAGGCGTCGAGCCGCTGCGCGCGGTTGCCTTCGACATCGGCCGGATCGGCGATCGGCCAATATTCCACCTCGGCGGCGAGGCGATGGGTGAGCGCCAGCGCCTTGTGGTGCGCCTCCGGCGCGAGCGTGACGATCAGGTCGAAGTTGAGGCCCTCCAGGTCCTCGAGCTCCTCGAAGGTCATCGGCCGGTGGGCCGCGATATCGACGCCAACCTCCTCCATGACGGCGACCGCGAACGGATCAAGCGCGGCCGCCCGCACGCCGGCAGAAGCCACGTAGAGCGTCGTGCCGCGCATCTGCCGCAGCAGCGCGGCCGCCATCGGCGAGCGCACCGCGTTCTGCCCGCAGGCGAACAGCACGGCCTGCGGCGCAGGCGGCGGCGTTGCCTCGGCCATGCGACTAGAGCGCATCCCGATCGAATGGATCGGGATACGCGCCGCCTCTTTTGCGTCGACGCGTGTCCTCATCGGAAAACCGGTATCCACTTTTCCGGGACATGCGCTTGCATTGGCGCATGTCCTTTTCGGAAAACCGGTATCCACTTTTCCGGGACATGCGCTAGCCCTTCCAGTGCAGCACGCAGATGAGCGTGAACAGCCGCCGCGCGGTGTCGAAATCGACCTTGACCTTGCGCTTGAGCCGCTCCATCAGCAGCTCGGAGCCCTCGTCATGCAGCGCGCGGCGGCCCATGTCGATCGCCTCGATGCGGTCAGGCGTCGCGTTGCGGATGGCCGCGTAATAACTGTCGCAGACCATGAAGTAGTCCTTCACGATGCGCCGCAGCGGGGACAGCGACAACAGATGCACCATGGCGGGCGTGCCGTCGGCGCGGCGGATATCGAGCACCAGCCGATTGCCGGTGATGCTCAGATTGAGCGCAAACGGGCCACCTTCGGCGCCAAGCGGCGCGAACACATTGGCCTCGAGCAGGTCGTAGATCGCGACCGCGCGCTCGTGCTCGATATCGGGTCCGGAACGGCCGATCGATTTTTCGTCGAGCGTCACCGCCACCAGACGCTGCGCCTCGGCGCCGCCGGCGTGATCGGCGCGGCTCATCGCGGATTGAAGCGCATCGCCACCGAACGGGCATGGGCATCGAGGCCCTCAGCCTCGCCGAGCGCGATGGCGGCCGGCCCGAGCGCGCGCAGCTGGTCAGGCCCGCATTTGAGAATGGACGTGCGCTTCATGAAATCGAGGACGCCGAGGCCGGAGGAGAAGCGCGCCGAGCGCGCCGTCGGCAGGACGTGGTTGGAGCCGCCCACATAGTCGCCGATCGCCTCGGGCGTATGCGGGCCGAGAAAGATCGCGCCGGCATTGCGCACCTTGGCGGCCAGGCGTTCGGGGTCGCGCGTCGCGATCTCCAGATGCTCGGGCGCGATGGCGTCGACGAGCGGCGCCGCCTCGTCGATCGCGCCGAGGAGGATGATGGCGCCGTAGTCGTTCCACGACGCGGCCGCGACGGTGCCGCGCGGCAGCGACGTGAGCTGCGCCGCGACCGCCTTCTCTACCTCGGCCGCGAGCGCCGCGTCATCAGTGATCAGGATCGACTGCGCATTGGCGTCGTGCTCGGCCTGGGCCAACAGGTCGGCGGCGATCCAGTCGGCCTGCGCGGTGGCATCGGCCAGGATCAGAACCTCCGAGGGGCCGGCGATCATGTCGATGCCGACCTTTCCGAAGACCAGGCGCTTGGCCGCCGCCACATAGGCGTTGCCCGGCCCCACGATCTTGGCGACCGGATTGATGGTCGCGGTCCCGTAGGCGAGCGCGGCCACCGCCTGCGCGCCGCCCACCCGATAGACCTCGTCGATGCCGGCCAATTTGGCGGCGGCGAGCACCAGCGGCACGAGCTTCCCCTCAGGCGCCGGCACCACCATGACGATGCGCGGGACGCCCGCGACCTTGGCGGGCACCGCATTCATCAGCACCGACGACGGATAGGCGGCAGTACCACCCGGCACATAGAGCCCGACCGCCTCGATGGCGGTCCAGCGATGGCCGAGCTCCACCCCGAGCGCGTCCGTGAACCGCTCGTCGCGCGGCACCTGCCGGCGGTGATAGGCCTCGATGCGCTCGCGCGCGAGTTCGAGCGCGTCGAGCGCGCGCCGGTCGCAGGCCGCAGCGGCGGTCTCGATCTCGCCGGCCGTGATCCGCAGGCCGCCAGCGTCGAGATCGACACGATCGTGCTTGCGGGTCAGCTCGATGAGCGCGGCATCGCCACGCGCGGCCACATCCGCGATGATGGCGCGCACCACCGCCTCGACATCGTTCGCCTGCTCGCGCTTGGCGGCCAGGAAGGCGCGAAAGCGCTCGGCGAAGTCGGGCGCGCGCGCGTCAAGGCGGATCGGCATTGGGTCTTGGCTCGTGCTTCGGCTCAAGATCCGCCCTCCCCCGGATGGGGAGGAACGATCCCGCAAGGTCAATGGCGAGGATGGCGCCGGGCGTCAACCCCGGGCGTCGGGTCGATCGGCAATGTGCGCCGGGCGCGTGTCCACGGCCCAGGTCGGCCCGAGGTCGGCGAGCTCGGCCTCCAGGCACTCGACCTCGAGCCGGAGCACGCCGCCGCCCGAGAACAGGAGCTTGACCACGCCGGCCGGGCCGTCGGTCGGCTCGAACTCCACCGCCAGGAGATTGAGCAGAGCGTCCTTGCCGGCGGGGTTGACCTGCTTGCACTTGCAAGCCGCCACCCGCTCGAACCGCAGCGCCGAGCGGCAACGGCGCAACTCGGGCTGCTCGCAGCATTCGGCCGATAGCCAGTCGAAGCGATCGAGCGCAACCACCAGCCGCTTCTCCTGCGGGCGCCACATCACGTCAGCGACCTTGACGGTGGCATCCTGCAGATGGGTGGAAATGACGGCGAGGTCCTCCTCGTCGAGGGCCACGAATTTGAGCGAACTCATGGGCACGGCTCCCTGACGTCAGGTTGGATTGTGTACCGGGTAGTTAGGTAATGCCCAGCGGTTGCGCAAGCGGTGCCAAGGGGTCTCATGCCCCCGGGAAGGCGGGTTTGTGGAATTGAAAGCGCGCCGTCAGAACGATACGCAGGCTTCCCGTACGATGATGCCGACGGACTGCTGCCGGAAGCGGGTCTTGTAGGCCTCGGCGATTTGCTCCAGTCGCTCGAGGTCATCGCCCTTGCCGGGCAGGACGATCTCAACGACCTTGCTCGGCTCGTGGACAGTGGCTTTGCGGGTGGTGTCGCGCCACTCGCCCTGGGTGTCGAATATGGTCAGGCCGTCGGGAAAGCGCGGGCTGATTTCGCGGTCGACAAAACGCCCCCATTGCGCCGCGCTCACCGCGAGCCGGTCGCCGATCTTGCGTCCGAACAGCAGCTCCGCGACCTGGCGCGGCTCCTGGGGCGCATGGCAAGCCGCGGTTTGGGCATGGGTGCCGGGGGAGAACACAAGAGCAAGAAAAATCGCTGCAGCCTGCGCGTGGGCACGCTTCGCTTTGCCCACCCCATAATCACGCGGCGACCGGTCATTCACCCCGCGATCCGCTCGATGGCGGCGCCGCAGGCGGCAAGCTTGTCCTCGAGGCGCTCGAAGCCGCGGTCGAGGTGATAGACGCGGTTGACCATGGTCTCGCCCTCGGCCGCGAGCGCGGCGATGACCAGCGAGACCGAGGCGCGCAGATCGGTCGCCATCACGGGCGCGCCCTTGAGGCGGTCGACGCCCTCGATGGTGGCGGTCTCGCCCGCGAGATTGATGTGCGCGCCGAGGCGGGCGAGCTCCTGCACATGCATGAAGCGGTTCTCGAAGATGGTCTCGGTGACGCGCGAGGTGCCTTCGGCGCGCGTCATCAGGGCCATGAACTGCGCCTGCAGGTCGGTGGGGAAGCCCGGGAACGGCGCCGTGCTCACGTCGACCGACGCGAGCAGCCCGCCGTTGCGCGCGACCCGCAGGCCGCGATTGGTCTCGTTGTATTCGAGGCCGGCTTTGGCGAGCACGTCGAGCGGCGCCTGCAGGAGCTCGGCGCGCGCGTTCTCCAGCATCACGTCGCCGCCCGTCATCGCCACCGCCATCGCATAGGTGCCGGTCTCGATCCGGTCGGGCAGCACGCGGTGGCGCGCGCCGCCGAGCTTCGGCACGCCTTCGACCACGATCTGCGCGGTGCCGGCGCCGGTGATCTTAGCGCCCATCTTGTTGAGGCAGTCGGCGACGTCCTTGATCTCCGGCTCGCGCGCCGCATTCTTGATGACGCTGGTGCCGCGGGCGAGCGAGGCCGCCATCAGGGCCGTATGGGTGCCGCTGACCGTCACCTTGGGAAAGTCGATCTCGCCGCCGGTGAGCCCGTTCCTGGCGCGCGCCACCACATAGCCGCCGTCGATCTCGATCTCGGCGCCGAGCCGCTCCAGCGCCATGATCAGGAGATCGACCGGCCGCGTGCCGATGGCGCAGCCTCCCGGCATGGACACGCGCGCCTCGCCCACGCGCGCCACCAGCGGGGCGATCACCCAAAAGCTCGCGCGCATCCGCGACACCAGCTCGTAGGGCGCGGTGGTATCGATGATGCGGGCGGCGGAAATGTGCAGGGTCTGCCCCTCATAGGCGGTCTCGCCCGGCCGCTTGCCGCCCACCATCACGTCGACGCCGTGATTGCCGAGGATGCGCTGCAGCTGGCTCACGTCGGCCAGGCGCGGCACGTTGTCGAGGATGAGCGTTTCTTCGGTGAGCAGGCTCGCGATCATCAGCGGCAAGGTCGCGTTCTTGGCGCCGGAGATCGGAATTGAGCCGTTGAGCCGGCGCCCGCCAGTGACGCGAATACGATCCATGCCCCTCTCCTGCCCTTTGGCGCCCCAAAAGCGCCGTCTGGTGGGCCGCCCCCCTAGTCCTCCCCGGCCGGGCGGCGCGGGTCAGGGCAGAGAGTGTTGCGTTTGTCGGCGGCAATTCCGGCGGAATCGTGGGGCCCGGTGGATCGCTCCGAGTCCGCCGCGGCGGCCTCGCGCCCTTTGACCTGCGCCCTGCGGCGCCTGAGATTCTCCCGCAGCGCCGCGGAGAGCCGCCGCCCGCGGCCAGCCTTTCGGGCCGCCTTGCCGCTATCTCTGGACTGGCCGGTTTCGCTCATCAAGCCAGATTACGACCGCACCGCATGCAAGAAAAGATCGCCCAAGAACCGATTCCAGCGCCGATGGAAAGCCGATCCCGAGAGCCGATTGCGCCACCTTCCCTCGGCGCCCGTGCTTGCACCCTTTCCGGCCCTGTGGCAATGATCGCCGGCCTTTTCGGCGTCATCATCGTTGCATCCAGGCCGATCGCTGGCGCGCTGCCGTAGCTCAGTGGTAGAGCACCCCCTTGGTAAGGGGGAGGTCGTAAGTTCAATCCTTACCGGCAGCACCAGCACCAACGTCCACTGTTATCGGGTTGGTCGGCTCTTCATTGATCGGCGGCGCGCGGTCGAGGCCGTGCGACGGCCGACGATTTCCGGTATGGTCTGGGCAGGGAGGAACTGCCATGACCA
>DATDGG010000494.1:0-14979 GCA_036522235.1 Xanthobacteraceae bacterium
ATCTCTCTCGCCAAAGGAATCACCGCTCGCTACTTTTGCAAAGCCCTCGCGAAAGCGGGGGAGGAAAGACTACTGCGCCACCACGTCCGCGGCCGCGGTCTCGATGTTGAAGGCGGCGGCGAACAGGGCGCGGGTGTACTCGCTCTTCGGGCGGGTGAACAGCTCGGCCGCAGCCCCCTCCTCCACCACCTTGCCGTGGCGCATGACCACGAGGCCGCTCGCCAGCGCGGCGACCACGCGCAGGTCGTGCGAGATGAACAGATAGGTGAGATTGCGCCGCTTCTGCAGCGCGCGCAGGAGATCGACCATCTGCGCCTGGATCAGCATGTCCAACGCGCTGGTCGGCTCGTCGAGCACCACGAAGGTCGGCTCGAGCACGACCGCGCGGGCGAGCGCGATGCGCTGGCGCTGGCCGCCGGAGAATTCGTGCGGATAGCGATGGCGCGTGTCGGGATCGAGGCCGACATCGCCGAGCGCCCGTATCACGCGCGCTTCCCGCTCCTCCCGCGACAGGTCCCTGTGATGCACCCAGAGGCCTTCCTCGATGATGTCGGAAACCGACATGCGCGGACTGAGCGAGCCGTAGGGGTCCTGGAACACGATCTGCATGTCGCGGCGGAACGGCAGCATGGCGCGGAAATTGAGACCGGCGATGCCCTTGCCCAGGAACACGATGCTGCCCTGCGAGGAGATGAGCCGCAGGATGGCGAGGCCGAGCGTGGTCTTGCCGGAGCCGGATTCGCCGACGATGCCGAGCGTCTCGCCCTGGCGCACCGAAACGCTCACGCCATCGACCGCCTTGATGTGGCCCACGACCCGGCGCAGGAAACCGCGCTTGATCGGAAACCAGACCTTGAGGTCGGCAGTCTCGACCACGACGGGCGCCTCCGGCCGCACCGGCGCCGGATCGGGCCGCGGCTCGGCGGCAATGAGCGCCCGCGTATAGGGATGCTCCGGCGCCTTGAAGATGCGCTCGATCGTGCCATGCTCGACGATCTTTCCCTCCTTCATCACGCAGACCCGTTCCGCCAGCTTGCGCACGATGCCGAGGTCATGGGTGATGAACAGCATCGCCATGCCAAGGCGCCCCTGCAGGTCCTTCAGGAGCTTGAGGATTTGCGCCTGCACGGTCACGTCGAGCGCGGTGGTCGGCTCGTCGGCGATCAACAAATCGGGCTCGTTGGCGAGCGCCATCGCGATCATGACGCGCTGGCGCTGGCCGCCGGACAGCTGATGCGGATAGCTGGCGAGCCGTGTCCGCGGCTCCGGGATCCCGACCTCGGACAACAGCGCGACGATGCGCTCGCGCGCCGCCGCGCCCACCAGGCCGGCATGCAGCAGCAGGATTTCGCCGATCTGCTGCTCGATCGTATGCAGCGGATTGAGCGAGGTCATCGGCTCCTGGAAGATGATGGTGATGTTCTTGCCGCGTACGCGGCGCATCTCGCGTGCCGGCAATTGCAGGAGATCGCGGCCCTTGAAGCGGATCGATCCCGAAGGATGGTGCGCGGACGGATAGGGCAGGAGCTTCATCACCGACAGCGCGGTCACCGATTTGCCGGAGCCGGATTCCCCGACCAGCGCCAAGGTCTCGCCGGCGCGGATATCGAACGAAACCCGGTCGACCGCGAGCGTCTCGCGGCCGCCTTGCCGAAAGGCGACCGAGAGATCCTCGACCTCGAGCAGCGGCGCTCCAGCGGCATCCATGGCGGTCACCGGAATGTCTTGCGCGGATCGAACGCGTCGCGCACCGCCTCGCCGATGAAGATCAGGAGCGACAGCATGGTGGCGACCGTCAGGAAGGCGCTTATGCCGAGCCAGGGCGCCTGGATATTGTTCTTGCCCTGCTTGAGCATTTCGCCGAGCGAAGCCGAGCCGGGCGGCAGGCCGAAGCCGAGGAAATCGAGTGCCGTCAGGGTCATCACCGAGGACGACAGGATGAAGGGAAGGAACGTCATGGTGGCCACCATGGCGTTGGGCAACAGATGGCGGAACATGATGACCCGGTTGGAGACGCCGAGCGCGCGCGCCGCCTGGATGTACTCGAAATTGCGGCCGCGCAGGAATTCGGCGCGCACCAGGCCGACCAGCGATACCCAGGAGAATAACAGCAAGATGCCGAGCAGCACGAAGAAGCCCGGCACCAGAACCGACGATATGATCAAGAGCAGATAGAGCTCCGGCACCGAGGTCCAGATCTCGATGAAGCGCTGGAACAACAGGTCGGTCCAGCCGCCGAAATAGCCCTGCACGGCGCCGGCGGCGACGCCGATGACGGAGGACACGATCGTCAGGATGAGCCCGAACAGCACCGAGACGCGGAAGCCGTAGATCATCCGGGCGACCACGTCGAAGCCCTGGTCGTCGGTGCCGAGCCAGTTGTATTCGAGATCGCGGCGGCCGGTGAGGCCCTTGCGCTCCACCACTGGGCGGCATTCCTCCTCGGTCAGCATCCAGGTCGGCTTCGAGGGCGCCGGCGTCGGCAGATCGAAATTGTGGGTGTCGTAGGAATAGTGGACCAGCGGCCACACGATGGCGCCGCCTTTGTCGGCGATCAGCTTCTGCAGATAGGGGTCGCGATAATCGGGCGTGCTCTCGGACAGCTCGTCGGTAACCCCGAAGGTCGCCTGCGTATAGTTGAACAGGCTCGGGAAATAATAGTGCCCGTCGTATTCGATCAGGAACGGCTTGTCGTTGGCGATCACTTCGGCGAACAGCGTCACGATGAAGAGCGCGAGGAAAACCCACAGCGCCCAGAAGCCGCGCCGGTTGGCCTTGAAATTGTCCCAGCGCCGCCGGTTGATGGGCGACAAGGTCCAGCGGCGTTGCGCCGGCGGCGCGGCGAGCGGAAGGGCCGCCGCCTCGCTCACCGTGAGGGGGGTTCGCTGGTCCACCTCACACCTCCCGGGTCTCGAAGTCGATGCGCGGATCGACCCAAGTGTAAGTGAGATCGGAGATCAGGTTCACCACAAGCCCGACCAACGAGAAGATATAGAGCGTCGCGAACACCACCGGATAGTCGCGGCCGAGCACGCTCTCGAAGCCGAGCCAGCCGAGGCCGTCGAGCGAGAAGATCGTCTCGATCAACAGCGCGCCGGTGAAAAATGCGCGAATGAAGGCGCCCGGAAATCCCGCGATCACGATCAGCATCGCGTTGCGGAAGATGTGCCCATAAAGCACTTGGCGGTCGGTGCAGCCTTTGGCGCGGGCGGTGAGCACATATTGCTTGCGGATTTCGTCCAGGAACGAGTTCTTTGTCAGCAAGGTCATGGTGGCGAACGCGCCCAGCCCCATGCAGAAGATCGGCAAGGTCAGGTGCCAGAAATAGTCGAGCACCTTCTGCCACCACGGGAAGTCCGCCCAATTCTCCGACGTGAGCCCGCGCAGCGGGAACACGTCGTAGAACGAGCCGCCCGCGAACAGGATGATGAGCAGGATCGCGAACAGGAAGCCCGGTATGGAATAGCCCACGATGATGGCGCCCGACGTCCACACGTCGAACAGCGAGCCGTCATCGACCGCCTTGCGGATGCCGAGCGGGATCGAGATCAGATAGGTCAGGAGCGTCAGCCACAGGCCGAGCGAGATCGAGACCGGCAGCTTCTCCTTGATCAAGGCGAGCACGCTCACGTCGCGGAAATAGCTCTTGCCGAAATCGAAGCGGGTATAGTTCCACAGCATCAGGGCGAAGCGCTGATAGGCCGGCTTGTCGAAGCCGAACTGCTTTTCGAGGCTAGCGATGAATTCGGGATCGAGGCCCTGGGCGCCGCGATACTTGGAATTGGCCGCTTCGGTGCCGGGGCTGCGCATCTGTCCGCGCGCACCGAAGTCGCTCGCGGGGCCGGAGACGCGCGAGCCGCCGCCGGTATCGGCGCCGCTGAGCTGGGCGATGATGCGCTCGATCGGCCCGCCTGGCGCGAATTGCACGACGGTAAAGGAGATCAGCATGATCCCGAACAAGGTCGGGATCATCAGCAGCAGTCGGCGCGCGATATAGGCGATCATCTGAAAATGGTTCTATCCGGCCCGTTCGATCTTCGCCGCCTTGTCGCGGTCATACCACCAAGTCCCGGGCGCGCCGCGGCCATAGCGCGGTTTTGTCGCGGGGCGGCTGAACACGTCCCAATAAGCGATCCGGTAGGCGGGGTTGAACCATTGCGGAATCCAGTAGCGGCCGGCGCGAAACACGCGGTCGAACGCCTTGCAGGCCGCCGTGAGCGTCGAGCGGGTCGGCGCCGCGATGATCTGCTCGATCAGCGCATCCACCGCCGGGTCGGCAATGCCGGCGAGATTCTGCGAGCCCTTGGTGGCCGCCGCCTGCGAAGAGAAGAACGGACGCATGCCGTCACCCGGGGTGGACGACAACTGGAAGCGCTCGATGGTCACGTCAAAATCGAAGGCATCGACGCGGGCGCGGTATTGCACCGGATCGACCAGCCGAAACGTCGCATCGATGCCGAGCACGCCGAGATTCTTGATGAACGGCAGGTGATGCGGCTGAAAGTCCTGCTCGTCCAGCAGGAACTCGATGGTGACGCGCTCGCCGTTCGGGGTCACGCGCTTGCCGTCCTTGAGAACTACGCCGGCCGACTGTAGGAGCACGGCCGCCTTGCGCAGCAGGGCGCGGTCCTGCCCGGAGCCGTCGGAGATCGGCGGCAAATAGGGCTCGCCGAACACTTCGTCGGGCACTTGGCCGCGGAACGGCTCGAGCAGCCTGAGCTCCGCCTCGCTCGGCATGCCCTGCGCCATCATGTCGGAATTCTGGAAGATCGAGACGGTGCGCTTGTAGGCCCCGTACATGATGTTGCGCTGGGTCCATTCGAAGTCGAAGGCGAAGCCGAGCGCCTCGCGCAGGCGGGGGTCGCCGAACTTGTCGCGCCGCGTATTGATGAACCAGCCCTGCGCACCCGAGGGCGTCTCGTCGGGCAATTCCTCGCGCTTGACCCGCCCGTCGCGGAGGGCGGGGAAAGTGTAGCGCGTCGCCCACAGGCGGGATGAGAACTCCTCGCGGAACAGATAGTTCTTGGCGGTGAAGCCCTCGAACGCGACGTCGCGGTCGCGATAATATTCGAAGCGCTGAATGTCGAAATTGTTGAAGCCGCGAGAGACCGGCAGATCGGCGCCCCACCAGTCCTTCACCCGTTCGTATTCGATGAAGCGGCCGGCCTCGAAGCGCCCGACCTTGTAGGGGCCCGACCCGAGCGGCACGTCGAGGGTCGATTCGTCGAACGGCCTCGCCGTGTAATAGGCGCGCGAGAAGATCGGCAGCTGCGCCACGAACAGCGGCACGTCACGTGCGCGCTTCTGCGCGAAGCGGACCACCAATGTGCCGTCGTCGACCGCCTCGGCGCCGAGGAAGTCGCGCAACTGCGACTGGATGTTCGGGTGGCCCTTCTGCTTGAGCAGCGCGAGCGTGAAGGCGGCGTCATGCGCGGTGAGGGCGCTGCCGTCGTGGAACCTGGCCTGCGGCCGCATGAGAAAACGATAGGTCAGCCCGTCGGCGGAAATCTTCACTGCCCGCGCGGCCAACCCGTAGATGGCGTCGGGTTCGTCATGGATGGGCGTGAAGATGGTCGCGGGTCCCATCAGGGTCGCGAAGGTGAGATCGATACCATAAGCGCCGTCGCCTTTCAGGATGAAGGCGTTGAGCGAATTGAAGGTGAAAAAGCTCTGGTTGAACTGGCGGGTCGGCCCGGCAATGTCCGAATAGATGCCGCCCTTGGGGGCGTCCGGATTGACGTAGTCGAAATGCTTGAAGTCGACGGGATATTTGAGGTCGCCGAAAGCCGACATGCCGTGCCGCTCGGCATCCTCCTGCGCGCGCGCCGGCGACACCATCGCCGGCGGCAACATGATGGTCGCGACCGCGCCGGCGCCGATCGCCAACGCTTCCCGCCGGGTCGCACGCATCGGCAGCCGGAACCTCACTGGCGCGAGCCCGTCATTGGCGCGACCCCGTCTTGGCCGCCTTCGCTTCGTCCCACCACCAGATGCTCGGGAAGTCGGAAATGCCGTATTTCGGCATCGGATCGGGATGGCTGAAGCGATCCCAGCGCGCGGTGCGGGATTTGTCGAAGGTGAATTGGGGCACCACATAATGGTTCCACAACAGCACCCGGTCGAGCGCGTGCGTGGCGGCGATGAGCTCGTCGCGATTCTTGGCGAAGATGACTTTGTCGATCATGGCATCGACGGCGGGATTCTTGATGCCGACATAGTTTTCCGAGCCGGCCACGTCGGCGGATTGCGAGCCCCAGTATTCGCGCTGCTCGTTGCCGGGCGACAGCGATTCCCCCCAAACCGGCATGATGACGTCGAAATCCCAGCTGCGCGTGCGGTTCTCGAACTGGGCATCGTCGATGGTGCGCACCGTCACGGCCATGCCGAGGCGCTCCAGCGAGGGCTTGTAGAAAAGCGCGATGCGCTCGAGAGCGGGATCGTCGACCAGGATCTCGACCACATAGGGCGCGTTGGTCTTGGCGTTCACCAGCCGCCGGTCGCGAACCTCGTAACCGGCTTCCTTCAGCAAACGAATGCTCTCGCGTAAATTGTTGCGCACCGCCTCCGGATTGCCGCTGACCGGATTCGTATACTCCTTGGTGAACACTTCGGGCGGCACCCGGTCGCGCACGGTTTGAAGGATTTCAAGCTCCAACCCCTGCGGCAATCCTGATGAGGCAAGCTCGGTGCCGTCGAAATAGCTCGTGATGCGGCGGTACTGGCCGTAGAAGAGCTGCTTGTTCATTTCCTCGAAATCGTAAGCAAAATCGAATGCCTGTCGGACGCGCGCATCCTGGAACTTGTCCCGCCGCGTGTTGAAGACGAAGGCCTGCATGCGGCCAATATTGCGGATCGGGAACAGCTCCTGCACGACCCGGTGGTCGCGGACCGCCGGAAAGTCATAGGCGGTGGCCCAATTCTTCGCGCTGGCTTCAGTCCGCCAATCGACCTGATCGCCTTTGAAGGCTTCAAGCTCGACGGTCGAGTCGCGAAAATATTCGTAGGTGATCGTCTCGAAATTTTCCGTCCCGGCTTTGACGTTGACGTCCTTGCCCCAATAGTCCTTCACCCGCTCGAGCACGATATTGCGCCCGGCCGCGAAGCTCTTGATCCGGTAGGGGCCGCTGGCGAGCGGCGGCTCGAGCGTGGTGGCGGTGACGTCGCGCTTCTTGCCGGAGGAATCGCTGCCCTCCCACCAATGCTTCGGCAGCACCGTGAGCTCGCCGACGATGAACGGCAGTTCCCGATTGCCGGGCGTTTCAAAGGTGAAAGTCACCTCGTGCGCGCCAGTCTTCTCCGCTTTCGCGACGTGGCGGTAATAGGCCGAGTATCGCGGGCTGTTGCGCTTGAACGCGTCGAAGGAGAAGACCACGTCCTCGGGCGTGACCGGCTTGCCGTCCTGCCATTTGGCCTCGGCGCGCAAGCGGTAGGTCGCCGACGAGACGTCGGGCGGGAAGCTCACCGACTCGGCCAGCAGCCCGTATTCGGCCGCCACCTCATCGCGCGACGCGAACATCAACGTGTCGAACAGGTGCCCAACCGCAACCGCGATCTTGCCCTTCACGCCCGCAACCACGGGATTGAAATTGTCGAACGTACCGGGGGCCGACATGCGCACTCCGCCGGCCTTGGGGGCAGCCGGATTGACGTAGTCGAAATGCTTGAAGCCCTCGGCATAGCGAGGCTCATCGAGCAGCGCCAGGCCGTGCCGCCATTGCGGCGCTCCCGGCGGGGCTTCTTTTGACGCTTCTTGCGCGAGGGCGGGCAGGCCGAGGCGCCCGAGCGCCGGTGCGGCGGCGGCGAGAATTCCGGTGCGGATGATGGATCGACGGCTCAGGCGCATGGCAAGCCTCCGGGGAAGACCGCGATAAGGCAAGTATGATAAGGCAAGTATCAAGTATCCAAACTATCGAGCATTTCGGTGGCTGCTTCCGCTCGGTGCCGATTATGTCCGATTTCGGACGCGCACGACAACGCCGGCTTGCCGCACCCGCCGCGCCGGCTTCACATTCCCGTGGCCGCAAAACCCGTAGGCAACGCCCCACTACCCGTTCCACGTGAAGCGGCCGGGCAGCACGCCCGGCCGTCAGGGAGCATCGAAGGCGCAAGGCTCCTTCAGCCGCCGGCAGCCGCACTCGGCAACGGTTTCGGGTTGTCCGAGAGCGAGTTCAGATAGGCGATCACGTCGGCGCGAACCTGCGGCCGCGACAACCCCTGGAAGGTCATCTTGGTGCCGGTCACGAAGGCCTGCGGCTTGGCCAGGAACTGGTTGAGGTCCTCGACCGTCCAGGCGCCGCCCATGCTCTTCATGCCGTTGGAATAGTCGAAGCCCGCCATGGCGGCGCGCATGCGACCGACGATGTCCCAGAGATCGGGCCCAACCTTGTTGGGGCCGCCCTTCTCGAAGCTATGGCAAGCCTGGCAGACCTTGGCGGAATCCTCGCCGCGCTTGGGATCGGCGCTTGCCAAGAGCTGGGCGATCGGCGGCTCCTTCTCGGCCGGCGCCAGCTCCGGCGTGCCGGTCGCCGCCTTCGGAACCACGATGTTGTAGCCGGGCTTGGCAGGCTTTTCGGGCGAAAAGATCGCGCCGGACGCGATGTTCAGCGCGACCACGACCAGGGCCGTGCCCAGGATCGCGCCGAGGATTTTGTTCATCTCAAATGAGTCCATCGTATTCGGGCTCCGGACACAGGCAGAGGGACGCAGCCAAGGTTCGATCGCCGGAAATCGACGGTTTGGGGCCGCCGGCAACCGGTGCTGCGGCGCAGAAATAGCGCCTTTGCGGGGCTTCTGGCAACACGTATAACCGCACGTTCAACGATACTTTCGCCGCGAGCCTTCCAAGCGGCCGGACTGCTTCTGCCACCCTTCCAGACCCCATCATGGCCGACCGCAACGTGCTGATTCTCATCCCGGCCCGGATGGCCGCGACCCGCCTCCCCGGCAAGCCGCTCGCCGACATCGCGGGCGAGCCGATGATCGTGCATGTGATGCGCCGTGCCGCGGCGGCGCGCATCGGCAGCGTCGCGGTCGCGACCGATTCGGAGGTGATCGCCGCCTGCGTGGAGAAGGCCGGCGGCCGCGCGGTGATGACCCGCGCCGACCATGGGTCGGGCTCGGACCGGATCTTCGAGGCCTTGGGGAGCGTCGATCCCGAAGGCCGGGCCGAGATCATCGTGAACCTGCAGGGCGATCTGCCGACGCTGGCGCCTGCCGACATTGCGGCTGCGCTCGCGCTGCTTGCCGATCCCGCGGTCGACATCGCCACCTTGGCGGCTGAGATCACCGATGCGCGCGAGCGCGCCAATCCCAACGTGGTCAAGGTGGTGGGTGCGGCCGTGGCGCCCGGGCGGCTACGCGCGCTCTATTTCACCCGCGCCGATGCGCCGGCGGGCGAAGGGCCCTCCTACCATCACATCGGCATCTATGTGTATCGCCGCGCGGCGCTGGCGCGCTTCGTCAGCCTGCCGCCCTCGCCGCTCGAGCGGCGCGAACGGCTCGAGCAGCTGCGCGCGCTCGAAGCCGGCCTGCGCATCGATGTCGCCATCGTGGACGCCGTGCCGCTCGGGGTCGACACGCCTGAGGATCTTGCGCGCGCACGCGCATTGCTTGGCGGCCAGCTATCACACTGAGCAGTGCAGCCGATCCAGGATCGTACGGGTGATGTCGTCGCCCGTTTCCGATTCGACGACCTTGAACCGCTCGCCGCTCAAGACCATCGCGACGAGATCATCGAGCGAGACATAGGTCGAGGTCGCGGTATTGTAGAGGCGACGCTTGGCGTATCGCTTGATCAGCAGGGGTCTCGCATCCTGGCGCTCGTCCGGCATGGCGCCATTATGGCGTGCGTGCTGTTCCGGTTCCAGCACGCCCGATGGGTCCGCGGCCAACGTTGACTTGCGCGCTCCCCCACCCTAACCCTCCCCCCGCATAGCCGTGCATAGGCGCGCTTATGCGGGAAGGGCTGACCGGCATGGCGACGGGCACAGGCAGGCGGATCGCGTTTCAGGGAGAGCCGGGGGCGAACTCGCACCTCGCCATCGCCGAGGTCTATCCGGATGGCGAGGCGCTGCCCTGCGCGACGTTCGAAGATGCCTTCGCGGCCATCGCGTCCGGCGAGGCCGATCTCGGCATGATCCCGATCGAGAACTCGGTCGCCGGCCGGGTCGCCGATATCCATCATCTGATGCCGGATTCCGACCTGCATATCGTGGCCGAGCATTTCATGCCGGTGCGCCACCAATTGCTCGGCATCAAGGGCGCGAGCCTCGGCGACATCAAGACCGTGGAGAGCCACGTCCACGCGCTCGGCCAGTGCCGCAAGATCATCCGCAAGCTCGGCGTCAAGCCCATAGTCGCCGCCGACACCGCGGGCTCCGCGCGCGAGATCGCGCAGGCCGGCGACAAGACCCGCGCCGCCATCGCGTCCCGCCTCGCCGCCGAAATCTACGCGCTCGACATTCTGGCCCAGGACGTCGAGGACGAAGCGCACAACACGACGCGGTTCATCGTGCTGTCGCGCGATGCGAAATGGGTCGAAAGCGGCAACGGGGCGGTGATCACGACCTTCGTGTTCCGGGTGCGCAACGTGCCGGCCGCCCTCTACAAGGCGCTCGGCGGCTTCGCCACCAACGGCGTCAACATGACCAAGCTCGAAAGCTACATGATCGAGGGCAATTTCTTCGCCACGCAATTCTATGCCGACGTCGAAGGCCATCCCGAGGACCGCAACCTGGTGCTCGCCCTCGAGGAGCTCGCCTTCTTCTCCAAGGAGATGAAAATCCTCGGTGTTTATCCGGCACACAAGTTCCGCACGACGTTCGAGGAGACGCTCGGTTCGTAACCACGCCCGCTCTGGTCCAACATGGCGAGGGCCTATTGGCTCTGCTGCGCAAGCAATCACTTGAACAGCTCCTTGTCGCCCTCCGACCACTGATCGCGTTGCCGCGGCGACTGCTGCATGGCTGGCCGCTCATTGAATGCGGGCGCCCATAGGGCGAATAAATTCACGAGCGGGATCACCGCAAACACGGCGAGCCATCCATTGAATCCAAGCCGGCGTAGAGTTCGGACCACAGGTACAACGAGAAGGGCCAGCCGCCGCGATACCCATCATGGCCCATCCATGCGGCGCAGATGACGGGTTTCGCCATAGCCCGTCGAAGACGGGCGTAAACGCCCTTACTCTTACTGACTCAGTAAGATTACGCGCTCAACCCATCCTCATCTTTCAAATCGTCTGATTGTATTCCCCGACCTCGGGATGGGTGCGCAGCACCGTGTCGAGCGCCTTGAACATGTCGCGCATGCGCGTCTCGGAAACCGGGCTTTCCACCACCACGACCAGCTCCGGCTTGTTGGAGGAGGCACGCACCAGGCCCCAGGTGCCGTCCTCGACCGTCACCCGCACGCCGTTGACGGTGACGAGATCGCGGATCGGCTGGCCGGCGACTTTTTGGTGCGCGGCCTGCGCGGCCTGGAAGTGCTGCACGATCGCATCGACCACGCCGTATTTGGTCTCGTCGGCGCAATGGGGCGACATGGTGGGCGATTGCCAGGTCTTGGGCAGCGCGTTCTTCAGGTCGGCCATGCTCTTTGTCGGGTTGCGGTCGAGCATGTCGCAGATGGCGAGCGCCGAGATGAGGCCGTCGTCATAGCCGCGGCCGATCGGCTTGTTGAAGAAGAAGTGTCCCGATTTCTCGAAGCCGGCGAGCGCGCCGAGCTCGTGGGTGCGGCGCTTCATGTAGGAATGGCCGGTCTTCCAGTAGTCGGTCTTGGCGCCGTTCTGCGCCAGCACCGGATCGGTCATGAACAAGCCGGTCGACTTCACGTCGGCCACGAAAGTCGCGCCGCGCTGCTGCGCCGAGAAGTCGCGCGCCAGCATCACGCCGACCTTGTCGGCGAAGATTTCCTCGCCGCTGTCGTCGACCACGCCGCAGCGATCGCCGTCGCCGTCGAAGGCCAGCCCCACGTCGGCCCGCGTGCGCCGCACCTCTTCGGCGAGCGCATGCAGCATTTTCAGGTCCTCGGTATTGGGATTGTAGCGCGGAAAGGTGTGATCGAGCTCGCAGTCGAGCGGCACCACCTCGCAGCCGATCGCGGCCAGCACCTGCGGCGAGAACGCGCCCGCGGTGCCGTTGCCGCAGGCGCAAACGACCTTGAGGCGGCGCTTGAGCTTGGGCCGGTTGGTGAGATCGGCGATGTAGCGGGCCGGGAAATTCTCCACGAAATCGAGCCCGCCGCCGGCGCGCGGACGGAAGCGGGCATTGAGCACGATGTCCTTCAAGGCGGTCATTTCGTCCGGCCCGAAGGTGAGCGGACGGTTGGCGCCCATCTTCACGCCGGTCCAGCCGTTGTCGTTGTGGGAGGCGGTGACCATGGCGACGCAGGGCACGTCCAGCTCGAACTGGGCGAAATAGGCCATCGGGGTGACCGCAAGCCCGATGTCGTGCACCCGGCAGCCCGCCGCCATGAGGCCCGAGGTGAGCGCGAGCTTCACCGAGGCCGAATACGAGCGGTAATCGTGGGCGGTCACGATCTCCGGCCTCACGCCAAGCTCGTGCAGCAGGGTGCCGAGCCCCAAGCCCAGCGCCTGCACGCCCATCAGGTTGATCTCCTGGCCGAGCAACCAGCGCGCGTCGTATTCGCGAAAGCCGGTGGCCTTCACCAGCGGCTCGGATTCATAGGCGTAGCTGTTGGGCGTGAGCGAGGGCTTGGGCTTGGGGAACATCACATGTCTCGGCGCGCGGGGGGGCGCGCAGGACATAACCCAAGCCGGCGGGCGGGGAAAGCCTACTGTTCGAGCAGCATCTTGCCGTCGCGGTACGTATAGCTGCGCAACCGCGACAGGAACGACAGGCCGAGCAGGTTTTCGCTCAGCGTCTCGTCCGGCGACACCAAAGCCGCGACATTGCGCACCGTGACGCCGTCGATCTCGACCATGCCGAGCTCCACCTTGGCGGCCCGCGTCATCCCGTTGGCGGTCTTGACCTCGACGTTGAAGTCGCGCGCGAACGGATGGACGCCGAGGATCGAGGCGTCGCTCTGCCGCAGCGCGACCAGCGAAGCGCCGGTATCGAGCATGAATGTCATGCGGCGGCCATCGACCCTGGCGGCGACCACGAAATGCCCGCGCGTGTCGCGCGGGATGGTGACGGTGCCGCCGAAGGCGCTAGGCCGGGCCGCCGTCGGGGGCACCGCCGCAAGCGCGGCCGCCGGCGGTGGCGCAGCTTGATCGTGGCCGGCCTGGTCCGCCATGCGGGCCGCCACTACGCCCAATCCCAGCAGCAATCCGGCAAATATGATAATTTGACGCATGATGAGCCGCCCGTCCCTGGCCAACGGCGCGATCAAATCATAGGTCGAGGAACAACGTTCCTAATACCGCGGCGCTTTTGCACGCCCTGGTGAGGCGATCGTTAAGCCGATGACTAAAATTGTCCGGGCGACCCTTGTTTGATACCATGATACGATCAGATCACATGCGCGGGCGCGCCGCGACAAGCCAAAGGACGATGTCATGCTCGATATCAGGATCCTGCGTGATCGAAACCGGCTCGGTGCCATCGCACTGGCGGTGGCGGGCCTCGGCGTGGCGGCGACCTCCGCTTTCGCGCTCGACGATGCAAGATATCCCGACTTCCGCGGCTCCTGGCAGCGGCCGGGCGCCGCGCAATGGGACCCGAGCAAGCCGGGCGGCCTGCGGCAACAGGCTCCACTCAAGCCGCAGTTTCAGGCCGTGTTCGAAGCCAACCTGGTGGAGGCCGCGGCCGGCGGGCAGGAGTACAATCCGCAGGTCAAATGCCTGCCGTCCGGCATGCCCCGGGTGATGATCGCCTACGAGCCGCTCGAGATCATCGTGACGCCCGAAGTCACCTATATCCGCTTCGATCAATTCGGCGAGAACCGCCGCATCTATACCGACGGCCGCAACTGGCCGGAAAAGATCACGCCGAGCTTCGAGGGCTACTCGATCGGCCGATGGGTGGAACCGGACGCGGCGGGCCGTTACGGCGCGCTCGAGGTCGAGACCCGCGGCCTCAAGGGCCCGCGCACGCTCGACGCCAGCGGCCTGCCGCTCCACCCCGACAATCAGACCATCATCAAGGAGCGCATCTTCCTCGACGGCGCCAATCCCAACCGCCTGCACGATCAGATCACCACCATCGACAATGCCTATACGCGGCCCTGGACGGTGACGCGCGACTACAATCGCGAGGCCCAGCCGCTCTGGCCCGAGACCAATTGCAGCGGCGAAAATCATTACGTGTTTCTCAAGAAGGAAAGCTATTTCGTCAGCGTCGACGGCTACCTCATGCCGACCCGAAAGGAACAGCCGCCGCCCGATCTGAGGAATTTCAAATAACAGCTTCGAAAGAAGCGCGGCTACTTGCGTCAGGGACGCAGGGCCTCGTACTCCTTCTCCCCACGGGGGAGAAGGGCGGGATGAGGGGGCTCGGGCCGTGCAATACGAAGATGTCGTAGCCCCCTCTTCCACCCTTCCCCTGCGGGGCGAGGGAGTGAAACGCTGTGCGCACAGAACGTTTTCGCCAGCGATCATGCTCTTTTGGCTTATTCCCCGCGCGGCTTGGCCCTCCGCGTGGCCGGCGCGGCGAGCGGATCGTCGGGCCAGGGATGGCGCGGGTAGCGGCCCTTCATCTCGGCTTTGACCGCCGCGTAGCTGCCGCGCCAGAAGCCCGGCAGGTCACGCGTCACCTGGACGGGCCGGTGCGCGGGCGACAGCAGCTCGATCACCAGCGGCACCTTGCCGCCGGCCACGCTCGGATGGCGATCGAGCCCGAACAATTCCTGCACCCGGATCGCGAGCTTGGGGCCGCCCTCCGCCTGATAGTCGATCGCCACCGACGAGCCGGAAGGGGCGGCGAAATGCGTCGGCGCCGCGGCCTCCAGCTGACGGCGCAGCCCCCAGGGCAGCAGTCCCATGAGCGCCTGCGCCAGGTCGTCGCTGGAGATTTGCGC
>DATDGG010000495.1:0-14386 GCA_036522235.1 Xanthobacteraceae bacterium
GGCGCAGCTCGGCATGGATCATGACATTGAAGGTGCGCTCGACCTCGACGAGATCCTCCTCCGTGAGGCGAGCTTCACACTCTGAGAATCGGTTTTCGTACACGTCGGCCTGGCCTGTTCTTCTTACGCCGGGCTCTGGAACCGGATGGGTCGGCATGTTCGTCCCGGCCGGCACGCCGAAAGACATTGTCGCGCTATTGCACGGCGGAGTCGCCAACATCATGGCACTGGCCGACGTCCGGGAACAGCTATCGTCGCTCGGCTTCAACCCGCTCGCGAACACTCCGGAGCAGTTCGACGCGCAGCTCAGATTCGAGCTGGAGAAATGGGGCAAGGTCATCCGCGCGGCCAATCTACGGGCGCAATAACATCGAGCGCAGACGCCTCGGTTTCATCTCAAGCCGCGAATCGGTTCGACCATCGGGTGTTAGCGGGTCTGCGCATCTATTTCGGCGACAAGACGCTTCGCGCAAACGACACGTCAGGCGCGACCCTTGATATCATCGAACCGATCGCCCTGTTGACTCCCTCGGTCAATTGAAACGGAGCCTTCGCAGAATCCTTGCGGGGGATCCAAATCGTCTGAAAAAAGCTTCGCATGAGGACAAAGCAACTATCTGATCCGGGCCTAGTCTCGTGCGCTGCCGCGAGAGAGGACACCGCCAGTCTAGATCAACCTTAGGCCCTTCAGGCTGGCGTGGCCTTGCTTCCCGACAATGATGTGGTCGTGCACCGATATGCCGAGCGGCTTCGCCACGGTTGCTATCTCAAGCGTCATCGCGATGTCCGCCTGCGACGGCGTCGGATCGCCTGAGGGATGGTTGTGCACCAGAATAACCGCGGTCGCGGCGAGTTCCAGCGCGCGCTTGACCACCTCGCGCGGATAGACCGGAGTGTGATCGACGGTGCCTTCCTGCTGCAGCTCGTCGGCGATGAGCTTGTTGCGCTTGTCGAGGAACAGCACGCGCAATTGCTCCTTGTCGGCGAACGCCATGGCGGTGCGGCAATAGTCGAGCACGCTCGACCATGAGGACAGGACCGGGCGGTTCTGCACCTGGCCGCGGGCGAGTCGCTGGGCGGCCGCCTGCACGATCTTGAGCTCGGTGATGGCGGCCTCGCCCAGGCCCTTGATCTCGGCGAGCCGTTCCGGCGGCGCGCTGATGACCTCGGCGAACGAGCCGAAGCGCGCGATCAGGTCCTTGGCGAGCGGCTTCACGTCGCGCCGCGGCAACGCGCGAAACAGCACGAGCTCGAGGAGCTCGTAGTCGGTCACCGCCGCGGTGCCGCCGTCGAGGAAGCGCTCGCGCAGCCGCTCGCGATGGCCGTGATAGTGCGGCGGCTTGGCAGGCGCCGCGGATGGCTCCTTGCTGTCTCGCTCGCCCGTCATGTCCCGCCCCTCGCGCCCGCGATCAGTGAACGCCCATGATCAATCGAGCGGCCTCAGGATGCAACCGCGGAGCGCGGGCGGCGCGCCCCGACCCGGCGCGGAAATCCCGCGTAGAAACGGCTGTGATCACCGGCATAATTGTCGAAGCCGGGCTTGGTCAGGTATCCGCGCGGCGGGATGAAGCTGTAGATCGTGCGCTTTGGCACCTCGTGCCAGCCGATATTGAACGCACAGAGCTTGGGGAAGAACTGCAGCTCGCTATAGGGCAGGTGGTCGTGAATCCACCACGCCATGGCCTGCCAGGACGTGCCGCCCGCCAGGCGATCCACCAGCCAGGGCACCACGATGCAGGCCATGGCGCCCATGCCGTCGCGGTCGCGGCGATCCCAGATGTGGCGGGCGAGATCGCGCGCATTCGAAGCGCAGTTGAGCCCCTGCGCGTTGCCATAGGCGTTCACCGCCGGCGACCGGTACGCGGAGCGGATCGCCAGGCGACCGAAGGTCGCCTGCAGGGGTTCCAGCAGGTGCTCGCACAGGCCGCGTCCGGCGGCGATCGCGAGCTCTGGATCGTCGGGCAGGTTCGCGAAGCCTTCAATGGCGGCGATCTCGCTGAACAGGAAGTCCCGCATGAAGAAGGACTGCGAGAGCCGAACGCGCCCGAAGGCTTCCGCGCTTCGCACCGTCCTGGGGGGCCGCATCGCGTCTGGATCAATCCGCAGTGCCGGCGGCGCTACGCGGCTGATCGAGCCCACGCGGCGACAAGGTGAAAATCTCGACCCCGCTCTCGGTCACCGCCACCGTATGCTCGAACTGGGCGGAGAGCGAGCGGTCGCGGGTGACCGCGGTCCAGCCGTCGGAGAGCACCTTCACGTGCGGCCGGCCGAGATTGATCATGGGCTCGACCGTGAAGAACATGCCGGGCTTGAGCACAATGCCTTCGCCCGCCCGCCCGACATGGACGATGTTGGGCTCGTCGTGAAACAGGCGGCCGAGGCCGTGGCCGCAGAAGTCGCGCACCACGCTCATGTGCTGGCCCTCGACAAAGCTCTGGATGGCAGCCCCGATATCGCCCGAGGTGGCGCCCGGCCGGATCACCTTGATGCCGCGCATCATCGCCTCATAGGTGATCTCGATCAGCCGTTCGGCCCGGCGCGGGATCGCGCCTGCCGTGTACATGCGGCTCGAATCGCCGTGCCAGCCGTCGAGGATCAGGGTCACGTCGACATTGACGATGTCGCCGTCCTTGAGCGGCTTGTCGCCCGGGATGCCGTGACAGACCACGTGATTGACCGAGGTGCAGGTGGATTTGCGGTAGCCGCGGTACATGAGGGTTGCGGGCGTCGCCTTGTGGTCCATGGCGAACTCGAAGACCAGGGCGTCGATCCGGTCGGTCGGGACGCCGGCCTTGACCTCTTCGGTGAGCATGTCGAGACATTCGGCGACCAGGCGGCCGGCCCGGCGCATGCCCTCGAAAGCAGCCGGTCCGTGCAGCTTGATCTGGCCGGTCTTGCGTTGCGGCGCCAGGGCCGCGTCCACATAGCTCATGCGTCGGTACTCTTCCCCCTTGGTCAAGTACGACCATTTAACCATGGTTTTCCGCATGTGCCAGGGGTTGACACGTTCGCTCCGCCATCCTCAGTCCGCCGCTTTGGGGCCAGGTTTGGGTCCAAGCCGGGGGCCATTGCGGTGCGTAACGGCTGGCCGACGAACCTGGTTCGTCCTTCTCTGATTGAACTGCTGAAGGTATTCGATCCATTGGATGCCTTGGTGCTCCGGGAAGTGGTAGGCGAGCGATTAAAACAGTCCCGCCCGATTCCAGCATGCAAGGCGAGCTTTCAAAGTCTCCTAAGGTCACCCCAGATGAAGCGCTTTTCTCCCTGGAGCATTTGAATGATCTACAGTGCTTGGCTCAATTCGGCTCGGCTGTGAGACCGACCGCTAGCACAAACGGCCGTCTCCTGATGCTCGCGGTGAGCGATTGATCCAAGGGTCTCGTAAATGCCTCGATCAGCCGCGCCGGCAATTCCGATGGCATTGGCGAATATGCGCGCCAACGGCGTGCGCTCGATCTCTGTGACCTGTGAGCTGTGAGCTGTGAGCCGTGTCACCAAGCGACGGTGATGAATGTGGACGCCTTTGGCGATGCGACCCCGGTTCGCCACGTCGCCGACTGAGAGCGCGCACCCACGGCGTCGCCGATGTTGTAATGCGACTGAACAAGAAAAGAGCCTGGCGCCTTTCCTGGATGACGGAGGCGGGCGCCGGGCTTCTGGCGTTCTTATGGGAACATAAAGACCTAGTTGATCAGCCAGCTGATCCTGCCCTTGATCGCATCGACTGTCGTCTTGCCGCTACCAGCAAGCGACACGCCGCCGGAGTTGTTGAGCGAGAACCCGACCTTGCCGAAGTCGTAGTGCAGGTACTCGGCGCCGAGGATCAAGTTCTGCGTAGCCTTGTAGTCGAGCCCTCCGCCGGCCGCCCAACCAAAGAGCACGGCACCGTTTGATGCGGTAGCTGAGGTCGATGTCGTGAAGGGGATCGTCGGCGCGGTGTGGAAACCCGTGCTGTCGGTCCCGATCATCAGTCCGGTGGTTGTCTGGTTGAACGCGATGTCAGTGGTTTGATGGGCGAGCGCAAGACCGCCGGTGCCGTACAGCATCAGGCACTCCCACGGCGTGTAGCCAACCTTGCCGCGTACAGAAGCCAGCTCATCGATCTTCCGGTCGACCGAGAGAGTGCTGGTCGTTGTAGAGATTGCACCGGGATTGAACACTGGCCCAAAGCTCGTGGTAGTGGTCGTAAAGGGGGGCGGTCCAGGGAAAGAGAAAGTGGTGGTCGCGAATGGCTGTGCCGCTGTCGTACTATGGGTGATGACGGTCGAGCTTCCCGAGCCCTTTATGTCCGCGCCGTCGAAGTCGCCTTCGAGGCCGAACACCCAAAGGCCCATCTGCGTCTGTGCGCCGAAGAACCCGCCGAACAGAAAGCCCTTCGTCTTGATCGAATCGAGGGCTGGTATCACCAGCGGCAGATCGAACACCCGCGTACCGAACGGATCGAGGGGCTTTGTGAGAGTGATAAAGTCGCGCGGGCCGCGAGTGGTTGTCTGGCCGCCAAAGCCAAACGAATCATTGCCCCAGCCATAGCCGCCCTCGATGCCGACATAGACCCCCGTCCAGTCAGAGTATGGAACCGGCGGGGCGGGTGGCCTGGCTTTCAGTACCAAATCAGCCGCCATCGCAGCATCAGTGCCCATGAGTGCCGCGAGCGCGACACTTCCGAGCAATAGCCTCCTCATGATAGCTCTCCTCAATCGCCGATGGTCCGCTCCTATCG
The DNA here is from genome assembly GCA_036522235.1 of Xanthobacteraceae bacterium. Lineage (GTDB taxonomy): Bacteria > Pseudomonadota > Alphaproteobacteria > Rhizobiales > Xanthobacteraceae > VAZQ01. The sequence continues at coordinate 4,721 of DATDGG010000495.1, forward strand.
GCGATTGACGAGTAGCACTGCGGACCCACACTCGACGGTATGGGGCTGTCATCAGCGCGAGATCACAAAGCATGGTTAATTTTTAGACGTGATCAAACAAACAAATGCAACAATCCCAGCTGGGCCTCCTAATTGAAGATGCAGAGTTCTCGACGGAATTCGGTAGGATGGTGTTGCGTGGAGCAAACGAAAAATTCCATTCGGTGCGAAAGCCTATCGAGGCCGTAACCCAAAAGCAGGTGAGCCGCCCAGCGTCCCGGACGGCTCGAAGCCTTGCCTTGCCAAGCCACGTTGGGTCGAGGCGCTGGACTCTCCCGCTGGCCCCTGGCGACCGAAGTCGCGCTCGGCTCTGGGGTCTGTCCTGCTCAGTCGACGATCGCGATTGGCTCGGCCACCTCGATGCCCGCGTGGGTCAGCCGACAGCGGTGCGCCACCGCCTCGACGCCGGCGGCGCGGGCCAGATCATATTGCGCCCCGTAATTCGGATCGATGTCGCGGGCAAGCGCAAAGCGCTCGGCCGAGGCGATCTGCACCAGGAACAGCATGACCGCGCGGGCGCCCGCCGCCACCATGTCGGCGAGCTCCAGGAGATGCTTGGCGCCTCGCTTGGTCACCGCGTCGGGAAACTCGGCGAGCGAGCGCTCGCGCATCAGATGGACGTTCTTGATCTCCACATAGCAGGGCGGGCGGGCCGCATCTTCGAGCAGGAAATCCACCCGCGAATTCCTGCCGTATTTCACCTCGCGGCGCACGCGCGCGTAGCCGGCAAGCTCCGGAATGCGGCCTGCCGCGATGGCCTCGGCGGCGAGCGCATTCGGGTTTGTGGTGTTGATGCCGACGAGCTCAAGGCCGCTGCCGAGATCGACCTCGACCAGCTCCCAGCTGTGGCTGAGCTTGCGCTTGGGATTGTCGGATCTTGACAGCCACACCCGCGCGCCCGGCGCCGCAAGCCCAAGCATCGACCCCGGATTGGCGCAATGCACCGTCATGGTCTCGCCCGAAGGAAGCGCCACATCGGCCAGAAAGCGCTTGTAGCGTCGGATCAGCGTTGCGGGGATGAGCGGCGCGGGAAATCGCATGGCCCCGTTTAGCTGATTTGTGGCCTCCGCTGTAGGGCGCGCCCAGGCGGTGCAGCGATGGTTTGCGTGCCCCGTGGCCGGCATGCCATTTTGCCGTCCGGCACGAGCCGGCAGATCAGTGAGCGCAATGGCTTCTCTCGATACCGTCAGTATCGGCATCCTGCTCGGCGCGCTGTTGGTGCTGGCCGGCATCCTGTCGAGCCTCATCGCCATGCGGTTCGGGGCGCCGCTGCTGCTGGTGTTCCTGATCCTCGGCATGCTGGCCGGCGAGGCGGGGCCGGGCGGCATCAAGTTCGATGACGTCCACACCACCTATCTGGCCGGCTCGATCGCGCTCGCTTTGATCCTGTTCGACGGCGGCTTGCGCACGCGGTTTGCGACCTTCCGCAGCGTGCTTGCGCCCGCGCTCGTGCTCGCCACCATCGGGGTCTTGCTGACCGCAGCGCTGACTGCGCCGGCGGCCAAATACATGCTCGGTCTCGGCTGGGGGGAGGCGCTGCTGGTCGGCGCGGTCGTGGCCTCGACCGACGCGGCGGCTGTGTTCTTTCTGGTCCATGCCCGTGGGCTGCGCCTGCGTCCGCGCGTCAGCGCGATGCTCGAGGTCGAATCCGGCAGCAACGATCCGTTCGCGGTCTTCCTCACCATCGTGCTGATCGAGTTCTTGTTCAGCGGCGAAGGCTCATGGCAGCATGTCCTCGGCACGCTCGCCGCGCAGGCCGTGCTGGGCGCCGTCTTGGGCGTTTTCGGCGGGCGCACGATCGTGCGCGCGCTCAACCGGCTTGCCCTGGCGCAGGGCCTGCATGCACCGTTCGTGGTCACCAGCGCGCTGGTGATTTTCGGCCTCGCCTCGTTCGTGCATGCCTCGGGCTTTCTGGCCGTCTATCTGGCGGGCCTGGTGGTGGGCAACCGGCCGACGCGCGCCCACAACACGGTGGTTGTGTTTCTCGATGCGCTCACCTGGCTTGCCCAGATCGTGATGTTCGTGCTGCTCGGCCTGCTGGCGTCGCCCGACCGGCTGGCCGAGCACGCATTGCCGGCGCTCGCGGTTGCCGCGACGCTGATGGTCATCGCCCGCCCGGCCGCCGTCTTCGTCTGTCTCGCGCCCTTCCGGTTTTCCTGGCGGGAGAAGCTGTTCATGGCCTGGGTCGGGCTGCGCGGCGCGGTCGGGATATTTCTCGCCTCGATGCCGTTGCTGGTCGGCCTGCCCAAGGCGCAGCTCTTCTTCGATGTCGGCTTCGTGGTGGTGCTGGTGTCGCTGCTGGTGCAAGGCTGGACGGTCGCGGCTGCGGCGCGGCGCCTGCACATTGCGCTGCCGCGCCACGATCCACTGCCGCGCCGGGTCGAGCTCGATCTGCCGGGACAGCTGGCACAGGAAATCGTCGGCTATCCGCTCGGTGCCAACAGTCCCTATCTGCGGCGGCGCCTGGTGCCGTCCTGGGCGCGGCCGACGCTGGTGGTGCGCGAGGAACGCATCCTGACGCCGGGGGAAGCCGACCCGGTTCGCCAGGGCGACTATATCTATTTGCTGGCGCCGCCCGAAAAGGCGCAAGCGCTCGATCGCTTCTTTGTCGACATGCCGCCGCCGGCAAGGCCAGATCCGCATCTGCTCGGAGATTTTTTCGTCTCCGGCGAGGTGACGCTCGGAGCGGTTGCGGAAATCTACGGGCTTTCGATTGCACCCGCGGACACGGCGACGGCGCTCGCGGATTATTTCGCCGGGCAGCTCGCACGGGTGCCGAAGGCGGGCGACGTGTTGCCGCTTGGCCCGATCGAGCTCGTGGCCCACGACGTCGCCCATGATCGCGTCAGCGCGGTCGGGTTGCGGTTGCCGGAGGAACCGGAACCCCCGCCGCGCTTCAAGGACCGTATCAAGAAGCTCGCGCGCCGGCTCGATCCGTTCCGCGATCATTAATTAAATCACAAGGCCGCGTCGGCATCCGCCGCGTCGAGGACTTCCATGCCGCCGGACGCCGTGACCCGCCCGGCTTCCAGCCGCACTACGGAGGTGGCGATCCGCCGAAGCTCGGCCGCCTGGTGGCTGACATAGACCATGGGCACCCCGACCTCGTCGCGCAGGCGTTCGAGATAGGGCAGGATTTCGCGCTTGCGGGCGACGTCGAGGGAGGCCAGCGGCTCGTCCAGCAACAACAGGCGAGGGCGCATCAGCAAGGCGCGGCCGATGGCGATGCGCTGGCGCTCGCCGCCCGAAAGCTTGCCGGGCCGCCGGTCGATGAGGTTGCCGATGTCGAGCAGGCGGACGATGCGTTCAAGCTCTGCGCCGTCCGGCGGCAGGCCGCGCATCCGCCGCCCATAGTCGAGATTGTGCCTGACGCTGAGATGGGGAAACAGCCGGCCCTCCTGAAAGATGTAGCCGATCTGCCGGCGATGCGGGGGCAGGTTGATGTGATTTTTGGAATCGAACAGCACGGCGTCATCGATTGCGATACGACCGTGGTCGGGGGCGATCAATCCGGAGATCATATTGGTGAGCGTAGTCTTGCCGGCGCCGGAGGGGCCGAAGACGGCCGTCACGCCGCCTGCGCTCTGGAAGCGCGCGGTCAGGGAAAAATCCCCCAGCCGTTTCTCGACGTCGACGGCGAGCATGCTATTCACCGTGAAACCGCATGCCGGCGCGGCGCGACAGCCCTTCGGCGGCAACCAGCGCGGCGAGCGAGATGACGATCGCCACCAGCACCAGGCGCCCCGCCGCGGCGTCGCCGCTCGGCACCTGGGTGAAGGTGTAGATGGCCGCCGAGATCGTCTGCGTCTCGCCCGGAATATTGGCCACGAAGGTGATGGTAGCGCCGAACTCGCCCAGCGCCTTGGCGAAGCAGAGCACGAAGCCGGCGATGAGGCCCGGCAGCGCCAGCGGGAGCGTGACGGTCGCGAACACCCAGACACGGTTGGCGCCGAGCGTGGCGGCGGCCTCCTCCAGGCGGCGATCGATGGCCTCGATCGCGAGCCGGATCGGGCGCACCATCAGCGGAAATCCCATGACCCCGCAGGCGAGCGCCGCGCCGGTCCAGCGGAACGAGAACACGATGCCGAGATGATCGGCGAGCAGCGCGCCGATCGGACCGCGCCGGCCGAACGAGATGAGCAGCAGATAGCCGGTCACCACCGGCGGCAGGACCAGCGGCAGATGCACCAGGCCGTCGAGCAGGGTCTTGCCCCAGAACGACTTGCGCGCCAGCAGCCACGCGGTGGCGATGCCGAACGGCAAGGCGACGAGCGTCGCCACGATGGCGATCCGCAACGACAGGCGGATCGCGATCCATTCATCGGGGGAAAGGTCGAGCAATTGCGTCGATCAAGATGCCGGCCGGGCCAGGAAGCTGAAGCCGTAGGATTCGAACGTGGACTTGGCGGCGGAGGAGCGCAGATAGTCGAGATATTGGCTCGCCTCGGGCTTCGCCTGCTTGGTGGCGGCGACCGGATAGACGATCGGGGGATGCGAATCCTCCGGGAAGATGCCGATCACCTTGACGCCCGGCTCGACCTTCGCGTCGGTCGAATAGACGATGCCGAGCTTGGCCTCGCCGCGCGCCACCAAGGTCAGCGCGACGCGCACGTTCTCGGTCATGGCCATTTTCGGCTCGACCGCGCTCCAGGCGCCGAGCTTCTCCAGCGCCGCCTTGGCGTAGAGGCCGACCGGCACCGCGCGGACGTCGCCGGTCGCGATGCGGCCGTCACCCGCGAGCCTGGCGAGGTCAAATCCCGGCCCGATGATCACCTGGACTTGGCTCGAGTCCTTGGGGGCGATCAGGACCAGCTTGTTGCCGAGCAGATTGATGCGGGTCTCGTCCTTGATCAGCTTGTTCTTGGACCCGTAATCCATCCAATCGAGATCGGCGGAGGCGAATATGTCGGCGGGCGCCCCGCCTTCGATCTGCTTCATCAACGCCGACGAAGCCGCGTAGCTCGACGTGACCTTGATGGACTGCGCCTTGGTGAAAGCGGCATTCACGCTGTCGAGCGCCTCCTTCATCGAGGCCGCGGCAAACACGAGAATGCTCTTGTCCTGGGCGTGCGCGGCGCTCGGCAGGCCGGCGGTTGCGGCCGCCTGCACGACCACGGCGACCAAGATGGCAGAGATACGGTTCAACATGATGGCGCTCCTGCACGGATGGCAGCCGCGCGCAGCCGGCCGCCGAGCTCGACGAGCCCTGTTGTTGTGAAGCGACCGCCCCGGAAGCGCCGTTCCGGGCCGGCAGGACGCGCTTACGGCGCGCCGTGGGCCGCGATCGGTACACTAGAGCATCTGGCCCCCTTTGTCATGCGCGGGACATCAGGGCGTTCACGGCATAGCCCGCGAAGACGGGCGTAAACGCCCTGATGCTCTTCGCGGGCTATGCCCGCGCATGGCAACTTGAAGGGTTGCGCCTGGCATTGATCGCGCTTTGCTGTTGGGCGAAAGTGCGGGCAGGGGGAATCGCGATGGAATTGCTCTTCCGCATCAAGGCGATCCTGTTGGCGCCGCACAGCGAATGGCCGGTGATCGCCCAGGAGAAGGGCGAAGCCGCGGTACTGTTCGTTCACTATGTCGCGATACTGGGGCTCGTTCCGGCATTGGCGCATTTCATCGGCGCATCGCTGGTCGGCTGGTATGCGCCGATCCTGCCGAGCCTTGCCGGGGCGCTCGTCATCTATCTGTCCGGCTTTGCGACTGTCTACGTCGTTGCGCTCATCATCGATGCGCTCGCCCCGCGCTTCAGAGCGCAAAAGGATTTCCCTGGCGCCCTCAAGCTTGCGGTCTATTCTTACACGCCGGTTTGGCTCGCCGGCGTTGCACTGATCGTCCCCGGCTTGAGCTTTCTGGTCATTTTCGGCCTCTATGGGATCTATCTGCTGCGCACCGGGCTGCCGATCCTGATGCGGGCGCCCGATGAGAAGGCGCTGCGCTACACCGCCGTGGTCGCGGCTTGCGCGCTCGTCCTTGCGCTCGCGCTCGGCCTGGTCGAGGCCCCGCTGTTCAGCGCGGGTTGATGCTCTACGGCGCCGCCAGCACTTGTTGGCAAGCCTGCGGCAGGTCGGCCATCTTGATCGGCGGCCGCGGTTTCTCGGGCTCGGGCGGGGGCTTGGGATGCAGCACCGCATCGCTGAACCACCAGTCGAGCTCCTTGCCGCAACCGTCGCCGGCGGGCACCGGGTCCTGGTGCTTGCATTCGGGGCTGTCGTCCGGGCATTTGATGCGGACGTGGAAATGGTAGTCGTGCTCCCAGTACGGCCGCACCTTCTGCAGCCAGGCGTGATCGGTCCCGGCCGCTTGGCAGAGCTTCTTCTTGATCGCCGCATTGACGAACACGCGCTCGACCAGCGGGTCGTCCGCCGCCGCTCTGATGATGGCGAAATGCGCCGGGGTCCAGACGTTCAGATCGACGTCCTTGCGGCTGTCCGCTACCACCATGGTGGCCGACATCTCTTCGCGCTCCTGCCGGGTGAGCTCGTGGTTCGGCATCGGGCGCAGCCAGATGTCGGCGTCGAGGCCGATCTGATGGCTCGCATGACCGGTGAGCATGGGGCCGCCGCGGGGCTGTGACATGTCGCCGACCAGGAGCCCGGGCCAGCCGACCTTGGCGCCGCGTTCGGACAGGCGCTCGATGTAATTGATCAGGGTTGGATGACCCCAGTTGCGGTTGCGCGACAGCCGCATGACCTGCCAATGGGGTCCGTCGATCGGCAGCGCCCGGGCGCCGGCGAGGCAGCCGCGGGCATAGAATCCGAGCACCTCCGGCTTGAGCGGCGCCGCTGCGGTCTTGCGGCCGAACAATTCCTTGGCCGGATTGTTGGGATCGTCGGGTTTGGCGAGCGGCGGCAATGGCTTGGGATCGAGCGTGCCCAAATCTTGCGCGCCTGCGGCCCGTGCGCCGAGCAGAGCGAGTGCGAATGCAAGCGGCGCCAGCATCGCTCCCGTCCCGAATCCGGACTGCGGTCGCGCTTCAATCCTTGAAATCATGCCGGGTTTTCCGAATCCAACGCAGCACCCCCACGGTAGAGTTTACGCCGCACCGAAGGGCTGTCGAATTAAAATTCTCGCCGCGCCGTCACGCCTTGAAATGCGCCGCGACCTTGCGGGCGCGGCGACGATAGGCCTCGGCCAGGCGGTCCGCCCCGCTGGCGAACAGATCGACCGATCCACCGAGGTGTCCTAGCAGACGTTCCTCGGTAGCGGCGTGCGGCTCGATCGTACCGTCGACCAGAATATGTCCGAGCGCCAGCCCGCGTTCCGCCAGCGCACGTCCGACCAGGAGGCAACGGTGGCAATCGAGCGGCTCGCGTTCGGCGCACATGACGCACAGGCGATAGCGCGCCATCGCTTCGCCCAACCGATCGAGGCCGGCGCAAAACGGCGGCGTCGCCGCCATCTTCTCGTAGTCGGCGACGCCATCGCAATAAAGCGCCGGATCGCGCGGCCGGCCGCCCAGCGCCTCGCCGAGCGGCAGATAGGCGACGCCCGCACCTTGCAGGCGCGCCGCCAGCGCCTCGCCTGCGAACCACGGAAACCGCCGCGAGAACGGAACCGAGCGCACGTCGGCGATGGCGGTGACGGCGGCACCCTTCAGCAGCGCCATGAAGCGCTCGGCCGGCAGGTTGGAATGGCCGATGGTCAGCAGGTTGAAATCAGTCGGCGCGCTGGCCGAGGTGGAGGCGGTAGCGGCACTTCCGGCGCGCTGAGTGTTGACGGGGGAGGGGGGCGCCACGCCCTGCTTCACACGTCGACCTTCAGCGCCGCGATAAACGCCTCTTGCGGGATGTCCACCTTGCCGAACTGGCGCATGCGCTTCTTGCCTTCCTTCTGCTTCTCCAGAAGCTTGCGCTTGCGCGTCACGTCGCCGCCGTAGCATTTGGCGGTGACGTCCTTGCGGAAGGCGCGCACGGTCTCGCGCGCGATCACCTTGCCGCCGATCGCGGCCTGGATCGGAATCTGGAACATGTGCGGCGGGATCAGCTCCTTGAGCTTCTCCACCATGCCGCGGCCGCGGAAGTCGGCGCGCGCGCGGTGGACCAGCATGGACAGCGCATCGACTGGCTCGGCATTGACCAGGATCTGCAGCTTCACGAGGTCGGCCGCGCGGTAGTCGGAAATATGATAGTCGAACGACGCATAGCCCTTCGACACCGATTTGAGCCGGTCGTAGAAGTCGAACACGACCTCGTTGAGGGGGAGGTCGTATTTCACCATGGCGCGGTTGCCCACATAGTTGAGATCGATCTGCGAACCGCGGCGCTCCTGGCAGAGCTTGAGGATCGCGCCCAGATATTCGTCCGGCGTCAGGATGGTGGCCTGGATCCACGGTTCCTTGATCTCGCGGATGCGCATCGGGTCCGGCATGTCGACCGGATTGTGAATCTCGATCGCTTCGCCGCTGTTGAGCTCGATCTGGTAGATCACCGAGGGCGCGGTCGCGATCAGGTCGAGGTTGAACTCGCGCGCCAGCCGCTCCTGGATGATTTCGAGATGCAGCAGGCCGAGAAAGCCGCAGCGAAAGCCGAAGCCGAGCGCAGCCGACGTCTCCATCTCATAGGTGAAGCTCGCGTCGTTGAGGCGCAGCTTGGCGATCGCGGCGCGCAGGTTCTCGAACTCGGCCGCGTCGACCGGAAACAGGCCGCAGAACACGACCGGCTGCGCCGGACGAAAACCCGGCAGCGGCGCTGCCGTGGGCTTGCGGTCGTCCGTGATGGTGTCGCCGACGCGTGTGTCGGCCACCTCCTTGATCGAGGCATTGATGAAACCGATCTCGCCGGGGCCGAGCTCGTCGGTTTCCTTGAGCTTCGGCGTGAACACGCCGACCCGCTCGACGTCGTAGACCGCGTGGGTGCGCATCATGCGGATGCGCTGGTGCTTGCGCAGCAAGCCGTCGACCACACGCACCAGCACCACCACGCCGAGATAGGTGTCGTACCAGCTGTCGACCAGGAGCGCCTTGAGGGGCGCCTCCCGGTCGCCCTTGGGGGCGGGCAGGCGATGGACGATCGCTTCCAGCACCTCCGGCACGTTCTGGCCGGTCTTGGCCGAGATCAGGATGGCGTTCGAGGCGTCGAGCCCAATCACGTCCTCGATCTGCTGCCTGACCTTGTCGGGCTCGCTCGCCGGCAGGTCGACCTTGTTGAGCACCGGCACGATCTCGTGCCCGTTGTCGATCGCCTGGTAGACATTGGCCAAGGTCTGCGCCTCGACGCCTTGCGAGGCGTCTACGACCAGGAGCGAGCCTTCGCAGGCCGCGAGCGACCGGTTGACCTCATAGGCGAAATCGACGTGGCCGGGCGTGTCGATCAGGTTGAGCACATAGTCCTGGCCGTCGCTCGCCCGGTAGTTGAGCCGCACGGTCTGCGCCTTGATGGTGATGCCGCGCTCGCGTTCGATATCCATGGAATCGAGCACCTGCTCGACCATCTCGCGGTCGGAAATCGCGCCGGTCAGCTGGATCAGCCGGTCCGCGAGCGTCGACTTGCCGTGATCGATATGCGCCACGATCGAGAAATTGCGGATTTTGTCTATGGCTGCCGCGGTCATGAGGCGCGGATTAGCATCCATGTCCCCTTCGCGGCAAGGCGCGCGCGATCACTCCGCCGCGATGCGGCCTTC
>DATDGG010000496.1:0-5622 GCA_036522235.1 Xanthobacteraceae bacterium
GGCATAGGGTTGCAAAAATCGCTGCGGATCCCAGCAAATTGTCGACCACTGCCCGATTGAGATGCCGTGATGAACAATCGGAAGCGCACGAAGTTGCGGATTTCGAATCATCGAGGTTGATGGAACAATTGCGACGCCATACCCGACCGCGGCAAGTTCAATGACCGTGTGAGCGGTGGTGGATTCCATGAGAATGCGCGGCCGTGTCTGCGCCAGCTCACAGGCTGCGTCGAACCACGCTCGCGACCCATATTCACGCTGCAGAAGCAACAGCGGCTCGTCAGCGAGGTCCTTGACCTCGATTACAGCGCGCCGGCTCAGCGGATGCGACCTCAGTAGCACCGCCAAGGCGTGGACCGCTGACAACAGGCGGCGGGCGAACTTCCCGCCGCCTGCGGGCATGATCGTCAATTGAACTTCTCCGCGTTCAAGGCGCCTGATTTGTTGCGATGCACTTCCTTCGATCAGCCGAACTTCAACGCCTGGATGACGCTTTCGATGACCCGGCAGAAAGGGAGCAAGTAATGTTGCGATCACTTGCGGCGTCGCTGCCACTTGCAACGTCCCGGACTGACCTCCTTTGAGCGCACGCGCGTGCTCGGCCAGCAAATCGGCATCCGCCAATAGCCGGCGGCTTCGTTGCAGCAAATCTTCGCCTTGCGAGGTTAGTCGAAGACCTCGTCCCACGTGCTCGAAGAGTGTGACGCCGAGGTCAGCCTCCAGCCCTTGAATTTGACGTGAGGCCGCAGGTTGACTGAGGTTCAAACGAGAGCAGGCCCGGCCGAGGCCGCCTAACTCCGCCGTCGTCACAAACGTGCGCAGTGATCGAAGGTTCATTGTGATTGTTCCACTTTATGCATGAAATTTGACCAAAAAAATGCATTGGACACAAGGGTCGAAAATCAAGATTGTGGCAACTGAGGCCGTCGAACCGCGAAAGGGAGGGAAGCATGAGAGTGCAGCGGCGGGAGTTGCTGTTATTGGTGACGTTGGCGGCAGCGACTGCGACGCCCGTCTCAGGGCAAGCGCTGACGCCTGCGATTTGGCCGGCCAACAGCAGTACCCTAAGCGCCGCAGTCATCCCGGATTTCTCCGGCTTGTGGGCACACCCATTCTACCCGGGCTTTGAGCTGCCGTTGTCAGGCCCGGGTCCGGTGACGAATAGGTCGCGGCGGACGCAACTTTTCGACGTCGACGGCCGCCCGCGCCTGCCGGGAGCGAAACCCGTGCTGGTGGACCACCCTACCGAGCAGGCCGGCGACTACACGAATCCAATTCTGAAGTCCGATGCAGCGGAAATCGTGAAATGGAATGGCGATCTCGAATTGAGCGGCAAGGGCCACCCGACACCGTGGATCGAGTGTTGGCCCTCAGGAGTGCCGTTCATTTTTGAGAACGTTGGAACGCAAATTCTGCAGCGGCCGGACAAGATCACGATCCTCTACGAATTTGATCATGAAGTACGTCACGTACGCATGAATCACTCTCATCCGGCGCAGGTGACGCCGTCCTGGTACGGGGATTCGGTCGGCCACTACGAGGGCGACACGTTGGTAATAGACACCGTGGGGATCAAGACCGACCGGCCGGTTGCCATGCTTGATTTGTACGGCACGCCATACACCAAGGCGCTGCACGTCGTCGAACGTTATCGGCTGCTTGATTACGACGCCACGAAAGAGGCATTGGAGCGTGTCGCCACCAAGAATTGGCGCACTCCGCCTTTTAGGATTGGACCGGACGTCGACCCTGGCTACAAGGGCAACGGGCTGCAGCTCCAGTTTACGGTAGAGGACGAGGGCGTCTTCACAACCCCCTGGTCGGCGACCATAACCTATCGGCGTGGAATAAATTCACAAGGCACCGACAAATTGCAGGAATCTGCCTGCGCCGAAAGCCCAGATCTCGCCGGAGGGAACTTACCGACTGCAACGAAGCCAGATTTTTGAGCCACGACCAACGGATGCGATCGGCTCCACTTGATCAACATGGAGATCGCAGAGAGGCCGCGCCCGCCATGATCACGGCCGGCACAACATCCCAGGACGTCTATCAAGCTATGGCCGGGCGTTGGTGAGCCCGCGCCCGAGCTTGAGAAGGGCCATACGGAAAAGGCGGACCGCGAGCGCCGCCATGACGATGGCATCGAACCAGGCCACCAGACGGGTCGGCGGATTCATCGGCCAAGCCGGGACATGACCCGGCCCGAGCAACATCATCACCACCCAGGCGGCGGCCAGCGCACACGCCACCCCGGCCGCGATCAGCATCCATAGCGGCCGCGACCTCGCATAGACCTCGTTCCGTTCACGAAAGGTGATCCGTTGCTCGGTGTAACGGGCGCCCGCCAACGCGGGGCCGATCCGGTGCAAGCGAAAGCGTCCGCTCGCAATGGCGAAAACCCCGAGCAGGATCATCAAGGCGATCAAGCCGACCCATTGGTCGAGCTGGCGGTCGCCGTTCGCCCACATCCACAGCACCTCGAGCCCCACGGGGAGCATGCCGAGGCCGAGCCCCGCGGCCGCGAAGACGAGGATGTGCCGGGGGGTCGGCCGCCCCACCGGAGCTCGCATGAGCGCCTCGATCTCGGCTTTCTGTCGCTCGCTGACCAGATAATGATGCGGGACCAGGCCGGGCTCCCTGAAGATGAAGCCATCCTCGACGCGCTTGAACAGCGCTTGCTGCTGTGCCGCGGACCAACGCGCCATGACGCCTCTCCTCGGTTCGATGGCCGGCCTTCCCGGACCCTCGGAAGCTCGATAGCTCCTGCCCGAGCGGGCGGATGTGCTGGCCATCACGAAAATCGCGATCGCCAGAAATTCAGCTCCGCATCGTCTTAAGCGAATTGCCCGGCCAACGCGGCGTTGGTGAAGGCGCAGGCTCCGAACCGGCGCGTTACTTGGTGGTGTGCTTGAAGTAGCGCGTGTCGGGCGGTTCCTGGTTCTTCCGCACGGGCATCAGGAAGCCGTCCGCGCTCAGAAAGTAGTTTTCCTTGCCGACGGAGATCTGCGCATTGTACTCAGCGCAAACGGATTCAAACCATTCCGCCAGCGGGTCGGAATCGCGAACATAGCGCTTGTCGACGGTCCAGGGGCGCGTCAGTGCATTGTCGATCACGGTGATCTCGTCGTGGAGGATATTCGCATCGGCCTTGTCGAGGTGGATGCGCTCCTTGAAGACCGACTGGTTGTCGTAGTGCAGCGGAAGGCCGGACGAATCGTAGACGCGGGGCCCCTTGAACCCGCGGGTCTCGATCTCGAGCGCCCCGTAGCGGCCATCGCCATCCGCGATCCATCGGCCGATGGAGTAGCCCCCATAGGTCGGCGTGATCTCCTTGGGCCAGGCGCGCCCATCGGTGAAGACCCGACGCGGCTGGTCCTGGTCGCCGACCAAGATATAGGTTCGCTCCGGCGTGATGATGAATTCCAGCGCCCTGAACGCGACCATCATGTGCGGCATGCCGGATGGGCCGCAGCGCGCGCGGCCGACATTGTTGCCTAACCCGCCATTGGCTTCGTCAGCGAGACTCGCTTCGAAGATGGCCTGATATTCGGGCGTGAGCGGCGCTTGCTGCCCGGGTCCCCAGGATTTGGTCTGATCGAATGACGGCTGGCCGCGAGCGCCCAGAACCACAAGCCGGGTCCATTGGCCCTTCAGGTTCGGATAGCTCGTCGCATCTTCCGCCCGCGCGCCGCCAACCGCCGTCAGCTGCGCCGCCATCAACGCCATTGCAACAATCAAGCTCCGGTAAGGCACGACTGCCCTCGCTTCCGTTGGGAATTTGAGCCGAGGCTACACCACCTCGGTGCGGAAGAACCATCGGGCGGTTGGGGCGCGCGTATGGTCCCCTCCCAGCACCCGGAATTGTGGTGTACGATCCCTGTCCCAGATGGCCGTCACAAGCATGCCCCTGGCTTGATTGGGGCCGGCCATGACAAAAGAAAAGACGGGAGGATTTTCATGACCTTGAGTCGGCGAGAGCTGCTGGTCCGCGGCGGCACCGCGGCTGCATTGGGGGCGGGTGCGCTCGCCTCGCCCGCGACCGCGCAGGCACAACAGCCGCCGCGGCAGTGGCAGCGCGAGGCGGATGTGGTGATCATCGGCTCGGGCGCCTGCGGGCTGCCGGCCGCGATCGTTGCCCGCGAGGCGGGCTCGTCGGTGATCGTGGTCGAGGCGGAGCCCCATGTCGGCGGGCATGCGCGGGTGAGCGGCGGCAACATGCCGCTCGGCGGCGGCACCAGCGTGCAGAAGCGCTACGGCATCGCGGACACGCCCGACTTGGTGTTTGCGGACCTGACCGACTGGTCGGTGGTGCAGCCCAACGGCTTCCCGGATTATCGCTACAACGACCGCGAGATCATCCGCGCCTTCGCGGACAACAGCGCGGCCACCTTCGAATTCCTGCGCGCCCACGGCGTCGTCTATGTCGACAAGCCACCGGACCGGCAGGGCGGATCGTCGGTGGGCAGTTCGGTGCTGCGCACCATGCACTGCGCGCCAGTGGACTGGCCGCTGATTCAGACCGGCGCGCCGGCGACCCCCGCCCAGCGCATGACCATGTCGACCGGCAACGGCCTGATGCAGCCGCTCGACGCGGCCGCGCGCAAGGCCGGCGTCGAATATCTGCTCGAGCACCGGATGACCGCGCTTTACCGCGAGGAGCCGACATCGGGTCGCGTGCTGGGCATCGCGGTCGACAACAACGGCACCAAGCTCAATATCCGCGCCCGCAAGGCGGTCATCATCGCGACCGGCGGCGCGAGCGGCAACGTGAATTTCCGCCGCATGTTCGATCCGCGCCTGACCGAAGAGTATTGCGGGCTCGCCGGCATGCCCTATTCGAACCAGGACGCGAGCGGCGAGATGGCCGCCATGGCGATCAACGCATCGCTGTGGGGCCTGTTCAACTTCACGAGCGAGACCGGCTCGGGCCTGACCAAGCCCGGACAGATCGGCTGCCAATACGGCTATGTGAACCTCCGCTGGATGCCGGGCAGCCCGATGTTCGGCAAGGCGCGCGCCGCGGGCCTGCGGGTCGCCGACTGGCAGGACGTCATCACGGTGAACATGCTGGGCAAGCGTTTCTACGACGAGACCGGGCGGCAATACACCGCCAACAACTACAAGGGCGTCGACCCTTACGTCCACGGCAGCTACCTCAATGCCAAGAACGTGCGCTTCGAGCCCAACAACTGGATCAACGCCGCCATGGCCGGCATCGGCGACGGCCACAATGGCGGCGGGGCGATCTGGGCGATCTTCGATGCAGCGGCGGTCGAGCGCGAGAAATGGGAGCCGAAGCCGCCGAATGTCGACATCGAGAACGGCTTCTTCTTCGTCGCCGACACGGTCGCCGAGCTCGCCAAATCGATCCAGATGAAATACCAGCGCGTCCCGATGCCGCCCGAGAACCTCGAGGAGACGGTCGGGCGCTACAACGGCTTCGTCGGGCAAGGCCGCGACTTCGACTTCGGCAAGCCGCGCCCGCTCTACACCATCGCCAAGCCGCCGTTCTACGCGGCCTGGTCGACGCCGGTCATCCATGACACACGGGCCGGCCTGCGCATCAACGGGCGCTGCCAGGTCGTCGACCTGAACGGCGAGGTGATCGCGGGCCTCTAT
>DATDGG010000497.1:0-8468 GCA_036522235.1 Xanthobacteraceae bacterium
ATCATGGCGAGACGATCGACCAGCTGCTCGAGCGCGCCCTGTACGGTTTCGAGCGAAGTCCTGGTCTGTTGCACGTCCTGCCGTATCGAGGTGACCTCGGGCGACGGCATCGTGGCGATGCGATCGAGCTCGGACCGGCGCTGCCGCTCGAGATCGGCCATCAGCTCGGCGAGCCCGCGCTCGATGGTCTCGAGATGATCGAAGCGGGCATTGGAGGTGTCGAGCCGCTCGACCAGGCTGGTGATCCGCTCTTCGAGCTGGCCGACCACGGCCTGATCGGAGCGGGCCAAACCAAGTTGCTCAAGTCGATCGGCGAGGCCCTTCACGACGGCGTCGAGATCGCCCGGCACGGCGGCGGCGACCGCTGGCTGGCGCGCTTCAAGTGCATCCGCCATCGATGAGAGGCGATGCTCGAGCGTCGAAAGGAGATCGGCTCCGCTATTGGCGGAGCTCGCGATCTGGTCGATCTTGGCGGCGAGCGCGCGGACGTCGTCGGAGAGTTTCGCGAGCGCGCCGTCGGATGCCACGTGGGTGGCGATGCCGCGCAGCCCGACGATGGCGCCTTCGAGCTGCCGCATCGATGCCGGGTCCTCGGCATTGGCGATGCGGTCGATCTTGCGCGACAGCTCCCGCACCGTTTCCTCGACGCCGACGAGGCTCTCCGCTGGCGTCAGGGCGTGCAGCGCATCGCGAATTTCGGCAAGTCCGCGCTCGATCCCCGCAATGGCGGCGCCGGTGGCATCAGGGTTGCCCGTGAGATGAAGTCGCTCGGACAGACCGCGAACCTCGGTTTCCAGGGCCTCGATCGACTGCCGCGGCATCGCTTCCTTGAGCATCAGCCCGATCTCGGCGAGGTCGTCGCGCAGCGTCTCGACCGCTTCATTGACCCCGCAGGGTCGCATCGTCTCGATCCGCGTCGTGACCTGGCGCAGCTGTTGCTCGAGGCCGGACAAATCCTGCGGCGGCGGAGCAGGCGGCGTTTCGGTGCGCGGCGATGGGCGGGCGACGGGTGGGGCGGCGTCTGCCTGCAGCGCGCGCTGGCGCTCCGCGATCTCCGTCAGGGCTTGCTCGAGGGACTTGGATCGATCGGCGGGCGGCGGTGGGTCTGGGCGTTCCCGATGCGGGGTGCCCGCGTGACCGGCCGCGCCGGCGCGCTGCTCCACCTCTTCGCTGGCACGGCGTCCCGACGTGATCAGTTGATCGAGCCGCCGGTCCAACCGCGAAATGACATCGCTGAGCTCGCCTGGGGGCTCGTCGTCCTGCAGATTCGGCCGCAGATAGGCTTGGCCGGCGTTCAGGCGCGAAAGTTGATCGAGCTGGCGGCCGACATGGTCGAGGCGACCCTTGACGTCCCCGATGTCGCCGTGACCGGGCGGCGCACGCCGGTCTGCGGCATCATCGCGGGTGGATGGCGCGGCCTCGGCGGTCTCGTTTCGCGCCGAGTCGCTGATGACCGAGTCGAGCCATTCGCCGACCGACATGCCGGAGCGGCGCGCGGCCTCGCGCGCGGCCTCGCGCGCCTCATGCCCGATGCCCTCGACTTGCCACGGAACGCCAGATGTCATGCCCGCATCCACGGTTCGACGGGAGAAGAGCGGAGCCGCCCATTGTGAACCGGTGCTGGCTGACAGGTGGGGACGGCGCGCGCGGCCCTTTATCCTCGGTCGTAGTTTTTGCGGGTTACGGTAAATGGACGGTTAATTTTTCGTGCGCCTTTGGTGGCATTGCGATATTTCGGCTGGCCCGGCCGCGCGCGCCGGTGCCGTGCGGACGCTGGCCAGGCCAGGGACTGGCCAAGCCAGGGACTGGCCAAGCCAGGGATTGGCCAAGCCAGGGAGGAGATCGTGGCGATCTACCGGGCTCCCGTCGACGAGGTCATGTTCCTGCTGACGGACGTGCTCAAGATCGCGCGCTACGACAATCTGCCGGGCTTCGCCGACATCACGCCCGATCTCACCGGCGCCATCCTGGACGAAGCCGCCAAGTTCTGCCAGCAGGTGGCGCAGCCGCTCAACCGCGGCGGCGACCAGGAGGGCTGCACGCGCCACGATGATGGCAGCGTCACGACTCCTGAGGGATTCAAATCGGCCTTTCGACAATATGCCGATGGCGGCTGGATCGGCATATCGGCGCCGGCCGAATATGGTGGACAGGGCCTTCCCGGATTTTTTACCGTGGCGATCAACGAGTTCATGAGCTCCGCCAACATGGCTTTCGCCATGTATGGCGGGCTGACCCAAGGCGCGCTCGCCGCGATCCTCACCCATGGCACGCCCGAGCAGAAGGCGAGCTACCTGCCGCGGATGATCGAAGGTCGTTGGACCGGCACCATGAACCTGACGGAGCCGCATTGCGGGACCGATCTCGGGCTCCTGCGCACCAAGGCGGTCAGGCAGGCCGACGGCAGCTACCGGATCACCGGCACCAAGATTTTCATCTCCGCAGGCGAGCACGACCTGGCGGAGAATATCGTGCACCTCGTCCTTGCTCGCGGTGAGGGCGCGCCCGCCGGCATCCGCGGCCTTTCATTGTTCATCGTGCCGAAAATGCTGCCCAATGCGGACGGCTCGCTCGGCGCACGAAATGCGGTCTCGTGCGGCTCGATCGAGAACAAGATGGGCATTCACGGCAACGCCACTTGCGTGATGAACTATGACGGCGCGACTGGTTGGCTGATCGGTGAGGAAAACCGCGGCATCAATGCCATGTTCACGATGATGAACGGGGCGCGGCTCGGCGTCGGCGTCCAGGGCTTGGCCGTGTCCGAGGTCGCCTACCAGAATGCCGCGGCCTATGCCAAGGATCGCCTGCAGGGGCGCGCGCTCGCCGGTACCCAATTCCCGGACCAGCCGGCTGATCCGTTGATCGTGCATGCCGATATCCGCCGGATGTTGATGACGATGCGCGCCTTCAATGAGGCCGCCCGTGCGTTGTTGCTGTGGACGGCGCTGCAAGACGACGTGGCGCATCGGGCCGGCGAGGCGACGTCGCGCCAGGCGGCGGACGATCACATGGCCCTGCTGACGCCGGTGATCAAAGGCGTGGTGACCGATCGCGGTTTCGCCAACGCGGTGTTGGCGCAGCAGATTTACGGCGGGCACGGCTATGTGGCCGAGCACGGCATGGAACAATTCGTGCGCGATGCGCGCATTACGATGATCTACGAAGGCGCCAACGGCGTTCAGGCGCTCGACCTCGTCGGGCGCAAGCTCGCGCAGGACAATGGCCGCGCCCTGCAGGCGTTCTTTGGCGAGGTGCAGGATTATATCAAGCAGCACGGCCAGGCGGCGATGAAGCCCTATGTCGACCCGCTCGCGGTCGCATTTGGCCACTTGCGCGAGGCGACGCAGTGGCTCAAGCACAACGCGCCGGCGCGGCCGGACGACGCGGGGGCTGGGGCCACCGATTACATGCACCTGATGGGCCTGCTCGTGCTGGGCCATATGTGGTGCCGAATCGCGGAGGCCGCGATGGCGAGGCTCGCGGTGGACGCTGCTGCGCCACGCATGCGCGACAAGCTCGTCCTCGGCCGCTTCTTCGCCGAGCGGATGCTCCCGGAGACGGCGTTGCGCCTTGCCCGCATCAAGGCGGGCGCGGCGAGCGTGATGGAATTGCCCGCCGCGGCTTTCTGACGGAGGACCTTATGCCGGATGCGTTCATCTACGATCATCTGCGGACCCCACGCGGTCGCGGCAAGGTCGACGGCGCGCTGCATGAGGTCACCGCGCTCGGTCTCGCCACTCAGACGCTCGCCGCCATCCGGGAGCGCAATGCGCTCGATCCTGCGCTGGTCGACGACGTGGTCATGGGTTGCGTCGATCCGGTGGGCGAGGCCGGTGGCGACATCGCGCGCGCCGCCGCCTTGACTGCCGGTTACGGCAACGGCGTGCCGGGCGTGCAGATCAACCGCTTCTGTGCCTCCGGCCTCGACGCCGTCAACTTCGCGGCCGCGCAGATCATGTCCGGCCAGCACGACATGGCCATCGGCGGCGGCGTCGAATCCATGAGCCGCGTCGGCATCGGCGCTTCCGGCGGTGCCTGGCCGGTTGACCCGGCGATCGCGCTCAAATCCTATTTCATGCCGCAGGGCGTTTCCGCCGACTTGATCGCCACCAAATACGGCTTTTCCCGCGCCGACGTCGACGCCTATGCGGTCGAAAGCCAGAGCCGCGCTGCCGCCGCCTGGGAAGCGGGTCGCTTCGCCCGCTCGGTGCATCAGGTCCGCGACGTCAACGGGCTGACCATCCTCGCCAAGGATGAGCACCTGCGCGCCGGCACGACCATGCAGTCGCTGGGTCAGTTGCAGCCATCTTTCGTGCAGATGGGCGAGGTGGGCGGCTTCGATGCGGTTGCGGTGCAGGCGCATCCCGAGATCGAGGTCGTCAGTCATGTCCACCACGCGGGAAACTCCTCCGGCATTGTCGACGGCGCCGCCGCTGTCTTGCTCGGGAACCTCGCGGCCGGCCGCGCCGCCAAGATCAAGCCGCGCGCCCGGATCAGGGCTTTTGCCAATATCGGCTCGGAGCCCGCTCTGATGCTGACCGGACCGGTGGATGTCACCCGGAAGGTACTGAAGAAAGCCGGCATGGCGATGAGCGACCTCGATCTGATCGAGGTCAATGAAGCTTTCGCCGCGGTCGTGCTGCGCTATCTTCAGGCGTTCGATCTCGATCCCGCCAAGGTCAACGTCAATGGCGGGGCGATCGCCATGGGGCATCCGCTCGGCGCGACTGGCGCCATGATCCTCGGCATCGCGCTCGACGAGCTCGAGCGGCGCAACCTTTCGACCGCGCTGGTGACGTTGTGCATCGGCGCCGGCATGGGGACTGCGACAATCATCGAACGGGTGTAAGGTTTTCTGCTGCTTCTCTGGCTTGCGACGAGAGGTGAAAAGGGACCACAGGCAAACATGCCCAAGATCGACATCGCCAAGCTTCCGATAGATACCCGGACGGGTTACCCGCCGCCGTTCGACCGGGTGGTCGTCGGGCGCGAGCGCAAGCGGTTGGGCAATGCCGCCGGCCTCGACCAGTTCGGCGTCAACCTCACGACGCTCCAACCCGGTGCGGCCTCCGCGCTGCGGCACTGGCACGCGCGGGAGGATGAATTGGTCTACATCCTCGAGGGGCAGGTTGTGCTGATCGAGAACGAGGGCGAGACACTGCTCAAGCCGGGCGACGCGGCGGGCTTCAAGGCGAGCATCCCGAACGGGCATCATCTCGTCAACAGAACCGATCGCCCGGCGGTCTATCTCGAAATCGGCACGCGCTCGAAGCACGAGCGGGCCGAATACCCGGATGTCGATCTTCTGGTCGTGCGCGACGACGACGGCGCGCGCTACACCCACAAAGATGGCGAGCCCTATAAATGAGCTTCATCCATTTCAAGCTCGAGACCGATGCCGAGGGCATTGCGCTCGTGACCTGGGATAGCCCAGGGCGCTCGATGAACGTGATCGATCTCAAGGTCATCGAGGAGCTCGGCGCCATCGTCGAGCAGGTTGCGGGCGAGGCCGCGATCAAGGCCGCCGTCATCACCTCGGGCAAGGAGACGTTCTGCGCGGGCGCCGATCTTGCGATGCTGGAAACCTACAGCCGCCAGTTCGCCGACATGGCGAAGGCGCGTGGCGAGGAAGCCGCGGTTGCAACGCTGTTCGAGGAGAGCCGCAAGCTGTCGCTGCTCTATCGCCGCATCGAGACCTCCGGCAAGCCGTGGGTCGCGGCCATCAACGGCACGGCGCTGGGCGGCGGCTTCGAGCTTTGCCTGGCGTGTCACTATCGCATCGCCACCGACGGCGAGAAGGCGCGCGTCGGCCTGCCCGAGGTCAAGATCGGGCTCTTCCCCGGCGCCGGCGGCACGCAGCGTGTGGCGCGCCTGCTGAAGCCGGCCGATGCGCTGCAGTTTCTGCTCAAGGGCGAGCAGCTGCGCCTGGCGCAAGCCAAGGCCATGAAGCTCGTCGATGCGGTCGTGCCGGCTTCCGATCTGATCAACGGCGCCAAGGACTGGATCAGGACCGCCGGCACCGCCAAGGCGGCGTGGGACCGAGAGGATTTCCGCCTGCCGGGCGGGGCGGTCTATTCCAAGGCCGGCATGATGACGTTCCCGGCCGCCAATGCGATCTACCGGCGCGAGACCTACGACAATTATCCGGCCGCGCGCGCCATCATGCAGGTGGTCTATGAGGGACTGCAGCTGCCGATGGATCTCGCGCTGCGGGTCGAGTCGCGCTGGTTTGCGAAGGTTTTGCGCTCCCCGCAGGCTGCCGCCATGATCCGCTCGCTGTTCGTCTCCTTGCAAGAGCTCAACAAGGGCGCGCGCCGGCCGGCAAAACTGCCGCCGGCCTCCCTCAAGACGATCGGTGTGATCGGCGCGGGCTTCATGGGCGCCGGCATCGCCTATGTGACGGCGCTCGCCGGGCTCAACGTGGTGCTGGTCGATCGCGATCAACCGTCCGCCGCCAAGGGCAGGGACCATTCGGCAAAGCTCATGAGCGAGCAGGTCGATCGCGGTCGCGCCAGTGCGGCCGATCGCGACGTGCTGCTGGCGCGCATCACCGCCACCGCCGACTACGGCGCGCTCGAGGACTGCGACCTCGTCATCGAGGCCGTGTTCGAGGACCGCGGCATCAAGGCTGAGGCAATCGGCAAGGCCGAGGCGGTGATCGGCGACAAAGTCATCTTCGGCTCCAACACCTCGACGCTTCCGATCACCTCGCTCGCGCAAATGTCGAAACGGCCGGCGAGCTTCATCGGTGTGCATTTCTTCTCGCCGGTCGAGCGCATGATGTTGGTCGAGATCATCATCGGCAAGGCGACCGGGGATGCGGCGCTGGCAGTCGCGCTCGATTACGTGCGGGCGATCCGCAAGACGCCGATCGTGGTCAACGATTCGCGCGGCTTTTACACCTCGCGCGTGGTCGGCACCTATATCCGCGAGGGCCATCTGATGCTGGCCGAAGGCGTGCCGGCGGCGATGATCGAGAATGTCGGCCGCATGGCGGGTATGCCGGTCGGTCCGCTCGCGCTCAACGACGAGGTCGCGGTCGATCTAGCCTGGAAAATATTGAAGGCGACCGAGGCCGATCTCGGAACCGAGGCGGTCGATGCCCGGCAAAAGGCGCTGCTCGCGCAGATGGTCGAGAAATGGGGCCGCCTCGGGCGCAAGAACGGCAAGGGCTTCTACGATTATCCACAGACCGGCCCGAAGCGGCTATGGCCGGGCCTGAGCGAGCTGCAGCAGAGCCGGCGCGATCCCGACACCATCGAGGTCGAAGAGCTCAAGCAGCGCCTCCTGGTGATCCAGGCGCTTGAGAGCGCGCGTTGCGTGGAAGAGGGCGTCATCACCGATATGCGCGAAGCCGATGTCGGCTCGATTCTCGGCTTCGGTTTTGCGCCGTTTTCCGGCGGCACGCTCAGCTATATCGACATGATGGGCAGCAAGCGATTTGTCGAGCTCTGCCGGCGGCTCGAGAACAAATACGGCGCACGCTTCAAGCCCGGCAAGCTGCTCGACGACATGGCGGCCAAGGCCGAGACATTCTACACCCGCTTCGCGCCGCCGCGGCGGACCGCTGCTTGAAGTTGAAGGGAGCTACGCGCGCCTTGCAGAGCCGGCTTGAAGCTTGCATCTTGAAGCTTATGTGTCTTGCGGCCTACGTCTTGAAGCCTACGTCTTGAAGCCTGCGTCTTGAAGCTGATGCCTTGAAGCTTATCTCATTGCCCACCAGGCCGCGGCACGTATAAGGTCGCGGCCCTCTTTTTGCCGGTTCCCGCTGCATGGCACGTGACCAAGTCGACATGACGCCGATCGCCAATCGCGACGAGCTGGTCGCGTGGCTCGCGGCGGGAAGCAAGCCGAAGTCGCAATTCCGGCTCGGCACCGAGCACGAGAAATTCGCCTTCACGATCGAGGGGCGCCGTCCCGTGCCCTATGACGGCCGGCACAGCATCCGCGCGCTGCTCGAAGGCATGCAGCACCTGCTGGGCTGGGAGCCGATCATCGAGGACGGCAACATCATCGGCCTGTTCGATGTGACCGGCGGCGGCGCCATCTCGCTCGAGCCGGGCGGCCAGTTCGAGCTTTCGGGCGCGCCGGTCGAGACCGTGCATCAGACCTCGGCCGAGCTGATGGCGCATCGCGCGCAGGTGAAAGAGGTCGCACGCCCGCTCGGCATCGGCTTTCTCGGGATCGGGATGACGCCGGCCTGGAGCCGCGCCGACATGCCGATGATGCCGAAGGGGCGCTACCGGATCATGACCGCTTACATGCCGAAGGTCGGCAAGCTCGGCCTCGACATGATGGACCGGACCTGCACGGTGCAGGCCAATCTCGACTTCTCCTCCGAAGCCGACATGGTCAAGAAGCTGCGCGTCTCGCTGGCGCTGCAGCCGGTCGGAACCGCGCTGTTCGCGAACTCGCCCTTTACCGAAGGCAAGCCGAACGGCTTCCTCTCCTTCCGCTCCGAGATC
>DATDGG010000498.1:0-10669 GCA_036522235.1 Xanthobacteraceae bacterium
TGCCAATCCGGGTCGGATCGAGCTTTGCGAAAAACGCCAACATATCCCGGCGTCGCAGCTTCTTGCGCACCACAGGCTTCTCCGCCTCATCCACACCATGCAGGACAAAAACTCTCTTAGACGTATCCACGCCAATTCGGACAATCTTCGTCATGGACGGCTCCCGCGTTTGAGATCTGCACGACCTCATTCTGGCACATCGATGCCGTAGGGGGCCGTCCACCCCAACAGTAACCCCTGCCATCGACTGATTTGCGGCCGTGCCCCAATGGAACTGCCGTGGTTACTGGATCGCCCGCTTTCGCGGGCGATGACAGCAGCGATATGGATCAAGTGTTGGCGTCACAACACTAGGTCTTCTGGCCCGGCAGGTGCGCTTTCTTCCAGGCGCGCCAGGCCTCGCGCGACTGGCTGAACAGGCAGATGTCGAGCATTTCTCCATCCGCGTTCGATTTCGCGCGGCGCGCCAGCGTCTGGTCGAGCGTCCAGCCGGCTCTTTGCAGAAATTGTATGATGGGAGTGTTGCGCGCCAGCACGCTCGCCAGCGCCACCTTGAGCCCGAGCGCTTCAAAGAAATAATCGCGAAACGGCACCGTGACCTCCCAGGTCACGCCCTTGCGGCGGTGGTCCGGCTCGCCGATCAGCAAGTTGATGAGAAACTGGCCGGTCACATGATTGATATCGACGGTGAAAATGCCGATATGCGCGCCGCTCGCTTTCTCGAATATGCCGAGCAGCAGGACGGAGCGCTGGTCGAAGGTCTTGATGTAGTTGAGGACGTCGGCCTTGGTCCAATTTCGCGCCGGCAGGTTCAACAGGTACATCGCCTCCGGATCGGCCATCCAGCCGGCCCAGCGATCCGACGCATCCTCGCCCGCGAGCGTGCGGACGAGATAGTTCTCTGACTGAATGCGCACGAGCTTTGGCGGGATAGTCGACGGCTGCGGCGCTGGCATCGGGAACCCTTAGAAAACGGCGATCCCATTAGAGCATTTTCCGCCGAAGTGGACACCGGTTCGGCGCAGAAAATGCGACAAACGCAAAGAATCTAGGGCGGATTCCGCCACCTTTCAAAATCTCAAAGGAATGCGCTCTAGTCCAACGCCCGCCGCCGTGGAAGCGGACGAATTTCAGACCGCTACTCCGCGATGTCGAACTTGACGCCTTGCGCGAGCGGCAGCGCAGTGCCGAAATTGATCGTGTTGGTGGCGCGCCGCATATAGGACTTCCAGGCGTCGGAGCCGGCCTCGCGGCCGCCGCCGGTCTCCTTCTCGCCCCCGAAGGCGCCGCCGATCTCGGCGCCCGAAGGCCCGATATTCACGTTGGCGATGCCGCAGTCCGAGCCGAGCGTGGACACGAAGCGCTCCGCCTCGCGCATGTCGAGGGTGAAAATGCAGGAGGAGAGGCCGGCGCCGACGGCGTTATGCCCTTCGATCGCCTCGTCGAGGTTTGCGTAGCGCATCACATAGAGGATCGGCGCGAAGGTTTCGCGCAGGACCGGACCGGTCTGCTCCGGCATTTCGCAGAGCGCCGGACGCACGTAATAGGCGCCCTCGCCGCCGAACTCCGCGACGCGTTCGCCGCCCCAAACCTTGCCGCCGGCCGCACGCGCCTCCGCCAGCGCGCGCTGCATGCCCTCGAAAGCGCGCGCGTCGATCAGCGGACCCACAAGGGTTTCCGCGGCGCGCGGATCGCCGATCCTGACCGAGGCGTAGACTTTGGACAGCCGCCGCAGCAGCCCGTCGTAGATGCTGTCATGCGCGAAGATGCGCCGCAGCGTGGTGCAGCGCTGGCCGGCGGTTCCCATCGCCGCAAACGCGATGGCGCGGACCGCGAGATCGAGATCGGCCGAGGGCGCCACCACGGCGGCGTTGTTGCCGCCGAGCTCCAGGATCGTGCGCGCGAAGCGCCCGGCGAGGCGCGGCGCGATGGCACGCCCCATGGCGGTCGAGCCCGTGGCCGACACCAGGGCGACGCGCGCGTCATCGACCAGCGTCCCGCCGATTTCGGGGCCGCCGATCAGGACCCCGGACAGGCCCGCGGGCGCGTCGCCGAAGCGGCGCATCGCGCGCTCCACAATGGCCTGCACCGCCAGCGCCGTGAGCGGCGTCTTCTCGGAGGGCTTCCAGACCACCGGGTCGCCGCACACCAAGGCAAGCGCGGCGTTCCAGGACCACACCGCCACCGGAAAGTTGAAGGCCGAGATGACGCCGCAGACGCCGAGCGGGTGCCACGTCTCCATCATCCGGTGGTCGGCGCGCTCGGTCGCAATGGTGCGGCCGTAGAGCTGGCGCGACAGTCCGACCGCGAAGTCGCAGATATCGATCATCTCCTGCACCTCGCCCAGGCCCTCCGAGATGATCTTGCCGGTCTCGATCGTCACCAGGAGACCAAGGTCATTCTTGGCGGCGCGCAGCTCTTGCGCCAGCAGGCGCACGAATTCCCCGCGGCGCGGCGGAGGCACGCTGCGCCAGGTCTTGAAGGCTTGCGCCGCCTGCCCGATCACCGCGCGCGCCTCCTCCGGGCTCGTCATTTTGACATTGGCGATGCGCTCGCCGGTAATCGGTGAGGGTGCCGGAATTCCCGCCTCCGCGAATGCGCCCGCCGCAACGCCAAGCCGGGACAGGATGGCGAGCGCCGCCTCACCGACGCCGGCGCCTTGGATCGAGGGGATGCTCATGATCTCGTCTCCGGCCTGGCGTAGACTTTGCCGAAGCGGTTCTCCAGGAAGACCTTCAGCGCGATGTCCTCCTGGCGGATGAAGCCCTTCTGCGGCAGCGCGCCGGTCGCCAGCAGATCAAGCACGGTACAGATCGCCGCCGCCGTGGTGATCTGGATGGCGCTCAGGGTGCGGCCGTCCACGTCGCGGCTGTAGATCTTGTTGGCGTAGGTTTCCTGGACCAGCCGGCCGTGGTTGCGGCCGCTGACGGCGACAAAGACGATCACCACGTCTTGCAGGGTGGTCGGGACCGCGTGCTCCAGGATGTTCTTGAGCACGTCGCGGCGGTCGCGCAGCCGCAGATCGTTGAGCAGCGCCCGCATGATCACCGCGTGGCCCGGATAGCGGATGGTGCGGTAGTTGAGGTTGCGGACTTTCCCTTCGAGCGTATCGCACAGGCTGCCGAGACCGCCCGAGGTATTGAACGCCTCATAGGTCACGCCATCGAGCGAGAATTCCTCGAGCTCATCCAACGGGGTCACCTCGCGGCGCACCCCGTTCACGATCGCTTCGCAGGGCTCGCAATATTCGTTGATGACACCGTCCGTGCTCCAGGTCAGGTTGTAGTTGAGTGCGTTCGAGGGATATTGCGGAAGCGCCCCGACGCGCAGCTTCACGCTGTCGAGCGTCTCGAAGCGCTTGGCCATGTCGAAGGCCACGATCGATACGAAACCCGGCGCAAGCCCGCATTGGGGGATGAAGGCCGAGCTCCCGGCGGCCGCGAGCTCACGTACGCGGCGCGTGCTCGCCACGTCCTCGGTCAGGTCGAGATAATGCGTGCCGGCCGCGCGGGCCGCTTCGGCGATCGGGGGCGTGAGGTGAAAGGGCGCGGCATTAAGCACCGCGAACTGCCCGTTCAGGAGATCGACGAGCTTCGCGCTGTCCTCCACGTCCGCCACCATGGTGCGGATGCGCGCCCCGGTGTCGAGACCGCCCAGAACATCGCCCGAGCGGTCCGCGAGCGTCACCTGGTAGTCGCCCGTCTGCGCCAGCAGCCCGGCCACGGTGGCCCCGATCTTGCCGGCGCCGATCACCACGACGTCCTTCATGCGCCCTCCGGCCATTCGCGCCCACCGCGACTCTCCGCTGTCATCGTCCGCGAACGCGGACGATCCAGTAGCCACTGACCTCTCGATACAAAACCCGCGTTTGCGATTACTGGATGCCCGCTTTCGCGGGCATGACAAGTTAGAGATGGTGACCGCCGGTATTAGATCATGTGGACGGCCGTTGCCTTTTCGGCAAGACCGGAAAATAAGTGGTCAAGACGACCGTTTAGCCGCCCGAACACCAAGAGGGACGACGATGCCTCTCATCGCGCTGCTGCTGGCTGCTCATCTTCTCGCTGCCGTGTTCTGGGTCGGCGGCATGGCCTTCGCCTATACGATGCTTCGTCCGGCCGCGGCCGCACTCGATCCGGCGGCGCGACTCTCGCTCTGGCGGCGCGTATTCGCGCGCTTCCTGCCCTGGGTCGGGGTGAGCGTCGCGGCGCTCTTGGTCAGCGGGTTCGCCATGACGTTCCTCGTGTTCGGCGGATTCGGCAACGCACCTCTCTACACGCACATCATGGCCACCACCGGCATCGTCATGATGCTTCTGTACCTGCATCTTGTCTTCGCCCCATGGCGGCGCTTTCGGGATGCGGTCGACCGCGCCGCCCTGCCCGAGGCGGCAAAGCGCCTGAACCAGATCCGCCTGATCGTCGGGATCAACCTGCTGCTCGGTGTTCTGACCGTCGTGGTCGGGGGCACCGGACGGTATTGGTAAGGCTTGCGGGGCTGTCTTCAGCTAAAGTCGTCCATCGTGAATATTGCCACCAGCTCCAGGCCTTCCTTTTTCAGGTTTTCGGCGGCGCCCTCGCCGCGATCCACGATCGTGACGATCTTCTTGACGGTGCCGCCCTGGTCGCGCACCGCCCGCACGGCCTTCATGACCGAGCCGCCGGTCGTGGTCACGTCCTCGAACAGGATGACGTGCGCGCCCGGACGGAACTGGCCATCGATCAGATTGATGGCGCCATGATCCTTCGGCGCCTTGCGGACGAAGAACGCGCTGATCGGGCGGCTGGGCCAGCTTCGCGCCGCGACCGCGACCGCGATCGGAATGGCGCCGATTTCGAGGCCGCCGACGGCTTGCACGTCCGCATCGCCGGCGATCATCTCGAAAATGATGTCGGCCGCGAGCGCAGCGCCTTCGGGATGGAACATGGTTTTCTTCATGTCGAAGAAGAAGCTGCTGCGCTGGCCCGATGCCAGGGTGAACTCCGATCCGGTCAGCAGCGATTGGGCTTTGATGATTTCAAGCAGCCGCCCCCGGCGTGCGTCGCGCGCGCCTGGGCGGGAGGCTTGTTTGGGCTGAAGCATCCTTCGCTCCATCTGGCGGGAACGGTTGCCGGCGTTTCGCGGTGGCGCCCGCCGCCGGATGGATACCCAAGACGGTGGGCATTTCCAATATACCTGGCGTGCAAAATCGGTTGATAATCAGCGGAGCCGCAACAGTCCAGGTCTGCCTCGGGCCCACGCGCATGTGCAACGAGTACGGCAATCACATCCCTTACGACCACTACATCGCGGCGTTCAGCCGGCTCAAGCTACCGCTGTTCGTCAAGGACAACGGACCCGATCTGACCCCGCGTGACCACATCCGGATCCGCGATACCGCCCCGGTCATCCGCCGCGCCGGCGATGGCGTCGAGCTCACGGCGCTCACCTGGGCGCCGCGTTCCCGCAACAAAAAACCCGTCTTCAACTTTCGCTCCGAAGGCCGCCGCTTCGGCAAGGCGACGCGATGCCTGATCCCGGCCTCGCATTTCTATGAGTTCACGGCGGCCAAGGACGCCAAGCAGAAGCGCAAGGACAAATGGCGGTTTAGGCTCGCCGGCGCGGACTTGTTCTGCATCGCGGGCCTCGTCCGGCCCGACGCGCCCGATGGCACCGACTGCTTCACCATGCTGACCACCGAGCCGGGGCCGGATGTCAGCCCCTATCACGACCGTCAGGTCGCCGCGCTCGCGCCGGAGGATTGGCGTGCGTGGCTCGATTTGGAGCGGCGCGAGGCCGAAATTCTTCGCCCGCTGCCGCAGGGCTCGCTTGACGTGCAGATCGAGTTGTCGGATTGACCGAGCTATCCACAAGGCCTGTGCCTGGCGATAGAACCGCCGCGATTCATCCGTAATTGAAGCAGGCCGGCGACGGCACGGAACCGCAGAGCCGCAAATAGGTGTCGCGATGACCGAGCAGGACGAGGGCGCGAAACAGCGAACGCTCAGGGAACTCCTGGCTGCCTTGCTCGACGCGCTGAAAGACGCGCTGCTGGCCTTGCGTCCGCAAACGCTTTACGTCACCGACGTCGAGATGATCCGGCGCATCGGTGTGCCTGAGAAGATCGCGCGCGCTGCGATCAATGCGCTCGACGAGAACCCCCACAGCGGCTTTCCAAAGAAAAGCGCGCTTTGGGGAAACCGACGATACTGGCCGGCGGTCGCGGCTTGGTTCCAGGAGCAGTACGACCTCGAGAACGAACCGCGTCGGCCGCGCCCGCGTTAGGGCACCTTACAGCGGCCAGCCGATGACGCTCGCCAACATGTGCGAGAATGGCGCGCGTCCGCTGGCGATGACTGGGGAGACCATCGGATCGGACGCCGACTGCGGTGCCTCGATCAACGAGCTCGCGCGCTCCCCGGCATCGACCTCGCCGCCCGCGTAGGAGCGAGCGCTAGCCGTCATTTCGAGCAGCTTTCGCTGCAGCTCCATGTTTTCCGACCTGAGCCGCTTGATTGCGACCGCCATGTGATGGCTGTAGAAGCGCCCCAAGGCCTTCTTGACGACCGGATCGCAGCTGTCGGCCAGTCCGGGAATCCAGGCCTCCGACCGCGCAGTCGCAACCCTTCCAAGGTGCCACTCCAACACCGACTGCTTCCAGCTGACCCACGGCCGGCCTTGATAGGCCCGCGCCAGCGCGTCAAGTTGAGCCGAAGCAAAATCGCGTTCGACAGCATCGATCGCTGCGTGCTGCGTCGCCATGATGTCTGACATGACCTGTGACGTGACCTCTAACTTGGGCTGGACTGCGCGCCACCCCATCCTGTTCCCGAACACTACCTGTAGGTGATTCGATGCCGTCTTCCGCGGTAGCAACGTAGTCACCGCGCAGAAGCGATCAAATTTGTTTTTCGGCCCGAAGGTCTTTGGAAGACCCAGCGTCCCGAAGAGTCCTGCACCGACGGCACATTGCAACTTGCGCTCCCGTTCGATACGCGGCGGCTACGGCGCATTAATTTCATTTACAGACAATGATTATTGCAAATTTTCTTGAAGGCACGATCGCCGGTGGCGAGTGTGCATGATGTTTCGTGGTCAGGCTTCTTCGTCCGCCGCCCTGCATCGACTTGCATCTGAACAGTTCGACGGCCGTCGTATTGTGTCACCACTGCTCGCGATTCTTGGATGGCGCATCCAGCATCGCGATCGATAGATGTTGAACGCCGTCGATCAGGCCGCAAAGCTCGTTCCCGGCCGCAGCTGCGGGCCGTGCTCGCTGTGTTGCAAGGTCTCCCGGGTCGGAGACCTGCAAAAGCCCGCCGGCGACTGGTGCTCGCATTGCGCACCGGGTCGCGGCGGCTGCATGAACTACCAAAACCGACCTTCGGAATGCCGCAACTTCTTCTGCTCCTGGCTTTCGAGTCCCGAGCTTGGACCCGAATGGCGGCCGCTCACTTGCAAGATGGTGTTGATCCGCAGGCCCCATCAAATCCTGCTCCTGGTCGATCATCCGCACCCCGCCGCCTGGCGTGAGGCGCCGTACTACCAGCAGCTCAAGGCGTGGGCGCGTTCCGGAGTCGATGCGCGACCGCGACAGCAGGTCCTCGTCTACGTCAAGGACCGAGTCATCATCGTGCTGCCGAACAAGGAAATCGATCTCGGCGCCATCGCGACCGATGACCACATCGGCGACTACATCATGGTACGCGAATTGAAGACGCCCCACGGCCGGGATTGGGACGCCTACGTGCTGCCGGCCACGGACGTGCCTTTGCAACAGGCTGGCTAGACCGCGACCCCCCGATGGTCCGAGCGGCCCGAGACATAGGTGACAGTGTCCGGGCTGGACATCGGAAACTTGGTGCCGCAAGAGGGATTCGAACCCCCGACCCCATCATTACGAATGATGTGCTCTACCGGCTGAGCTATTGCGGCGGAATTCGCGGCTGGTGATATCGGCTGCGGCGCGGATTGGCAAGGATGCCAGGCGGGCATTGGCCATCCGCGCCTGCGCAGGGGCGGCCCTTGTGGCCACCCTCTCTTTGGGTCCGGCGGGCGCCCACGAGGGGCGCTCCTACGGAGAATGAAACGCGCGTCATTTGAACAGCCCGCGCAGCCAATCGAGGTTGCCGGCGGGCGGCGGCGCATCAGGCACCGGCTCGGTTTGCGGCTCGCCGTCGGGACCCGGGTCGTCGGGCGCGTGCAGGAGCGGGATGACCTTCTCGAAATTCATCGCCAGCGGCGGCGAGGCGGTGCGGGGGCCGGCGGCGGGCGCCGCCGTGGCATCGAGGCGGGGCGGCTCGGAGGCTGAGGGCAGGGGTGACGGAGCGGGCGGGGCGGTGGCCGGCACGGGTTGCGCGACGGCGGGGGCCTCGATCGCGGCGGCTTCCTCTCCGGCCTCGATCACCTCGCCGGTGCTGCCGATCTGGGCGAGCGGCTCGGTCCACGCAAAGGCGTCGAGCCGGCCGCTCACCGGCGAGACCGGCAGCCAGCGGTCGGACACGAAACCATCGGCGGTCCAGGCCGGGTCGCGCCGCGCCCGCAGCGCCCGTGTCATCCATTCGCGGGCGCGGCCTTCGTCGCCGTGCTCGAGCTCCTCCAGCTTGGCGAAGAGCAGCGCCACGCGCTGCGTCGGTGCGGCGGCGAGCGGGCCGAGCGCCGCGCGCGCGACCGCGAATTCGCGCGCATCGAGCGCGGCCTGCGTCACCGCGAGCGCCCCCTCGACATGGCCGGGCGATTTCTGCGCCAGTGCCTGCACGCGAGCGAGCCGGTCGCGCGCGGAATCGCCGGGGCGCAGATGCGCATAGGTCTCGGCGAGCTCGGGGTGCGGATTGACGATCCAGGCGGTCTCGATGACGCGGGCGGCCTGGCGCAGCTCGCCGGCCTCGCCGAGCAGGCGGCCGGCAAGCGCCGCCGCCGGCACCAAGGCGGGCGCGAGCTTGAGGGCGGCGAGCGCCAGCACCCGCGCGCCGCCGCGATCGGTCGGCTCGGCCGCGAATGCGCGCGCCGTCAGCAGCACCGCGCGCTGGCGCTGATAGGTCGCCTTGTCGACCAGCGCGCCGCGCTGGTTGCGTTCGAGCCGTTCCAGGGCACCATTCCAGTCGCCGGCCGCGCAACGGAATTCCAGCACCGCATGGCCGGCCCAGGCCGGCGCCGTGGTATCGCGCGCCGCTTCCTCGGCGACGAGGCGCGCGGTCGCGGCATCATGGCGCCGCCGCGCCTCGATGAACAATCCGTGCAGGCCGAACAGCTTGGTATCGTCGCGCAGCGCCATGGCCTTGAAGGTGCGCTCGGCGCCAGCCCGATCGCCCGAGAGCTGCGCGGATTGCGCATTGAGCAGCAGCGTCAGCGGCTCGCCGGGCGCGATCCGGCCGGCCTCGTCGGCGAACTTGCGGGCCGCGCGCGCATCGCCCGAGCCGACCGCGATGAGGCCCTGCGACAGCGCCAGATACCCGCGCCGCGCGGTCCGCACGCGCAGATGCGCCCGCACCGTCCCCGGCGAACGCACGACCGCCCGCAGGATGGACCAGGCCAGAACCGCAAGCGCCGCCACCAAGGCGACCGCCATTGTCAGGACCGCAACCGAAGTCTCGATATGCCGGCCCTGCCAGTTGATCACGACCTCGCCCGGCCGATCGGCGAGCCAAGCCGCACCGAACGCCAGCACCGCGATCGCGAGCAGGAAGATGACGACACGGATCATTGCGTGGCGGCCTCAGCGCTTGACGAGGGCCGCGAGCGCATCGCCCGCAAAGGCACGGCTTGCCGCGAGCGCCGCTTCGCGCGCCTGCGCCTTGGCGATCCAGGCCTGCGCCGGGGCCCGCACGGCGGGCGGGAGCTTGCCGAATTCCGCGAGCGCGCCCGGCAGATCGCCGCGCGCCGCCTTGAGCTCGAGCCGCGCAATCACGGCGGCGGGATCGTCGCCGGGCACTTCATCGATCGGGGAAATGCGCACCAGCCGCTGCGCATTGGCCTGCAGCTTTTCGAGGAAGCTCGCCTCGCCCGGCACGGCTCCGGCAGCTTGCCGCAGCGCCGGCTCGAGGCTCGCCAATTCGCGCGCCAGCGCAGCAGCGTCGCCCACGCCCGCCGCCGCAAACGGCGCGAGCGGCGCGAGCGCGCCCGGATCGGCGGCTTGCGCTTGCGCCGCCGCGAGCTCGGCCGCAAACGGCGCGCCGCGCTCGACCGCGGCCGCGAGCACGGAAGCGGTGACGGCGGTGCGCATCGCACGGTCATCGGCCGCATCGGCATTGCGCTTGGCGAGCTCGGCCGCGAGCTTGTCTTCGGTGTTTTTAGCGCTGCCTTTGAGCGCCTCGACCCGGCTGGCCAAGGCCGCAATCGAGGCGGCGTTTGCGCTTGATGCCTCATTGGCGGATTCGGTGGTTTGAGCCTCGGCCGCGCCCGACCGCGCAAGCTTCTCGCCGAGCTCGCGCAACGCCGCGGCGTTGGCGGCGGCGGTCGTTTCACTGCGCCGCCCCAGCGTGTCGGCGGTTTCGCCGAGCGACTTCATCCGCGTCTCGACGGCCGCGATGCGGCTTGCGAGCGCCGGGTCGCTTGCCGGCGCCCGCGTGGCCCCGGCCTGCGCTTCGAGCTTTTGCAGCCGGCCCGCCAGGTCGCCGCTCGATGCGGAATTCGCGCTCGTGGCGCCGGCGACCTCGCGCTCCAATTGCGCGATGCGGGCCTCGGTCGCGCT
>DATDGG010000499.1:0-5032 GCA_036522235.1 Xanthobacteraceae bacterium
TTGCCGCGCTCGGTGACCGCGCCGGTGCCCGGATAGAGCGGCATCTGGTGGGTCGAGCAATACATGACGGTCGGATCGGTCCAGAAAATCTCCTGCGAGCCGTTGCCGTGATGCACGTCGAAATCGACGATCGCGACCCGCTCCAGGCCGTGCCGCTTCTGCGCGTGCCGCGCCGCGATCGCCGCGTTGTTGAACAGGCAAAATCCCATCGGGCGCGCGGTCTCGGCATGATGGCCGGGCGGCCGCACCGCCACGAACGCGTTGGCGGCCTTCTTGGCGATCACCTCGTCGATCGCCAGCACCGCGCCGCCCGCCCCGCGCAGCGCCGCCGCGAAGCTGCCCGGCGACATGGTGGTATCGGCATCGAGCCGCACCATGCCCTGCTTGGGCGTGGCGGCCTCGATCTCCTTCACATAATCGAGCGGATGGCAGAGCGCGATGCTTTCGAATTGCGCGGCCGGCGCCTCGGCGCGCGCCAGATTCTGGAACTGCTCATGCTCGAGCGCCTGCCAGACTGCGCGCAGGCGATCGGGCCGCTCCGGATGGCCGGGCGGCGTCAGGTGATCGAGGCAGGCCGGATGGGTCACGAGCAAGGTGGACATGACAGACACTTATTGCTTTGCGAGCGGCGCGGAAAGGGGGCGGGCCTGCTTTCCACCTTTCTTGGCGTTTGTCGCATTTTCTGCGCCGAACCGGCCTCCACTTCGGCGGAAAATGCTCCTTATCCGGCGAGGGCGGAATCGGCCCCGGTGACGCTGTCGGCGCCTTCGATGACGGTGCGTTCGAGGCCGCGCGCCTGCACCGCGATGTTCTCGGCAAAGAATCTTGCAATGGCGATGCGCGGCGCCGCTTCCGCGCCGCCGTCGCCGGCAAGGCGGGTCGCCGCCAGCGCCTCCTCGGCCAGGAGGGTGCCACCCGCCGCGGTGGCGAACAGCCGCAGATACGGCGTGGCGCCGGCGAGCGCAGCATCGTCCTGCTGCGGCCGCGCCAGCAGCCACTGCGTGGCGCGCTCCAGGCTGTCGAGCGCCTCGGCGAGCCGAACGCCGGTCCAGCCGAACGCCGGATCATTGGTGGCGTTGACGGCCTCGACGATGTGGCGCAGCTCCTTGAGATAGGTCTTGATGGTCTCGCCGCCGGCGAGCGGCAGCTTGCGGGTCAACAGGTCGATCGCCTGGATGCCGTTGGTGCCTTCATAGATAGGCGCAATGCGGGCGTCGCGATAATGCTGGGCGGCGCCGGTTTCCTCCACGAAGCCCATGCCGCCATGGACCTGCAGGCCGAGCGAGGCGACCTCGCAGCCGATATCGGTCGAGAACGCCTTGGCGGCGGGCGTAAGCAGGGAAGCCCGATCGTGGGCGGCCTGCCGGGCCGCCGGATCGGCGCTGCGCTGGGCGCGGTCGAGCGCCACCGCGGTCGCGTAGCAGATCGCGCGGGCGGCGCGGGTCAGCGAGCGCATGGTCAGCAGCATGCGCTTGACGTCCGGATAGGCGATGATCGGGCTCGGTCCGGCAGCGCCGGCGGCGCGGCCCTGCCGGCGTTCGCGCGCAAAGGCGAGCGCCTGCTGGGTGGCGCGCTCCGCGATGGCGACGCCTTGCAATCCGATCGCGAGCCGTGCCTGGTTCATCATCGTGAACATGCACGCCATGCCGCGGTTCTCCTCGCCGATGAGGAAGCCGGTCGCGCCGCCCTGATCGCCATACACCATCGTGCAGGTGGGCGAGCCGTGAATGCCGAGCTTGTGCTCGACCGAATGGGCGCGGACGTCGTTGCGGGCCCCGAGCGACCCATCGGCATTGACGGCGAATTTGGGCACCAGGAACAGCGAGAGGCCGCGCGTGCCGGCGGGCGCGTCGGGCAGCCGCGCCAGCACCAGATGAATAATGTTGTCGGTGAGATCGTGCTCGCCATAGGTGATGAAAATCTTTTGCCCGCTGATCCGATAGGTGCCGTCGGGAGCGCGCTCCGCCTTGGTGCGCAAGGCGCCGACGTCCGAGCCCGCCTGCGGCTCGGTGAGCTGCATGGTGCCCATCCATTCGCCGGAGACGAGCTTGGGCAGGTAGATGCGCTTGAGCGCATCGCTGCCGTGACGCGCGAGCGCTTCGACCCCCGCCATGGTCAGGATCGGGCCGATGCCGAAGGCCATCGAGGCCGCGTTCCACATTTCGAGGCACGCCGCATTGATGGCTTGCGGCAGTTCCTGGCCGCCCCATTGCGCCGGCGCCGCGACCGCGTTCCAGCCCGCCGCCGCCCAATCCCGATAGGCCTGCCGCCAGCCCGGCGGCGTGGCGACGACGCCGTCCTCGAGCGGCGTGCCGTGGCGATCGCCGACCGCATTGAGCGGCGCCAGCACGTCGCTCGCAAACCGCCCGGCTTCGGCCAACACCGCATCGACCAGGTCCTCGGCGAGATCGCCATAGAGGCCTTCGGCCAAAGCCGGCCCGAAACCGGTCGCATGCTTGAGCGCAAAGGCGATGTCGGCGACCGGCGCCTGGTAGGTCATGGCAAGCCCTTAAGGTTGGCGGGAGCAGCCAAAGTGCGCCCGCGGGCGAGTCGGGTCAACCGAGCCGGGCCGGATGCGGGTTGAACCCTATGCAATGCGCTTCGCCAAAATCGTCCAAGGCGCGCACGAGATCGAAATAGAGATCATCCGGATCTTCGAGGCCGACCGAGAGCCGCAACAGGTCGACCGGACAAGGCGTGCCGCTCCCCTCGATGGAGGCGCGATGCTCGATCAAGCTCTCGACACCGCCGAACGACGTCGCCCGCCGCCAAACCCTGACCCGCGCTGCCGTTGCCACGGCGGCTGCTTGACCGCCTTTGAGGCGGATGGAGAGCATCCCACCGAAGCCGCCGGCCATCTGCCTGAGCGCAATATCGTGCCCGGGATGGGTCGAAAGGCCGGGATACAGCACGCACGAAATCGCTGGATGATCGACGAGCCGATTGGCGAGGAGCGCCGCCGTGCGGGCTTGTTCGCGCACACGCAAATCGAGCGTGCGCATGCCGCGCATCAACAGCCAGGCGTCGAACGGTCCGAGCGCCGCACCGATCTCCGTCCGTACCCCTCGCATTCGCTCCCAGAATTCGCTGACGCGGGCGGTCGCAAGCGCTCCGGCGACGACATCCGAGTGCCCATTCAGATATTTGGTGGCCGAATGGACCACGATATCGGCGCCCAGCGCTATGGGACGCGTCAGCACCGGAGTGGCGGCGGTCGAGTCAACGCACAGCAATGCACCCGCGTCATGGGCGATCTCCGAAACCGCCGCGATGTCGGTAACCGTCCAAAGCGGATTGCCCGGCGTCTCGATCCAGAACAGTCCGGTCTTGCCCCATCGCACCGCCTCGCGCACTTGCTGCAATTCGGAGGTCTCGACGAATGTGATGCTGTGGCCGTAGCGATTGATCTTCTGCAGCCACGACCGGAAGCCCCAGTACATCACCCGCGACGCCACTATGTGGGTCGGCTTTTCGAGTGCCATGAACACCGCGGCCGCCGCCGCCATCCCCGAGGCGAATGTCATAGCCTCCGCGGCGCCTTCGAGCGCAGCCAGAAGGGCTTCCACCTGTTGCACCGATGCGTTGTCGGAACGGCCGTAGACGTAGCCGGCGCTATAGCCGTTGTCGGGGTCGCGCAGATAGGTAGCCGACATATGGATTGGCGGGACGAGTGCCTTGGTGGTGGCCTCGCCGGCGCCCATGGCCTGCGCAGCCAGGGTGCGGGATTTCAACGGCTGCCGCGTCAGATCGTCCATGTACACTCCCCAGCGCCGGGACCGAAAGCCTTAGCTCCAATACGAGGCGGCTGAGGGAATGGTTACAAAGACTTCGACGACCCTTGGCTCAAGGTCGCGTGATCGGGAGGCCGATGGTCCGCAGTCCAGGCGTAATCATTGAAGCTCTGTCTTACCGCCGGGCAATACACGCGTGCCGAGCAAGGCACCAAGCGCGCCGTCCAGGCTTGCGCTGGCCGAGATTGAGAGCCCCGGTTGGCCGCGATCAACAAAAGCCGTGTCATCGCGCGCTGCCCACCGTTCCGGGCCGTTCGCCTGCCGCCTTCTCCTTGAGAAACGCGATGACGTCGGCGCGATCCTGCGCATCGTCGAGCGAATAGGTCATCTTGGTTCCGGGGACGAGCGCCCGCGGATCGCTGAGCCATTTGTCGAGCGTGCTTTCGTTCCAGACGATGCTTGAAGCCTGCAAGGCGGCCGAGTAGTCGTAGCCCTCCACCATGCCGGCCTTGCGGCCGAAGACGTCGCGATGCTTGGGGCCGATCTCGTTCCGGTCGAGCGAATGGCAGATCATGCAATCCTGGTAGACCTTGGCGCCATGCGCCGCATCGCCTGCCGCGAGGCCCGGCGCGGGCTGCCAGCTCGCAAGCAGCGCGGCAAGCGCCGTCATGACGGTTGCCCGATTGCGTCCGCCAATGCGCGCGCGCAAGCTCTCCTGACGCTCGAATCTCATCTTCACAATAGGTCTCCGTGCCATGGATCGGGATCATTGTTCGACCGGGAAGCCTCGTGCTTCCCGTTCAAGCAAATCCAAGATCGGGGCACGGCCGGATTTATTCCCGCAGCCGATTCACCTGCGTGCCGTGCCGCTGCGGTCCCGGGAATAAAGCGAAGGTTTCCGCGATCCAGCTCTCGGAAGACGGCGCGATGCCCGCCCCGCGTGCCTTGCCGGGACGATGCCGACGGTGGGCGCGCCACGCCCCCGCGTCGCGGCCCACGGACCGGGCCGGTTTCGGCTTCGCCACGGAGTGCATTGATCGCGCCGGAGCGCGCGGCTATACCGTGCGCGGCTTTCCGTACACGCGCGTCTTGGGGCGTAGCCAAGTGGTAAGGCAGCGGATTTTGATTCCGCCATTCCCAGGTTCGAATCCTGGCGCCCCAGCCAGACCCGCTAGGTCCGTTCCGGACACATAGGTTACGTTTCATACCGGAGACATGGGTAACACTTTTGCTCCGAAGGGGTTCTCGAGGGGTTCGAGCCTGCATGTCTGGTGGTCGAAGTAGCCGAGGTCATAGTCCAT
>DATDGG010000500.1:0-2235 GCA_036522235.1 Xanthobacteraceae bacterium
CGAACGCGCTGGCGCTGATCAGCTTTGCCGAGCTGCCGTTCTTTATGGCGCTGCCGTTCGCGGCGCCGCCCGGCGTGCCCGGCGACCGCGCCAAGGCGCTGCAGTCAGCCTTCATGGACATGTGCCGCGACAAGGATTTCGCGGCCGAGGCCGAGAAGATCGGCATCGACATGAGCCCGATCGACGGCGGTGGCATCTTGAAGATGCTGGCCGCGACCGCGGCGACCCCAAAGGACGTGATCGCGCGCTACACCGCAATCGGGGCGGAGAAGAAGTAGGGCCCACTCGTTTGGCACGCTTGTAGCCCGGATGAAGCGAAGCGTAATCCGGGACCGCCGTTCCCGCATTACGCTGCGCTCCATGCGGGCTACGAAATGCTCTCCAGAATCCTGTCCTTCTTGCCGAATTGATAGCGCGGCATTCGGTCGAGATCGGTGCCGGTGACGCGGATGACCCAAGCGGTTTGCGCATGCGCGGTCGAGTGCATCACGCCCGGCCCATAGGCGCGTGTCTGCCCCGGCGTGAGGCTGTATTTGCTCGACGCTACCAGCTCGAGGTGGTCGTCGCTCTCCGGATTGGTGCGGCGCCATTCGGTCATCTGCGTCTCCGCGCGCGCATTGCCGTAGACCGCCCACGAGGCGCCGTGGCTGTGCGGCTTGCCGGTCTTGCCACCCGGCTGGACATGCGCCAGCACGAAGAAATCGAGATCGGGATCGTGATAGAGCTCACGCTTGCCGGGCTCCATGCTTCCCTCGAACGCCTCGGCCACGAAGGCCGGGTTGGCGAGAAGCCGCGACAAGTGCTCGGCGATCCGCGGCAGCGCCTCCTCGAGCGGGCCCGCTTTGAGGGCGGCACGGGTGTCGGCGCAAAATTGCTCGAGCGTATAGGCCATTTTCTTCTCCGTTCTTGCGTTGTCTCGTCGAATGGTAGCGCGAATCTGCGATTTGCGCAGTCTGCGCTCCGGGCTACGATAGGTCTGCAGTCCCATGGTGGAGACAACGCATGCGCGGGCGCGGCCTATTGGGCGCGGCAGGATTTGCGCTCCTGGCGATATTGCCGGGGCTCGGCGCCGGCCGTGCCGAGGAGCCCTACCCGGCCCGCACGGTCCGGATCGTGGTTCCCTCCGCGCCCGGCTCGACCACCGATACCCTGGCGCGGATCGTGGCGGATGCGCTTGCCCGCAGCTGGGCCAAGCCGGTGATCATCGAGAACGTGGCCGGCGGCGCCATGAATGCGGGCGCCGGCATGGTGGCGCACGCGGCGCCCGACGGCCATACCTTGATGGTGGCGCCGCCGGCGCCGCTGTCGTTCAACGATCTGCTCTATCGCGATCTCGGCTATCGCCCGAGCCTGTTCGTTCCGATCACGCTGCTGGCGAAAATTCCCAACATCCTGGTGGTCCGTAACGATCTGCCGGCAAGCTCGGTCGCCGAGCTCATCGCCTATGCCAAGGCCAATCCGGGCCGGCTCACATATGCGTCGCAGGGCGTCGGCTCGACCGCGCACCTGTCGGCGAGCCAGCTCGAGGCGCTCGCCGGCATCACCATGGTGCACGTACCCTATCGGGGCGCGCAGCCCGCGCTCACCGACCTCTTGGGCGGGCGCGTGGACGTGTTCTTCGACACGCCGACCACCTCGGTGCCGCTCTACCGCAACAAGATGCTCAAGATTCTCGCCGTCGCCGACCTCACGCGCACGCCGGCGCTGCCCGAGATACCGACCTTCTCGGAAGCAGGCTTAAGCGGCTTCCGCTCGATCACCTGGTTCGGCCTGGTGGCGCCGCCCGGCACACCCGCCGCGATCGCCGACAAGATCAATCATGACGCGGTCGAGGTGCTCTCGAGCGCGGAGGTGCGCGGCAAGCTGCGCGACCTGTCGCTCGACCCCGGCGCCACCACGCGCGCCGACACCGCCAAGTTCTTCGCCGAGGAAGCCGCGCTCTGGAGCAAGGTGATCAAGGAGGCCAAGATCGAGCCGCAGTAGTGCGCGCATCAGAGATGTGCGTTAGGGGCGCAGGGCCGTTCGCTCCTTCTCCCCGAAGGGGAGAAGGTCGGGATGAGGGGGTTCGGGCGGTGCTATACGGAAACATCGTCACCCCCTCACCCCAACCCTCTCCCCTTGAATGGACTTGGGAGATGGGGGACACCGTTCGGGGACATGGGTGACACATTGCTTTCGTTCTTCAAAGCGAAGTTTCACTCTGTTGTTGCTGCTGTTGAACCTGTGGAGTTGTGG
>DATDGG010000501.1:0-6262 GCA_036522235.1 Xanthobacteraceae bacterium
CTGCGTCGGCTGCTCGAGGGGTTGCCGGAGGAAGGCGTGCTGGCGGTGCAGATGCCCGACAATACCGACGAGCCGGCGCTTGCCCTCATGCGCGAGGTGGCGAGCCGGGGTCCCTGGGCGAGCCGTTTGGCGATGAATCATGCCGCGCGGGACGAGCTGCCGAAACCCGCGGCCTATTACGACCTGCTCAAGCCGGTCGCAAGGCGGCTCGACATCTGGCACACGGTCTACAATCACGTCATGGCTGGACCCGAGGCCATTGTGGAATGGTTCAAGGGTTCAGCCTTGCGTCCGTTCCTGTCGGCGCTCGACCCCGCCATGGGCGATGATTTTCTCAGCTCCTACCTGGAGGAGATCAAGCGGCACTACCGGGCGCGTCGCGATGGGAAAGTGTTGCTGCCGTTTCCGCGCCTGTTCATCGTGGCGGCGCGCTAAGCGAGGCCGCAACGATCACGCCTTGATGTCGAGCAGCGACTTCATCATTTCCGACCCGACCTGGAGCACCTTGGCATTGGCCGCGAACTCGTAGCGGGCGATGATCTGCTGCACCACCTCGTTTGCAAGGTCGACATTGGGAGCCGCCACCTGCCCGTTGTTGTCGGCAAAGGGGGCGGTGGGATCATACTGGGTCACGTAGCTCGGGGAGACCGTGCCGACGGTCGCAGCCGTTCCGCCGCCGGCGACGGAGACCTGGTCGATGCGCTGCGGAACATAGGCGGGCGGAAAGTTGCCCGCGTTCGCCGCGTCGGGCAGCGGACCGGTCGACGAGGCGTTCGCGACATTGTTGGCGGACACCTGCAGGCGCAGGCTGGCCGCAGCCAATCCGGACGACGCGATCGAGAACACGGAACTCAAGCTCATGCACTACGAGTAGCGCCCGCGCGCAAACATACCCTTGCGCGGACCGGCGAAATGAAGCCTCGATTTTTGGAGCTTTGTTAACCATGCAATCGCCGCCATTCTCGGGCTAGGCTCTCCCAATCCGAATCGCGCGCGGCTAAAGAGGCTTCCATTGATCAGACGTTTCTGCGCCGCCTTGGGTGTTCTTTGGCTCGCGCTACCCGCGCCTGTCGCGGCCGCCGATGCGGCCTTCACGCAGTGGCTAGCGACCTTGTGGCCGGCCGCGCAGCAGGTCGGCGTCTCGCGCGCGACCTTCGATCTCGCGATCCGCGGGCTCGAGCCCGATCTCTCGCTGCCCGATCTCGATCTGCCCGGAACCCAGGGCGCACCGCCGCCCGGCCAGCCCGAGTTCGTGCAGACGCCTGCCGACTACATCAAGGAGGCGTCGATTGCGCGCCTCGCCGAGGAGGGGCGCCGGCTCGCCAAGGAGCACCAGGCGACGCTTGCCGCCATCGAGCGCGAGTTCGGCGTGCCCGGCAATGTGTTGCTCGCGATCTGGGGCCGCGAGACCGATTTCGGGCGCTACCAGCTGCCCAAGAACGCGGTGCGGGTGCTCGCCACCCAGGCTTATTATGGCAAGCGGAAGGATTTCTTCCGCAACGAGTTCCTGCTGGCGCTCAAGATGCTCGAGGAGGGCCAGGTCAAGCTCGCCGACATGAAGAGCTCCTGGGGCGGCGCCATGGGGCTCACCCAGTTCCTGCCCTCCGAGTTCTACAAATATGCCGTCGACTTCGAGCACACCGGGCGCCGCGACATCTGGAACTCGGTGCCCGATGCGCTCGCCTCAGCGGCCAAGCAGCTTCTCGACAAGGGCTGGCGGGCGGGCCTGCGTTGGGCCTACGAGGTGCATGCGCCCAAGGACGTCGATTGCACGCGCGCCATCCCCGAAGTGACGCAGCCGCTCGCCGATTGGCTCAAGCAGGGCTATGTGCCGGCCTACCACCGCGTGCCCATTGCGGCCGAGCTCGCAGCGCCAGCGTCGCTGCTATTGCCCGAGGGCACCTATGGGCCGGCCTTCCTGACCTTGCGGAATTATTACGTCATCAAGGAATACAATTTCTCGGATCTCTACGTTCTGTTCGTCGGCCATCTGAGCGAGCGTATCACCGATCCGCGGCCGTTCGAGACGCCCTGGAGCAAGGGCGCGCAGCTGCGCACCGGCGAGGTCGAGGCGATGCAGCGGACCCTGGCCAAGCTCGGCGTCTACAAGGACAAGATCGACGGCAAGGCCGGGATGCTCACCCGCTCGGCGCTCGGCGCCTATCAGAAGGCCAATGGCATCAAGACGGATTGCTGGCCGACCGCGGCCCTGCTCGCCCACATGCAGGCTGGCGGCGGCCGCTGAAGTCGCAAAGAGACGGACTCGCAAAAAAACCCGGCGGCGCTCACGCGCTCGCCGGGTTGAGCTCTTGCGGCCGGCAGTCGATGCCGAGCCGCAGCCTTATGCTACTGACAGACCTGGAACGGCCGGCCGCGCCAGCCCACAACATTGCCGTAGTAATCGTAGACCGGTTGACGGGTCCAGTAGCAGCCCGGCCCGTTCAGCGGGGCGTTGTAGCCCGGATAGACCACGTAGCCCCGCGGCGCGGTCGCGCCCACGATGGCCGCGCCGGCGATGCCGCCGATGATGAGCCCGGGCAGGAACCCGCGGCCTTGCGCGGATGCATTCGTCGCGGTGCCGACCAGCGACCCGGCCAGGGTCGCGGCCGCAACGAGGGTAGTCAGGGTCCTGTTCATGTAAGTCTCCTCGATGAGCGGTCGGCGGTTGCCGAGCGCGCGAAAGGCTCGAATTTTGGCGAAGCAGCCCCTCCAGAAGCCGCAGATTCAGTCCGACCAATTTGTCGGAATTTAGGTATGTAATCCACTACCATCGGCAAATAAAACCCGATGCCCGCAGGCGGGCATCGGGGCTCGTTGCATTGCAGCACGATGGGGCTTGGTCAGCAGACCCGGTAGCCGACCCATCGCCAGCCGTTCCAGGCCCGGCGCCAGCATCCGTAGTCGTCGTAGTCGTAGGAGCGGTAGTAACGCGGATAGCCGTAGT
Source organism: Xanthobacteraceae bacterium (assembly GCA_036522235.1). Classification (GTDB taxonomy): domain Bacteria; phylum Pseudomonadota; class Alphaproteobacteria; order Rhizobiales; family Xanthobacteraceae; genus VAZQ01. Next base: position 2,945 of record DATDGG010000501.1, read on the forward strand.
AGTAGTGGGGCGCGAAAGCACCGGCGAGAAGTGCGCCGGCGGCAAGCCCGCCGAAGAAGAAGCCGGGGCCGCGCCAGCCGAAGTGGTGGGCCTCCGCGGCTGTCGGTGTGGCGACCGCCGCGACAGCGACCGTCGCGGCGGTGGCGAGGGCGGTCAGAGTTTTCCTCATGGGTTCACCTCAGAATAGATAGAGTCGGAAGTTCAACGTCGACCCTGGCCCGCAGGTTCCAGCATCCGGGCTGAATGGGGGCTGAACGGCGGGGCCCGAATGCCGCCATGTTCGCGCGAAGCAAGCACCCGCGCGACGGATGCTGCAGCAGCGAGATGACGGAGTTACCTGCCGAAGGTGTCAGCGATGTTCATGGACAATAGGGCTTCGCGGCGGACTTCAGCGCATGTCCCGGAAAGCATGCCCTCGCGCAAGCGGGCGTGGATACCGGTTTTCCGCAAAGGCCTGCCCCCGCGAAAGCGGGGACGTGCTCTAGCGTCTGCGCCGCGGCAGAACCTCGGAAAAGTCAAACGCATCCTTGATGTTGTCGTTGAAGAACGCGCCCTTGGATTGCGCATCGAGCAGCCCATCGTAGATGTCCGGCGGAACCCCCCGGTAGCGATAGGTCTTGCCGCTGGTGAACGTGATGTCCAGTTCGCCCGCATCGTCGTCGTATGTGACGAACGTCATCACCGATGATTGGATGCGCGGCATGGCATGTGTGCCCTGGCATTCGCGTGTGCTGTATTCGCGGAGCTACTCCGCCCGGCCGAGCGCTTCCTGCAATCGCCTGGCAAATCGCGCCAGGCCATCCCAGCGCGGCCTTGATTGGATGCGCGGTGTCGCGGCGTCGGGAGGAAAGGTGGGGGGTGCCTTGTCGACCGACGGCTGAGCTGGCGGGCGCACCGGCCGCCTGGTGGGTGCCTTCTCCACGGACTTTCGCAACGCCTCGCGGCCGACATTGCGCAGGAAAGACTGCTCGTGCGGCAGGTCGAGCCGACCGATCGCGGCTGCGAGCGGCAGCCATTCCACCGCCTTGATCTCGCCCATCGGCCTGCCGACCGGGCCGTCGACCGCCTGCATGCGCCAGAAATGAACGATCTTGGGTCCGCGGCCGCCGAGATAGGAGATCAAGCCGAGGAACTCGTGAACGCGCACGTCGCAACCGGTCTCTTCCATCGCCTCGCGCCTGGCGGCGGCGATCGGCCTCTCGTTCGGCTTGAGCTTGCCCTTCGGCAGAACCCACGCGTCATCCCGGCGGCGCTGGACAATGGCGACCAGCGGCTTGGGGTCGTTGCGGATGACGATACCGCCGGCCGCCAGGATCGGCGTGCGTTTCGATTTTCCCATGCGGTGTTCCTTAGCCGATTCTACGGCCTGCGCGAGTCCGTGGGGGCTACGCGGCCGAGGCGATGAAAATCTTGAGGCCCGATCCGCCGATTGACCGCGCCGGCGCGGCGGATTACGCCTTTCAGCCATCCTGCCCCTACGCGACTCAGAGCACCCCCAAGGAGGACACCGCCATGCGACTTTCATCCGGATTTCGTGCAGCCCTGATTGCGCTGGCGGTCGCCTTCGCCGGCGGCGCGTCGTCGCCCGGCGCGCTCGCCGATGGCGGCAGCATCAGCTTCAAGGTGCTGAAGGGCGGCTGGGTTATCGGCGCGTCCGGCGGCAGCGGCACGCTGACCTTCCATGGGCAGCATTACCCACTATCGATCGGCGGGATCAGCGCCGGCTTCGTGTTCGGCGCGTCGGAGACCTTCTTCCACGGCTCCGTCACCAACATCCGCAGCCCCTACGACGTCAGCGGCGTTTACGGCGCCGCCGGAGCCGGGGCCGCGATCGGCGCCGGCGCCCAGGCCATCGTGCTGACCAACGAGAAGGGCGCCGTGCTGACGCTGACCGGGATGCAGGTCGGGTTGCAGGTCAATGCCGATCTGAGCGGATTGAGCATTTCGGTGCGATAGCGGGCTTGGGCGCATGAAACGTATCATCGCCGCCGCCACGCTGCTCGTATCTTGCTCCTGTGCGCAGGCCGCCGTGCTCAAGCAGGAGCCGCCCGAGGGCGCTCTCAAATCTGGCCAGCGGGTGCTGGTCGATGACGGCACATGCCCGCCAGGCCAGATCAAGCAAGTCATCGGCGGCGGCAATCGCAGCCAAGCCGGTCAGCTGGTGTCCGGAAAAACCCGGCAGGTGAGCTGCATTCGTCGTTGATTTGTCCGCCCCCGCGCTATCAGCTGCGCGGGCTCTTGACGAATTGCTGACCCTCAACCCGGCGTCAGGCCCTTGGCCTTGATCGCCGCGGCGGCTTCGGGCGTCTTCAGATAGTTGATGAACGCCTTTGCGGCATCCGCTTCCTTGCTGTCCGCCGCGACGGCCGCCGTGAACACTAGGTCGTTTTGCAATTCGGCGGGGAATGGCCCGGCGAGCTCCACGCCGGGCGCGACCAGCACGTTGGTGAGAAACACGCCGAGCTCGGCGTCACCCTTCGCCACGGCTTGCGGGATCTGTCCGGTCGTGGTCTGCGGCTTGGTCTTGGCCTTCATGGCATCGCCGATGCCGAGACGATCGAACACGCTCAGGACGTAAGCGCCGGCCGCGCTGGCCGGAATGAAAGCGATCGATTGCGCCTTGAGCAGCGTCTGCTTGAGCGCTTCGGGCGTGGAGACGTCGGGCTTGGGAGACCCGGCGCGGACGGCGACCCCGTAGCCGACGCGCGCAATGTCGATCGTCGCAGCGGGCGCAAAGCGGGCGCGAGCTGCCGCGTCCTTCATGACATCGACCGGAACGACGCCAAGGTCGAACGGCGCCGAGGTAGCCGCCTTGATCAGGTTAGGCGTCGAATCGAAATGAATGTCGAGCTTGTGCCCGGTGGCGCGCTCGAATCGCGGGGCGAGCTCCTTCAGGCTCTCCGTCATGGAGCCGCCCGCCAGGACCTTGAGCTCCGCGGCCTGCGCGGGGGCCAGCGGCGACAGGACCAACGCCAAGCCCAGCAGTGATGCCTTGATCGAAGACGTATTCATGGGCGCCCCTCCGACGGTTGCGTTTGCTAGCGTTTTGCCAGCGTTTCACCCTGCTTTCACTGCAGTATGGACGAGCCTGTCCTCAATATTGTCGTGGAAGAACTCGTCCTTCGATTCCGCGTCAACAAGGTCGACATAGACTTCCAACGGAACATTCATGCACCGATAGGTTTTTTCCGCTCGTGAATGTGATGTCCAATTCGCGCGCGTCGTGATCGTACCTAACGAACGTAATCGTCGACGATTGAACAGGTCGGAAGCGCCCTGAACGCTCCTCGCGCGTGCCGTAGATCGACGTCCAATATT
>DATDGG010000502.1:0-34876 GCA_036522235.1 Xanthobacteraceae bacterium
GCGGGTCGCGATCGTCGATTTCGACGTGCATCACGGCAACGGCTCGCAGGAGATTTTCTGGACCGATCCGACCGTCATGTATTGCTCGACCCACCAGATGCCGCTCTATCCGGGCACCGGCGCGGTCACCGAGCGCGGCAAGCACAACACCATCGTCAATGCGCCCTTGCACCCCGGCGACGGCGGGAAGGAGTTCCGCTTTGCGTTCGAGCAGGTGATCCTGCCGCGGCTGCGCGATTTCCGCCCCGAGCTGATCGTCATCTCGGCGGGCTTCGATGCGCATATGCGCGACCCGCTCGCCAATCTGAACCTGCTCGAGCCGGATTTCGGCTGGGCGACGCGGGAGATCATGGCGGTCGCCGATTTGAGCGCGCAGGGCCGGGTTGTCTCCGTGCTCGAGGGCGGCTACGACCTCGAGGCGCTGGCGCAGTCGGCGGCGGCCCATGTCACTGCGCTGATGCGGGGTTAGGAGCATTTCCAGGAAAAGTGGAACTCGGTTTTCCGTTCGGAAATGCGACAAATGCAAAATGTAATGGCGCGCGCGCCGCAACCTGGACCGCAAATGGACGACAAGACCACTTCCGACGTCAAGCAGCTCACCTTCGAGCGCGCTATCGAAGAGCTCGAAACGATCGTCAAGCGGCTGGAGGAAGGCAAGGTGCCGCTCGAGGAATCGGTCGCCATCTATGAGCGCGGCGAGCTGCTCAAGCGCCGCTGCGAGGAGCTCCTGCGCCAGGCCGAGGCGCGGGTGGAGAAGATCACGCTCGATGCCGCCGGCAGGCCGACCGGCACCGAGCCCCTTGACGTCGAGTAGCCCCCTCCCTTTCCCTCCCCCGCAAGCGGGGGAGGGAAAGGGAGGGGGCGGCTCGATCAGGGGGGCGAGCCACACCGGAGCAGCCAACCATGAGCTTTTCTCCCGGTCCGGATCCCCAACCCGGCGACGCGGCAGCCGGCGATGCCATCGATCTTGTGATCGTGCCGCGCAGCGTCGATCTCGGCGGCTTCGCGGTCCGCCGGGCGCTACCCCACGTCAAGCGGCGCCTGGTCGGGCCCTTCATCTTCTTCGACCATTTCGGGCCGGTCGAGTTCCGTGCCGGCCAGGGCATCGACGTGCGGCCGCATCCCCATATCGGGCTCGCTACCGTGTCCTTTCTCTTCGACGGCGAGATCATGCATCGCGACAGCCTCGGCAGCGCCGTCGCCATTCGCCCGGGCGACGTCAACCTGATGACGGCGGGACGCGGCATCGTGCATTCCGAGCGCACCGCGGCCGACCATCGCGCCGGCGGCGAGCGGCTGCACGGTCTCCAGCTCTGGGTCGCCATGCCGGCCGCGGACGAGGAGATCGCCCCGACTTTCGCACACCACGATCAGGCCGAGCTGCCCATCGTGGCGAGCGACGGCAAGACCGTCCGGGTCGTCATCGGCAGCCTCTATGGCCAGCGCTCGCCGGTGCCGACGCTCTCCGACACGATCATGGCCGACGCCGCGCTTTCGCCCGGCGCCGTGCTGCCGATCGATGCGCAGACGGAAGAGCGCGCCCTCTATGTGGTGGCGGGCGAGATCGACATCGCGGGCGACCGCTTTGCGGCCGGCCGGCTCCTGGTGTTCCGCCCCGGCGACGCGCTGACGGTGACGGCGGCGAGCGAGGCGCGCATCATTCTGGTCGGCGGCGCCGCCATGGACGGACCGCGCCATGTCTGGTGGAACTTCGTGTCGTCGCGCAAGGAGCGCATCGAGCGGGCCAAGGCCGAGTGGAAGCTCGGCCGCTTCGATACGGTGCCGGGCGACGAGGCCGAATTCATCCCGCTGCCGGAGTAAGCTAATTTAGTCCGCGCCCTGCATTTGCCGCACCACCAGTTGCAGCTCGTTGAACTTGCGCTGCAGCAAGGCCAGATCATGCTCGAGCTTGTGAACCCGGGCGGACAAATCGGCCTGGGGAGCGGTGGGCGCAAGCGGCGGGGCGCTCTCGTCGACGTTGAAGCCGACGCCGATCTCGTCGGTATTGCGCCATTCTACCTTGGCCCGGTAGGTCTCCTCCTTGCTGGGGATATAGAGTTCCACCACGTCGGGCGTCGAGGTCATGCCGGAAAACTTCAGCCGCGCGCCACGCTCGGAAAAATCGCGGATCAGGCAATCGAGGCTGGTGCGCCGATTGTTGAAGAAGATGCGGCCCTGCAGAAACGACTTCTGGCGCGAAACTGATCGACGTTCCTTCATCGTCCCCATGACCCAATCGAACGCAGGCGAATTCACCACAGGAACCCGAAGTGTAGCCGCCGTTGCTTACCGCATCGTTCACCGGAACTTAGCGAGGCGTTTACCATGACCGAGCGCATGCGCATCGATCGCCTGCTGGTCGAGCGCGGCCTGTTCGAAAGCCGCGCGAAGGCGCAGGCCGCGATCGAGGCCGGCCTGGTGGTGGCCGACGGCACGCCGGTCACCAAGGCTTCGCTCGAGCTTTCCATCGACGCGGTGCTGCGCGCCGAGCCGGCGCATCCGTTCGTGTCGCGCGGCGGCCTCAAGCTCAAGGCGGCGCTCGACCATTTCGGCTTCGATCCGGCAAGCCAGATCTGCCTCGATGTCGGCGCCTCGACCGGCGGCTTCACCGATGCGCTGCTGGCGCGCGGCGCGGCGCGCGTCTACGCGGTCGATGTGGGGCACGGCCAGTTGCACCGCAGGCTGCGCGAGCGCAATGAGGTGGTAGCGCTCGAGCGTACCGACATTCGCAGCCTGACGCCCGGTCAGCTCGCGTCGCCGCCCGCCTTCGTGGTCATCGATGTGAGCTTCATCTCCCTCAAGCTTGTTCTGCCGGCGGCCTTGGCGCTGGCGCAGCCGCCCGCGTGGCTCGTCGCATTGATCAAGCCGCAGTTCGAGGCCGGGCCGGCGCACCTCAAGAAAGGCATCGTGCGCGATGCGAATATCCACGCTGCCACCAGCGCCGATATCACGCAAACGGTCGCGGCGCTCGGCTGGACCGTCCTCGGGATCGTTCCCTCCCCGATCCTCGGCGGCGACGGCAATCGCGAATTCCTGCTCGGGGCCAGGCGTGACTGAACGGATCGCCATCGCGCAGATCGGCCGCCGCGGCGAGGGCGTCGCGCAGACGCCAGCAGGCCCGCTCTACGTGCCATACACGCTGCCGGGCGAGACCGTGGAGGTCGGCGAATGGCCGAGCCACCCGGACCGCCGCCATCTCTTCAAGGTCGCGGTCGCGAGCCCCGACCGCGTGGCCGCCATCTGCCCGCATTTCGGAACCTGCGGGGGCTGCGCCCTGCAGCATTGGGCCGCGACCCCCTACCGCGAATGGAAGCGCGGCCTCGTGGTCGAGGCGCTGGCGCAGGCGGGATTTGCTTCCGCCGGCGCGCTCGTCGATCCGCTCATCGAGGCCCATGGCGAAGGCCGGCGCCGCGCCGTGTTCCATGCCTGGCGGCGCACGCACGATGTGATCGAGGTCGGGTTTGCGGCACAGCGGGCGCATCATCTGGTGGCCATCGATCGTTGCCCGGTGCTGGCGCCCGCGCTTGACGGCGCGATCGAAGCCGCCTGGGCGATCGCCGAGGCGCTCGCCGGAGAGCGCAAGCCGCTCGATATCCAGGTCACGGCGACACAGGCCGGGCTCGATGTCGACGTGCGCGGATCGGGGCCGCTGAGCACGCAGCGCATGAGCGCGCTCGCGCGGCTTGCGGAAACGCACCGGCTGGCACGATTGACTCGGCATGGCGAGACCGTCGCACAGCGCGCATTGCCGACCCTCACCATGGGCCGCGCCCGCGTGGTGCTGCCGCCCGGCGCCTTCCTGCAGGCGACCGCTGCGGGCGAAGCCGCCTTGGCGGCGCTGGTGCTGGAACATTGCGCGGCAGCAAAGAGCGTCGCCGATCTGTTCGCCGGCGTTGGTCCGTTCGCGCTGCGGCTGGCGGAGCAGGCCAAGGTCATGGCCGCTGACAATGACGCGGGCGCCGTCGCGGCGCTGCAAGAGGCGGCGAAAGCGCCGCGCCTCAAGCCGGTCACGGCGGAGCGGCGCGATCTCTTCCAGCGCCCGTTTCTGGCCCGCGAGCTCGCGCGGCTCGATGCGGTCGTGTTCGATCCGCCGCGCCAGGGCGCGCAGATGCAGGCGCGCGAGCTCGCCGCAAGCCCGGTGCCGGTCCTGGTCGCGGTATCATGTAATCCCGCAACGTTCGCGCGCGACGCCAGGATCCTGGTCGACGGCGGCTATCGGCTCACGCGCGTGACGCCGCTCGACCAGTTCCTCTATTCCGCCCATGTGGAACTGGTGGCGCGGTTCGAGAAGTGAAGTGGCCGCCGTTTTTCCGGATAGTTGACGGTAGCGCGCCCCTTCCACATACGCGCGGAAGTATTGTAACCTCGGCACGGGAGCCGCGGTACGAAACGCCTGCCCAATCAACTCTTGATATAACCTGCGGAGGGAATGCCATGTGCAAGGTCACGCATCTCCAGCGTCTGGTCGGGGGCGCGCTCGGCGCGGCGCTTCTGCTTGCGGTCACGGGAAGCTCCGCGGCGCAGGCCCAAGCAGGTCCTGCTGCCGGCCCGGACGCCATCTACGGCGTCACCAATTTCGATGTCGCGACGAGCGCAGGCGCGCAGGGCGTCGCGCTGCTCAAGCAATATCGCGACGCCGCGCGCAAGCAGGCAGGCCTTCTCGCGGTCGATCTGTTGCAGGAAGCGGGCTGGCCGAACCGGTTCATGATCTTCGAGACCTGGAAGGACCAGGCGGCTTACGACGCCAACGAGAAGTCCGCCCAGACCGCCGAGCTGCGCGAAAAACTCAAGCCCATTGCGGGCGCGCCCGCCGACCGGCGCGACTATCATGTGGTCAGCGTGGGAACCGCCAAATCCGCAGCGACCAGCGAGGCGGTCTATATGCAGGTGCATCTCGACGTGTTTCCGCCCGGCCTCGTGCCTACGCTTGCGGCGGTCAAGGCGGTCGCCGAGGCGGCGCGCAAGGGCGAAGGCAATTTGCGCTACGACGTCGTCCAGTCCGTCAAGCCGCCGTTGAGCCACATGACCCTGTTCGCCGCCTGGCAAAACCGCAAGGCGTTCGACGATTATGAAATGTCCGCCTATGGCCGACATTTCCGCGCCACCGTGGGCCCGCTGCTCGGCTCGCCGTACGACGATCGCCTCTACGTGACCATCAACTGATCACCGGAAAAGGGAGAACAGGCCCATGCGTTTCATTCCGATCTCACGCGGCGCGCCGTCACTCGCTTCGGCCAGCCGCTTGCTGCCGGCCGCAGCTCTCGCCATCGGCGTGACCGCTGCGCTCGGCACTTCGGCGCCGGCGCAGACTGGCGCCGAGGCGGTCCAGGTGGTGACCTATCTCGACGTCTCGCCCGACTGGATCCTGCAAGGCACCGGCCTCCTGAAGCAATTCCGCGATGCGAGCCGCCGCCAGGCCGGCAATCTGGAATTCTCCGTCATGCAGGAGACCCAACGCCCCAACCGGTTCGTCATCGTGGAAAGCTGGAAGGATCAGGCCGCCTTCGATGCGCATGCGAAATCCGCGGACGCGTCGCGATTTGATTTCATCCTCGAGGCGATCCGCAACAGCCCGTCCAATCAGCACGTGCTGCGGGAATTCGCGACGCGTCCGGCGCCGGCCGAGCCTGCAAGCGGCGCCATCCATATGGTGGAGCATGTGGACTTCCAGCCGGCATTCGGCGCGACCGCCGCGCCGGTGGTGAAGGCGCTCGCCGAGGCGAGCCAGAAGGAGGCCGGCGCCGTGCGCTACGACATTTTCCAGGAGCCGCCTCCGCATGCGAACCACTATTCGGTGGTGGCGGTGTGGGCGAACCGTGCCGCCTATGACGCCCATGAGGAGGCTGCCGCCACGCGGGCGTTCCGCGCCGCCACCGTCATGCCAGGGCGGGCGAACCTCTACGACCAGCGCCTGTACAAGGTGCTCGATTGAGCGAAGCCTAACCTTCGAGCCTTTCGGTCGAGAGAATCTCGATGCCGAAGCCGCCGAGGCCGACATAGTTCCACTTGGTGCCGGCCAAGAGGCGGATCGAGGAAATGCCGAGGTCCTTGAGGATCTGGGCGCCGAGCCCGATCTCGCGCCATTGGCGCGTGCGCGCCGCCTCCGAGGCGGTGCCGCCCGGCTGCGGGATGGCGCTTGCCGGCACGCCGGCGGCGCCGTCGCGCAGGAATACCAGCACGCCGCGGCCTTCGGCCTTGAAGCGCGCCAAGGATGAGTGGATGGGCTTGGCGCCGCCGAACACCTCGCTGATCACGTCGGCCCGGTGCAGCCGGGCCAGGATGTTCCGGCCGTCGCCGATGCGGCCATACACGAAGGCCATGTGGTGGACCTGATCGAACGGCGTGACATAGGAATAGCCGGCGAGCTTGCCGATCTCGCTGTCGACCTGGAACTCGGCCACCCGCTTGACCAGCTTGTCGCGCGCCTGCCGATGGGCGATGAGGTCGGCGATCGAGATGTATTGCAGGCCATGGCGGCGGGCGAATTCGATCACGCCGGCGCCGCGCAGCACGGTGCCGTCGTCATTCATGAGCTCGGCGAGCACGCCGACCGGCGGCAGGCCGGCGAGGCGGCAGAGGTCGACGCAGGCTTCGGTGTGACCGGAGCGCATCAGCACGCCGCCCTCCTTGGCGACCAGCGGAAACACATGGCCGGGCCGCACGAAATCAGCGGCCCCGTTATTGCCGTTGGCGAGCGCCCGCACCGTATTGTTGCGCTCCTCGGCCGAGATGCCGGTGGTCAAGCCATGCCGCACGTCGACCGAGACCGTGAACGCCGTCCCGAGCGGCGCATCGTTGAGCGCCACCATGGGATCGAGATGCAGGCGCTTGGCTTCTTCCGAAGCGAGCGGCGCGCATACGATGCCGGACGTGTTGCGGATGATGAAGGCCATCTTCTCGGGCGTGCAGAGCGAGGCGGCGACGAACAGATCGCCCTCGTTCTCGCGATCGTCGTCGTCCGCGACCACCACGATCTCGCCCTTGGCGAAGGCTGCGACCGCCGCCTCCACGCGCTGACGAATTTCGTCCACGTCCGACATATCAACGGCCACCCGGTCTGTTGAAGGGCCACGGCGGGGGCTCGCCGACCTGCCCGCGCTGACGCAGATAATGATCGGCAATCACGCATGCCACCATGGCCTCGCCGATCGGCACCGCCCGAATGCCGACGCAGGGATCGTGGCGCCCCCGGGTAGCGATCTCGGTCTCGCCGCCGAAGCGATCAACGGTGCGGCGCGGGGTCAAGATCGAGGAGGTCGGCTTGACCACAAAGCGCGCGACCACCGGCTGCCCGGTCGATATGCCGCCCAGAATGCCGCCCGCATTATTGCTCAGGAACCTGGGCTGGCCGTCCGCGCCGATGCGGATCTCGTCGCCGTTCTCCTCACCGGACAGCGCAGCCGCGGCGAAGCCCGCGCCAATCTCGACGCCCTTGACCGCGTTGATGCCCATCAGGGCTGCGGCGAGATCGCCATCGAGCTTGCCATAGATCGGCGCGCCGAGGCCGGGGGGCACCCCATCCGCAATCACCTCGATGACCGCGCCGACCGAGGAGCCGCGCTTGCGCACGCCGTCGAGATAGTCGGCATAGAACGCGGCGCGCTTGGCGTCCGGGCAGAAGAACGGATTACGGTCGACCTCGTCCCAGTCCCAGCTGGCGCGATCGATCTTGTGCTCGCCCATCTGGACCAGCGCCGCGCGCACCCGCATGGCCGGAACGATCTTGCGCGCGATGGCGCCGGCCGCGACCCGCATGGCGGTCTCCCGCGCGGACTGGCGTCCGCCGCCCCGATAGTCGCGCAGGCCGTATTTGACGTCATAGGTGAAGTCGGCATGGCCGGGCCGGTACTTGTCCTTGAGGTCGGAATAGTCCTTCGAGCGCTGGTCGACATTGTCGATCATGAGCCCGATCGGCGTGCCGGTGGTCACCTGCGTGCCAGTGAGCTCATCGGCGAACACGCCGGACAGAATCCTGACCTCGTCCGGCTCCTGCCGCTGCGTGGTGAAGCGCGACTGGCCCGGCCGCCGCTTGTCGAGATAGGGCTGGATATCGGCTTCGGTCAGCGGAATTCCCGGCGGGCAACCATCGACCACGCAGCCGATCGCCGGCCCATGGCTCTCGCCAAAGGTGGTGACGCGAAAAAGGTGGCCGAAAGTGTTGTACGACATGGCATTCAGATCCGTGCCGTGTGGTAGCCCGCGTGTCGTCCGCGGTCAAATGGCGGAGTTAGTCGTAACGGGCCAGGCGTTTGTGCTCCAAGACGTAGACCACACCTTGATCGATCGAGTGGTGCACGGCCTCTTTGGGCGGGGCGATTTCAAGGACTGCGATCAATGCCCGCCCGGTGCCGCCGTGGGCGCAAACGACCGTGTCTTGCTCGAGCGTCGCATACCAGGCCCCGACGCGGCGCGCGACCTGGCGGTAGTTTTCGCCGCCGGGCGGCCGGAACAGCCACTTGTCGGCCTCGCGCTTGGCAACAATGTCCGGGTCGCGCCGCATCACCTCCTCGTAGGTCAGCCCCTCCCATTCGCCGAAGCCGATCTCGGTCAGCCGCGGCTCGATCCGGTAGCCGGTCGGCGCGAGGCCGAGCTTGGCGCGCATGATCTCCAAGGTTTCGCGGGCGCGCGAAAGCGGGCTCGACACATAGTCGAGGTCGGCCGCCCTGTGTCCGTCCCGCGTGAGCAGATCGCCAAGCAGGTCGCCGCTTTGCGCCGCCTGCGCCCGGCCCCTCTCATTGAGCGGGACATCATGGTGGCCCTGCAGGCGGCCGGCAGCGTTCCAGTCGGTCAGGCCGTGGCGGACGTAATAGAGGCGCATTGAGATCGGGGCGGCGCCCTCATTCCTTGACCACGCTGATGTCGGGAGCGTCGGGATGCTTCATGCCGACGATGTGATAACCGGCGTCGACGTGATGGATCTCGCCGGTGACGCCGCGCGAGAGGTCGGAGAGCAGATACATGGCGGTGTCGCCGACCTCGTCGATCGTTACGTTGCGTCGGAGCGGCGCGTTGTATTCGTTCCAGCGCAGGATGTAGCGGAAATCGCCGATGCCGGCCGCCGCCAGCGTCTTGATCGGCCCGGCCGAGATTGCGTTGACGCGGATCTGCTGGCGTCCGAGATCGGCCGCGAGATAACGCACCGAGGCTTCGAGCGCGGCCTTGGCGACGCCCATCACATTGTAATGGGGCATCCACTTCTCCGAGCCATAATAGGTGAGCGTCAGCAGCGAGCCGCCCGCGGGCATCAGCTTCTCGGCCCGCTGCGCCACGGCGGTAAACGAGTAGCAGCTGATCAACATCGTGAGGGAAAAATTGTCCGCCGTGGTGTCGACATAGCGCCCGTCGAGCTGATTCTTGTCGGAGAACGCGATCGCGTGCACCAGGAAATCGAGCGCACCCCATTTCTCCTTGATCACCGCGAACGCCGCATCGAGCGTGGCGGGGTCGGTGACGTCGCAGTGGCCGACCACGAGCCCGCCGATTTCCTGCGCCAGCGGCTCGACCCGCTTCTTCAAGGCGTCGCCCTGATAGGTGAAAGCGAGCTCGGCGCCCTGCCCGCGACAGGCTTTGGCGATGCCCCAGGCGATCGAGCGGTTGTTGGCGACCCCCATGATCAGGCCGCGCTTGCCGCGCATGAGGCCTGAGGCTTCCGGCATGCTGTCCTCGCTTCGCCGGCCGCACCCGGCCTCCCCTAATGACATAGGGCCGGAGGTCCTTCAAGCAGCGGCGGCCTTTGCCGGATCAGGAAATCTTCACGCCATGTCCTTGCGCGGATCATAAGGGTTGCTGTCGCGCCATTTGCGCATCAGCGCTTCGAGCTCCGGGTCGCGACCTTCGGGCAGCACGATGCGGATGCTGGCCAGGAGATCGCCCTTGCGTTCCTTGCCGGGGAAGCCCTTGCCCTTGAGGCGGAAGGTGCGCCCCGCATTGGTGCCCGCGGGGATCGCCAATTCCACCGCGCCGTCGAGGGTGGGGACGCGCACCTTGCCGCCGAGCACGGCCTCGTACAGCGTGACCGGCAGGTCGAGCCGCAGGTCGGCGCCATCGCGCTGGAACAGCGGATGCGGGCTCACCGTGACGGTGATCAGGAGATCGCCCGTCCGGCCGCCGGGGCCGGCCAGCCCCTGCCCTTTCAGCCGGATCTGCTGGCCCTCATCGAGGCCGGCGGGAATCTTGACCTCGACCTCCTTGCCGGTCGGCAATTGGACCCGCTTCTTCACGCCCTTGGCGGCCTCGGGCAGCGTGATGGCGAGCGATGCCGAAATATCGCGGCCGGCGGCGGCACCGAGATCCTCCGCCTCGAAATTGAAGCCGCCACCTGCCCGCCCGCCGCGTCCGGCAGCGCCGCGCGCCCCGAACACGTCCTTGAGGATATCCTCGAAGCCGCCGAAGCCGCGCGCCCCGGCGCCGCCGGAGGCGCCATGCATGCCTTCCGGACCGAAGGTGAAGGTCTCGAACCTGCTGTTGCCGCCGAAGCCGCCCGCACCGCCGGGCCCGCCCTGTCGGCCGAAGCCCTCGAAGCCCTGGAAGCGCGGCTTGCCCTCGGCATCGATCTCGCCGTTGTCGAATGCCTTGCGCTTGTCCTTGTCACCGACGATCTCGTAGGCGGCGTTGATCTCGGCAAAGCGCGTGGCCGCCTTGGGGTCGTGCTTGTTGGCGTCCGGATGCAGCTTCTTGGCAAGCTTCCGGAAGGCGCTCTTGATGTCCGCGGCGCTGGCGCTCCGCGTCACCCCAAGAATCTCATAGGGGTCGCGCATCGTCAGGACTTCCTCGCCAGATCATGTTGCTGTTGGCTCCTCAACCCTCGCCCCTCAATGTGGGGGGCGCCTGCCGCAAAGGCAACGCGCAACAGACGGGAATCCAACGGGTTTTCCGGCACGCCAGGAGGGCCGTCCCTACGGCTCCGCCAATTCGGGCATGACGTGGCGCGCGAACAGCTCGATCGACGCCAGCGCTTCGTCGCGCGTCAGGTCGCCGAAGACGAACTGGCCGACCAGATAATTGCTGCCGGTCGCCGCGATCTGCTCGCGCAGGCGGGCCGCGACCGCGGCGGGCGCGCCCGCGACGCCTTGCCCGACCTCGGCGAGCCCATCGAAAGTGGGCGGCCGCGGATGGGCATTGATCCGGTTATGCCTGCGGCGCAGATGCGTGAAGCTCGCGTGCCACCTCGGATAGGCACGCCGCGCGATGGCGAGCGCCTGCGCATCGGTTTCGGCGACCACGATGAAACGGCCGAGCCCCATCAGCGGCAGCGGCGCCGCGCCGCGCGCCGCGCGCCAAGCCGCCCGAAAGCTGTCGAAGGCAGCGCAGGTTTCGCCCGGCGGGTCGAGGCTCACCACCTGCAGGCCTTTGCGGGCCGCCCGCGCCGCGCTGTCGGGTGCGTGCACGCCGTACCAGATCGGCGGGTGCGGCTTCTGCAAGGGCACAAGCTCCATCGGCACGTCATCGACATGGAAGAACTCCCCGTGAAAGGTCAGGGTCGGCTGCGTCAATCCTTTGACCACGAGCTCCAGCGCCTCGGCATAGATCTTCTGCGACTTGTCGGGATCCTGGCCGTAATAGATGAGCTCGCTCGGCGAGGAGCCGCGGCCGAAGCCGATCTCGAGCCGCCCGCCGCTCATCTGGTCGAGCATGCAGATTTCCTCGATCATGCGCAGCGGATGATAGAGCGGCAGCGCATAGACCAGCGGGCCGAAGCGCAGCCGCTTGGTGCGTTGCGCCACCGCGGCCAGGAACACGCTCGGGCTCGGCGCCATGCCGAGCGGCGTCGCATGGTGCTCGGCCACGTGATAGGCATAGAAGCCGAGCCGGTCATAGGCCTCGATGATCTCGAGCCGCGCCCGATAATAATCGCGCAGCGTCTGATCATCGCGATCGAGGTGATCGAAAACGCCGAACCGCATCAAGGCTTACTCGCAACGCCGTGCGCAAAAGCTATTCGTCAGTGACGTCGATCCAGACCCCGCCCGGATCCGCCATCTGGAACTTGCCGCCGGCCTGCGCCGCCAGGAAGGCCTTGCGGGCATCGGCTTCCTTGCTGCCGCCAAGCCGCATGGGAGCCACATAGGGATTCATCCCGGAGGTCACCTCCACGTGCTGCTTGAACGCCTCGATGTTCTCCACCTTGAAACCGATATGGTCGGGGCCGGGCCGCTTGATCGACATGTTCTCGAAGATCGGAATCGACCACGGCAGGATCGCGAGCGTAACCCTTCCGTCGGTCAGGTGATAGCCGCCCGCCGCCGGATTTGGGTTCTTGTTGGTGGGCTTGAGCTCGAACACGAACTGATAGAAGTCGGCGCACAGCTGCGCATTCATGGTTCGGATCGCGAACTTGTTGAGGTAGCGGTCCGCCCTCCAGCCCGCGGCCACCTGCTCGGCATAGACGCCCACGAGCTTGTCGCCTTCGTCCTGCTGGGCAAGATCGAAGACGTTGCCGTCCGGATCATGGGCGCTGTAATTGGCGAACGGCCGCGTCGAGGGGCGCTTGACGATGCTGGCTCTGGGAAACTTGATACGCGCGCGCGCGATCACGGCGTCGATGTCGTCGACCACCAGGCCGAAATGGTCGAGCCCGCCCACATAGCCGTCGCGCAGCGGATTGATGTTCAGGCCCACATAGCCGTCGCCCACGGTGACGGCATTCAACGGCCGACTGGTCTTGCCGGAACGCTTGAGGCCGAAATAGGCCTCGTAGAAGTTCGCCAGCATCGGATAGATCGGGCTCACCATGGCCATGTGATTGATCTTGGCAAACATCGCTCTCTCCTGCGCGGCTTCGAGCCGCTGTGCCCGCTGCCGACAGGGACTTCATGGCATGGGCGGCAGTTTCCCGCCAGAGTGCGGCGCTAAAAGCATGATCCCGAAAAAGCTGCAGACTTTTCGGATAAGATCATGCGGCCGCTCTAAAGCTAAACCCCCGCCCTACCCTCCCGCTTGCGGCGGAAGGGCGGGGTCGGGGGCTTTGCCTTATCGACCTTGTCTCAACGAACCGGTCGAGACTTTCATGCGGTCTCAGGGCTGGCGCGACGCCGCATAGGCGGCGAGCGCGACGATGTCGTTGTCGTCCAATTTCGCGACCACCTGCTGCATCAGCGTGATCCAGGCGCCGGTGCGGTTGCCGCTCTTGATGTCCATGAGTTGGCGCGTGAGATAGATCGCATCACGGCCGGCGAGCGAGGGCACCTCGCCGAGACCCTTCAGGCCTTCGCCGTGGCAGATCGCGCACGCGATCGTCTTGCCGCCGCCGCCTGCGGCCAAAGCCTCGCCCTTGGCGATGCTGCCCGGCGGCACATAGGCGACGAAGCCGGTGCGCGGATTGCGGGCCCTTGCGCTCGGCTCATCCTGCGGCAGTACGATGATGCGGTTGCCGATCGGCTCATTGCCGCCGTCCTTGACGACGAAGCGCATAGCGCCCTCGCCCACTTCGCTCTTGGGCACCTCGGCCTGCTCGACCACCTTCATATAGCCCGTAGCCACCTTGCGGGCGGCGAAATAGTCCGCGGCAGCCCGCGCATCGTCGGGCGTCAGATCCTTGGCAATCGCGACCATCACGCCGGTCCTGATGCCCTTGCGGCGGCCCGCCGCAAACTCCCGCAAGGTCCGCATGATGTAGGGCGCGTTCAGGCCCGCGATGTTGGCGGATTCGGGATGGCCGTCGCCGGTAGTCAGATGGCAAAGCGCGCAGGCGCGCACATTCGGCTTGGCGCCGTTGGCGACGACGTTCGGCAGCGCCGCATGATCGCCCGGGAACCAGTCCGGCGGCGCAAAGGCATCGTTGACCGAAACTTCGTTGTATTCCTTGTCGCTGCCCGGAACCTTGACGACCTTGCTCGCGTCGGGGCGCGGCAGGTTCTGCGGCACGACCGGATAGGCCCAATCAGGATCCGCCGCGAGCGCGCCGGTCGGCAGAAACGCAAGCACCACAAGCCACAGAAAACCTCTCATCATCGCCTCCCAAAAGTTCTTTTCGACCCAGACATCCAGAGCCTGGAACAATATTGCCCTTCAAAGGGGGCCACAAGCCCGTCCGGAGGGTCGGAGGTCCGATGCGTAAGGGCGCTCTCTTGCGCCGCTTTACTTGACGTTCGGGGCCCGGCACGGCTAGCTCACCCCACATCCATCGCGTTGGGCCTGCCGCAGCCGGAGCAAATTCGTGCACATGCCTCGACCTCTGGCCGATTGCGCTCCCGCAAAACCGCTGGTCGCCGCCTTGGCGACGGCGGCCCTCATGGCCCTCCTTTTGGCCCCGATGCCGGCCGCGGCGCAGGCCGACTTCTACAAAGGCAAGACCATCGATCTCGTCATCAGCACCGGCGTCGGCGGCGGCCTCGACGCCAATGCCCGCGTGGTGGCCCGCCATCTCGCCGATCACCTTCCCGGCAATCCGACCATCGTGCCGCGCAACATGCCGGGCGCCGGCCATATCCGGGCGGCCAATTTCGTCTTCAGCCAGGCCCCCAAGGACGGCACCGTGATCGCGACCTTCATCCCGGTCTTCGTGATGGCGCAGGTGCTCGACCGCAGCAAAAGCATCCAATTCGACCCCGCCAATTTCAATTGGCTGGCCTCGACCTCGTCGAGCAACACGACGGTCTATGTGTGGTACGCCTCGGGCGTGAAGTCGGTCGCGGACGCGACCAAGCGCGACGTCCTGATGGGCGGAACCGGCACGGGCTCCTACACCCTCATCTATCCGACCGTCATGAACAGCCTGCTCGGGACGAGGTTCAAGCTCGTCACCGGCTACCAGAGCACCGCCGAGATCGGGCTCGCAATGGAGCGCGGCGAGGTCGAAGGACGCGCGGGAAACAACTTCAACAGCCTGAAGGCGGAGAACGCCGAATTGCTCAAGACCGGGAAGATCACGCTCATCACCCAGATCGGGCTCGAGCGCGATCCGGAATTTCCCGACGTACCGCTGCTGACCGACTTGGCCAGATCGGACGAGGATCGTCAGGTCTTGAAGCTGTTCTCGACCGACGTGGTGATCGGCCGGCCGTTCGTGACCGCGCCGGGCGTGCCGGCGGAGCGCGTGGCGCTGCTGCGCAAGGCTTTTGACGAGATGATGATGGACCCGGCCTATCTGGATGACGCCAGCAAGGCCGGGCTCGACGTGACGCCGGTCGCGGGCGCGAAGATCCAGACCATCGTCGCCGACCTCGTCCACACGCCCGCCGACATCGTCGCCAAGGCCAAGCTCGCGATGGAGCCGAAGAACACCCTCGAGAAGCCGCCATGAAGAAGCTGCAGCTCTCGATCGCGACCGAGGACTACGACCACTTCCGTGATTTCCGCCTCGGCGCCGTGCAGGCGGAGGGCATCGAGCACATCTGGCTGATGCCGGAGCTGCACGAGATATTCGCGCGCTTCACCTTCAATCGCGAATGGGACGTGAGCGAGCTGTCGTTTGCAAAATTCATGACCCAGGTGACGCGCCGTAATCCCGACATCGTCGCGCTGCCGGTCGTGTGCTCGCGCCATTTCCGCTTCTCGGCCTTCTACGTCAACCGCAACAGCAAGATCAGCTCGCCCGCCGACCTCAAGGGCAAGAAAGTCGGCTCGCCCGAATGGGCCCACACCGCGGCGGTCTATATGCGCGGCTGGCTCCAGGACGAGACCGGCGTCGGATTACGGGACATTCACTGGTACCAGGCCGGCACCAACGAGCCCGGGCGGACCGAGAAGGTCGAGCTGAACCTGCCCGCGGGCGTCAAGCTCACCCGCGTCGACGACAATTCGCTCAGCGACATGCTGGCGCGAGGCGAGATCGACTGCGCGCTGGTGGCGCGTCCGCCCGACTGCTTCGTCAAGCGGCATCCGGACGTGGTCCGGCTGTTCCCGGACTATCTGGAGATGGAGGAGAAGTATTACGCCCGCACCAAAGTGTGGCCGATCATGCACGTGATCGCCATGAAGCGGCGCATTCTCGACGAGAATCCCTGGGTGGCGGGCAGCCTCTATAATGCGTTCCTCGAGTCCAAGAACCGCAGCGTCGCGCGTCTGACCGAGCAGAGCGTGTCGCGCTATCCGCTGCCCTGGCTCGCCACCTATGCGCGGCGGATGCGCGAGGCGTTCGACGGCGATCCCTTCCCGTTCGGCATCGCGGAGAACCGGCCGACCTTGGAGCAATTCCTGCGCTATACCCACGAGCAGGGCATCGCCCACCGCCACGCCAAGGTCGAGGAAATCTTCCCACCCGGGATGATGGTGCCGGTCCACACCTGATCGAGCGAATGGGCGGCCTGCCCGCACGCCTCGTGATTTGTCTTAGGCCTTCGCGACTAGGGTCTTGTAGTTCCGAGCCGGCGGGCTCAAGATCGACTGATCGACGACCTCATTCCACGGAGGAGTCTCGCTTTTCGCTGAAATCAACCAAAACAAAATTGGGAGGAACAAATGACGTCAGGCACGTATTCCCACAACTTCAGCCGCCGCACGGTGCTCAAGGGCGCAGTCGCGTTGGGCGGCCTGCAGGTCGCCTCGCCGTTCATCATCCAGGCGCGCGGCGAGACGCCGCTGCGGATCGGCATGGTTGATCCGATGACTGGCGTGTACGCGGCGGTCGCGTCAAACGAGGTGCACGGCGCCCAGCTTGCGGTCGAGCAGATCAATGCCAAGGGCGGCGTGCTCGGCCGGCCGATCGAGTTGCTGGTCGAGGATTCGGCCAATGACGTCGGCACCGGCGTGCAGAAGACGCGCAAGCTGATCGAGCGCGACCAGGTCAGCTTCATCATCGGCGACGTGAATTCCGGCATCGCTCAGGCGATGGCACAGGTTACCGCCGAAAAGAGGGTGCTGCACATCGTCTCCGGCGGCCACACCGACGGCATCACCGGCAAGGACTGCAAGTGGAACGTCTACCGGGTCTGCAACACGACCCGCATGGAAGCAAACTCGATCTCCGATCTGTTGTTCACCAAATACGGCAAGAAGTGGCACTTCATCACGCCCGACTATGCGTTCGGCCACACCCTGCAGGAAGCCTGCGCCGAGAACTTGAAGAAGCTCGGCGGGACCGTCACCGGCAACGAGCTGACCCCGCTCGGAACCAGCGACTTCTCCGCCTATCTGATCAAGGCGCGCACCGCCAGGCCCGACGTGCTGCTGCTGCTGGTGCAGGGCTCGGACATGGTCAATTGCCTCAAGCAGATCGTGCAATTCGGAATCGACAAGCAGATTCACGTGGCGGGGACGCAGCAGGAGTTGGAATCGCTTTTGGCGCTGCCGCCGGAAGCGCGTATCGGGGTGTGGATGTTCGAGTGGTACTGGAAGCAACCGAATACGCCGCATCTCACCGAATTCGTCGCCGATATTCGCAAGCGCACCGGCGGCAAGGTGCCGACCGCCCGCACCTGGTTCGGTTACACCTCCTTGTACAGCCTAGCGCTGGTCGCCAATCGGGAGAAGACGCTCGACTCGGTCAAGCTTGCGCTGGCGCTCGGCGACTTCGAGCTGCCCGCCGAGGTCAAGCTGCAGCCCAACAAGGTCTACTACCGCAAGGGCGATCATCAGCTCATGACCTCGGCCTTTGTCGGCGAGGCGCTGTCGAAGGCCGCCGGCGACCCCGAGGATCTGTTCAGGGTCGACACCATCGTGGCCGGCGACCAGACCTCGCCGGCAGTGTCGGAGACCGGCTGCACCCTGCAGTGGCCGGCCTGAACGTCCTGATCCTTCCACGGCACCTGGCGCGCGGCCGGAGCACCCGCTGCGCGCAACCCGCCCCCGCACATTTCCGATGACGCAACTCCTGCTCTTCAACGTCACCAACGGGCTGATCATCGGCACGTTCTATGTGCTGATGGCGCTCGGCCTGTCGCTCATCCTCAATCTCAGCAACGTCATCAATTTCGCCCATGGCGGCTTCCTGGTCGTGGGCGGCTACATTGCCTATTCGATCACGCCGTATGTGGGCTTCTGGGGCGCGCTCCTGATCGCGCCGTTCATCACCGCCGCCATCGGTCTCGCGGTCGAATGG
The DNA here is from genome assembly GCA_036522235.1 of Xanthobacteraceae bacterium. Taxonomy (GTDB): domain Bacteria; phylum Pseudomonadota; class Alphaproteobacteria; order Rhizobiales; family Xanthobacteraceae; genus VAZQ01. Next base: position 17,978 of record DATDGG010000502.1, read on the forward strand.
GTGCTGATCCGGCCGCTCTACGGACGCGACCCGCTCTATAGCCTGCTGTTGACCTTCGGGCTCGCGTTCATCCTCGAGGATGGCACGCGCTTCATCTGGGGGGCGCAGGGCAAGCCCGTCACCGTTCCGGCCTTCCTGGCGCAGCCGTTGAGCTACGATCTCTTCTTCATCACTGGCTATCGCCTGTTCATGGTGGCCATGGTGGCAATCTCGGTGGCGCTGCTGTTCGTGCTGCTGCGCTATACCCGTCTCGGCATCCGCATTCGCGCCGGCACGCTCGACCTCGAGACTGTGGCGGCGCTCGGCATCAATGTCCGGGTTCTGCGCTCGCTCAATTTCTCGGTCGGCGTGTTCCTCGCCGGCCTCAGCGGCGTGCTGGCGGCCGGGCAGCTCGGGCTCGAGCCCACCATGGGGTCGGGCCTGCTGATGCCGAGCTTCGTCGCCATCATCGTGGGCGGCGTGGGCAGCCTGCCGGGGACTTTGCTGGGCGGATTGCTGATCGGGGTGGCCTCGGGAGTGACCGCGGTGTTCTTCCCGCAGGCGAGCGAAGCCGTCATTTATGTGATGATGGCGGTGGTGCTACTCATCCGTCCGCGCGGGTTGCTGGGCGAAGAAGGCATGATGACGTGAGCGCGAAGGGGCAGGCGCGCAGGCTCTTGGGGCTCGGCGCCATCTGGGCGGTATTGCTGCTGGCGCCGTACTGGATGCCGCCGCTCGGCGGTTACACGGCGCTCGGCACGCGCGTTCTGGTGCTCGGCATCGCGGCGATGTCGGTGAACTTCCTGCTCGGTTTCACCGGGGTTCTCTCCTTCGGCCACGCCGCCTATTTCGGGCTCGGCGCCTACGGGGCCGGCCTGACGCTGAAATTCCTGGCGGCGAGCACGCCGCTTGCGGTCGTCTGCGGAACGCTCGTCGGCGGCGTCGCCGGCGCCATTCTGGGCGCCCTCATCGTGCGCCGGCGCGGCGTCTATTTCGCGATGGTGACCATCGCGTTCGGGCAGGTGTTCTATTACATCGCGTTCCAGTGGAGCTCGTTGACCGGCGGCGACGACGGCTTGCGCGGCTTTGGCCGCCAACCGCTCGACTTCGGCTTGTTCCAGGTCGACATCGTGTCCGACGCCATCGCTTTCTATTATTTCGTCCTGTTCTGCTTCGCGCTGGTCGCCGGCGCCATGGCGTTCGTGCTGCGCTCGCCCTTCGGCCGCACCATGCTGGCGATCCGCGAGAATGAACGGCGCGCCCGCTTCCTCGGCATCCCGGTGGAACGCCACATCTGGATCGCCTTCACCCTGTCGTGCTTCTTCGTCGCCTTTGCGGGAGCCCTCTACGCGCTGGTCAACAACTTCGCGGATCCGCGCGGCCTGCACTACAGCCAGTCCGGGGATTTCGTGATCATGGCGGTGATGGGCGGGATGCGGACGTTCTGGGGGCCGTTGCTCGGGGCCGCCGTGTTCGTCGTGCTGCAGGACTATCTCTCGAGCATCACCATCAATTGGATGTCGTTCATCGGGCTGATGTTCGTTCTGGTCGTGCTGTTCTTTCCGCGCGGCCTCTTGGGCGTCATGCGGCGGAAGGCCGCCGCATGAGCGTGCTCGAGGTCAAGAACGTGTCGAGGAGCTTCGGCAATCTGGCCGCGGTGCGCGACGTCTCTCTGAGCGTCCAACAAAAGGAGCTGCGCGCCATCATCGGTCCGAACGGGGCCGGCAAGACGACCTTGTTCAACCTGATCAGCGGGTTCTTTCCGCCGAGCGCCGGCACCATCTGGTTCGACGGCTGCGACATCACCCGCGTGCCGGCCTACAAGCGGGCCACGCTCGGCATGGCGCGCACCTTTCAGATCACCGAGATATTTCCGGAGCTGTCGGTGTTCGAGAACGTGCGCATCGCCGCCGAGGTCGCGGGCGGCCATCGCCTGCACCCCTGGATCGGCGCCGCCGCGATGGCGGACGTCCGCCGCCGCGTGGAGGCGACGCTCGATCTGGCGGGCCTCTCCGCCAAGGCCGACCGCCTGGTCGGCGAGCTCGCGCATGGCGACCAGCGGGCGGCCGAGATCGCCATGGCCTTGGCGCTGCGGCCCCATCTCCTGCTGCTCGACGAGCCGACCGCCGGCATGGGCGATCAGGAAACCTACGAGATTACGCAGCTCATCCGCCGCCTGCACGGCGAGCACGACTACACGATCGTCCTGATCGAGCACGACATGCGCGTGGTCTTCCACCTGGCGGACCGGATCACGGTGCTCGACCAAGGACGCCTGTTGGCCGAGGGCACGCCGGAGGAGATCGCCGGCAACGAGGCCGTGCAAGCCGCCTATCTGGGCAAGGCCGCATGACCGCCGCGCTGACCGCCGAGGGGCTGCATACCTATTACGGCAAGAGCCATATCCTCCATGGCATCGGCCTCGAGGTCGCCGAGGGCAAGATCACGGCCCTGCTCGGCCGCAACGGCGCCGGCAAGACCACGACCTTGCGCAGCCTCATGGGGCTCACGCCGGCGCGCGAAGGGCACATCACCATCTTCGGCGCCGACACCACGCGCTGGCCGACCTTTCGGATTGCCGCGCGCGGCGTCGGCTATGTGCCGGAGGGCCGCCGCATCTTCGCCAATCTCACGGTCGAGGAGAATCTCAAGGTGCCGCTCCAGCGCGGCGGCCCCTGGACCAGCGAGCGAATCTACCAGCTCTTCCCGCGCCTGGCGGAGCGAAAGCAAAATCGCGGGCGGCAGCTTTCGGGCGGCGAGCAGGAAATGCTGTCGATCGGCCGCGCGCTGCTGCTCAATCCCAGGCTCCTCATTCTCGACGAGCCCTCGCAGGGGCTCGCCCCCCTCGTCGTCCGCGAGGTCTTTCGGGTGATTGCGCAGATGCGCCAGGACGGGATCGCGGTCTTGTTGGTCGAGCAGAATGCCCGGATGAGCCTGGAGATCGCCGACCACGCCTACGTGCTCGACGACGGCGGCATCGTCTATTCGGGTCCGGCGCAGGAATTGGCGGCCGACAATACGCGCGTGCAGGCGCTGGCGGGTGCGAGCGCGGAGCAATGGGCGCGTTAGGTCCGCCAGGGCTTGAGGTTGCGCACTTCCCACTTGCCCTTGTTGGTGGTGCGGCAGGCCTCGCCCTGCATCCACGATGAGGTGCCCTGCCGCTCGAAGCTGGCGAGGAATTCGTGGCAGGTCAGCCCGTCCTCGTTGCGCGCGGTCGCAATCGGCGTCACCGTCCCGCGCGTCCCGGTCTGCGGATTCTCCCAGGACACGCTGGCATCCTTGCTGCCCTTGTTCATGACCTCGGTGACCGCCGCCCGCGCGATGACGAGATCGCCCTCCGGCGGCAGATCGTTGACCGGCTTGAGGGTCGGGGCGGCAGTTTGCAGCGTGCCGGTCAGGCTCGCGTCGTCCTTTTTCCCGAACAGGTTGTCGAGCTGGTAGGAGAAGCTGCAGCCGCCCATCGCCAACGCCAGCGCAAAGGTGCAGGGCGCGCCTCCCAGGCAGCGCCATAGGCGCGCCGCCACGCATCCTCTATATCCTCTATAACGGCGCATGTAACGGCGCAGCGCGGACACCTGACCTGGCACTGCTGCGACCACCTGGAACTCCGAAAATGTCCGAATCAGCTCCGATACAACACCCGGACGGGTTAACGAGCGGTGATTTCACCGAGGCCGACGAACCCCTGCGGCTGTTCGCCGCCTGGTTCTCGGACGCGACCGCGTCCGAGCCCGCCGACCCCAGCGCCATGACACTTGCGACCGTCGATGCCGACGGCTTGCCGAACGCCCGGATGGTGCTGCTGAAGGGGTTCGACGAACGGGGATTCGTATTCTACACGAATCTAGACAGCCAAAAAGGGCGAGAATTGGATGCCGCCCCGAAAGGTGCCCTGGTCTTCCACTGGAAGAGCTTGAGCCGGCAAGTGCGGCTGCGCGGGCCGCTCGAACGGGTCGAGGATGCGGCCGCCGATGCCTATTTCGCCACCCGCCCGCGGCTTGCCCAGATCGGCGCCTGGGCCAGCAAGCAATCGGCGCCGCTCGAAAGCCGGATGGCCTTCGAGAAGGCGATCGCCTTCTACATGGCAAAGTTCGCGGTCGGGACGATCCCGCGGCCGGCGCACTGGTCCGGCTACCGGCTGCTGCCCCTGATCATCGAATTCTGGCAGGATCGGCCCTACCGGCTGCACGATCGCATCGAGTTCCGCCGGGGCGGGGTTGGGAAGCCGTGGAACAAGACGCGGCTCTATCCCTGACATATCGAGCTGCTAAAGCCGATATCGATATATTGAAGCCCGAACCACACTGTTGGATTTTCGAGGACCCGAATGGCGACGCCCCACGACAATCACCCACGCCGCGCCCTGCTGCTGACCGGGGCGAGCCGCGGTATCGGCCATGCCACCGTGAAGCGCTTCTCGGCCGCCGGCTGGCGCGTCATTACCTGCTCGCGCCATCCCTTCCCCGAAAATTGCCCGTGGGAAGCGGGGCCGGAAGATCACATCCAGGTCGACCTCGCCGATCCGCAAGACACGCTCGCCGCGGTCGCCGAGATCAAGCGGCGGCTGGATCATGGCGAGCTGCATGCGCTGGTCAACAACGCCGCCATCTCGCCCAAGGCGGAAGGCGGCAAGCGACTGTCCTCGCTCGCGACCACGCTCGACGTGTGGGATCACGTCTTTCGGGTGAACTTTTTTGCCCCGATCACGCTGGCGCGCGGCCTGGTCGAGGAGCTCAAGACCGCCAAAGGCTCGGTCGTCAATGTAACGTCAATCGCGGGCTCGCACGTGCACCCCTTTGCGGGCACCGCCTATGCGACCTCGAAGGCCGCGCTGGCCTCGCTCACGCGCGAGATGGCGGCCGATTTCGGCCCGCTCGGCATCCGCGTCAATGCCATCGCACCGGGCGAGATCGACACCGCGATCCTGTCCCCCGGCACCGAAAAAATCGTCCAGCAGATTCCGCTGCACCGCCTCGGCACGCCCGACGAGGTGGCCAAGATCATCTATGTCCTGTGCACGGAGACGTCGTCCTACGTGAACGGCGCCGAAATCCACATCAATGGCGGCCAGCACGTGTGAGGCGCAGGCGGCCCGGAACCGGCGGCCGGCCCGTCAGACCGCGATCTCAGGGGCCATTTGCTCAAGCCATCGATCCGGATCGCGCTCCGGGGAGGCCAGGCCTTTGCCGTCGCCCTGATAGCGCATCGCGGCCGCCACCGCCGATATGCCAATCTCGCCATAGCGAACCGCAAGGTTTTGGGGCTCGCGGCGGGTGGGTTGCTGCTTCGATTTCATTTCAGTCTCCGTCGGAATAGTTTCTCTTGCTGGGGCTTTTTTTGCGGACCGCGACGAGATGGTTGCCGAGTACGGCGAAAGTGCGCGCCAAATCGTGTGGTATCATGACCATTGCCGACGCAAGCGAGTGCCCGCGCGGCCCCAGATCGCTCTTGGTCCAATACGCAACGTCTGGTAAACTGCCGGTTAAGGGGACGGGCCCAAAGTGCAGGCGGAATCCAGGCCGGCTCGTTCCTTGTGCAAGCTCAAGGGGTTCTCTGCGGTTCCTCGGAGCCTGATGCGACATTCTTGCAACAGGTTCGAAGGACTGTCGGATTCGAGCCATCGAAGGTCTAGAACTCGTGCGCTTTCTTCAGTTAATTACGGGGCTGGTGAATCGAGGATCGGGCAGCGGGGCATGTCAAGGCGTAAGAACAAGGGGTAGCTATGGCGGTACGTAAAATTGCCTTCCTGTTACTGGGTCTGACGCTCGGCGGCTGCATGCAGACGACGATTGAGCCTGCATCGGAGGCGAGCTTCACGCCGCGCGACAAGAAGCTCATGGCCAATGTGCCGTACGATAAAGTGACTCCGCCGATCAACTATCAGCGGGCGATCGTCGACTATCACCGCAAGGAGCTCGCCGGCACGGTCGTGGTCGATACCGACGATCGGCATCTCTATTACGTGCTACCCGAGGGCAAGGCGATCCGCTACGGCGTGACCGTCGGCGAGGATGCGCAATCCTGGGCCGGAGTCGCCAAGATCGGCAACATGACCGAATGGCCGTCCTGGACGCCGACCGAGGGCGAAAAGCAGCGGCTTGGGCCTCTCCCCTCCTACGTGGAGGGCGGCCCGGCCAACCCGATGGGCGCGCGCGCCATGTACCTGTTCCAGGGCAGCAAGGACACGCTGTTCCGCATCCACGGCACCAATCAGCCAGAATATATCGGCGAGGCCATTTCATCGGGCTGCATCCGCATGACCAACGAGGACGTGATCGATCTCTACAAGCGGGTCAAGGTCGGCACGCCCGTGGTTGTGCTCAACTCGCATCTGCACATGGCATCCGGCTGAGCCGGCGAAGCCTTCGTCCTACTTGATCAAGCGGCGCCGGTTCCGGCGCCGTTTTCGTTTGGCTTGGAGCATGATCCCGAAAAGTTGCAGACCTTTCGGATATGATCATGCGACCGAACAAATGGTCTTGTCGCGGCTCACGCTTCCTGCAGGCGCTCGCGCCGCACCCATTCCAAGGTGCGGTCGAGCGCGCGGTCGAGCCGATCGAACAGCTCATCGATCTCGGCGGGCGTGATGATGAGCGGCGGACAGATCGAGATTGAATCCCCGGCCAGGAACCGCACGATCAGCCCTTCCTCCTCGGCAAGCCGCACCGCGCGCGGCCCGACGCCGGCCTTCGGATCGAACGACCGCTTGGTGGCCTTGTCGGCGACCATTTCGATCGCCCCGATGAGGCCCATTCCGCGGGCTTCCCCGACCAAGGCATGTTGCGCGAGGACGCGCAGCCGCGCCTGGAAATGCGGCGCCTTTTGCGCGGCCCCTTCGACCAAGCGGTCGCGCGCGTAGATTTCGAGCGCCTTGACGGCGACCGCCGCCGCGACCGGATGGCCCGAATAGGTGAAGCCATGGCCGAACGCGCCGATCTTGCGGCTTTGATCGAGCAGCGCCTGGTACATGGGCTCGGCGACCGTCACGGCCGCCATCGGCACGTAGCCTGAGGTCAGCGCTTTGGCGACCGAAATCCCGTCCGGCACGAACCCGAAGGCCTGGCAGCCGAACGCGGTACCGAGCCGGCCGAAGCCGCAGATCACCTCGTCGTCGATCAAGTAGACCTCGTATTTGCGGCAGACCTGCACGACCTTCTCGAAATAGGATTTCGGCGGCACGATCACCCCGCCCGCCCCCATCACGGGCTCGGCGATGAAGGCAGCCACGGTCTGCGGCCCTTCCCGCTCGATCATCTCACCGAGCTCGGCCGCCAGACGCGTGGCGAATTCCTCCTCGCTCTCGCCGTCCTGCGCGAAGCGGTAATGATGCGGGCAGCCGGCATGCAGGATGCCGGCGATCGGCAGATCGAAATCGCGCTGATTGATGGGCAGCCCGGTGAGCGAGGCCGACGCGACGGTCACCCCGTGATAGGCCTTGATCCGGCTGATGATCTTCTTCTTGGCCGGCCGCCCGAGCGCATTGTTCATGTACCAGACGAGCTTGATCTGGGTGTCGTTGGCCTCCGAGCCGGAATTGCAGAAGAAGACCTTGGAGGTCGGCACCGGGGCGATTTCCTTGAGCCGCTCGGCGAGCTCGATCGCCGGATCGTGACTCTTGGCGCTGAACAGATGGGCAAAGGAGAGCTTGCGCATTTGCGCCGCCGCCGCCTCGACCAGTTCCTCGTTGCCGTGGCCGAGCGCCGTGCACCACAGCCCCGCCATGCCCTCGATATAGGGCTTGCCCGTGCTGTCGTAGACGAAGACGCCCTTGCCGCGTTCGAGCACCAGCGGGCCGCTCTCCCGGAAGGTCGCGAGATTGGTATAGGGATGGATCAAGGTCTCGACATCGCGGACCGCGAGATTGCTGAGAGGCGTCATGGGCACTTTCCGTCAAAAGGTTTCCGTTGGCTTAGCCGAACCGTCTCAGTGCGCGCTGATCGGGCGCTCCCGCGGCAACGGCACCGTATCGGCAAGAGCGCCGGTCGTCCCCTCCCTACCCTCCCCGGCAAGCTGGGGAGCAGCGGCTGGCGGGTCGCGCACATCCCATTCGCAGATGCGGTAGCCGCCGCGACGCTCGGCGAGGTCAACATGCACGTGATCCTCGTGATAGCCGTCCGAGCCGGGGCCGAGCACAGTCGTAAATCGGGCACAGACGCTGGTGCGCAAGGCTTCGCGAAAATCCCGGGCGACCTTCGGGTCGGTGAGCTCCACGAACCTTCCGTCGGCAAGCCGCAGCGCGTGGATATCGAGCGCATTGCCTTTGCCGTGCTCGGAGAGCCTGGCGCCCAGAATTCCGTTGCGGCCGCGGCAATCATAGGAGGCGAGATTGGCCAGCGTCTTGAGCGGGGAACCGAGATCGAGCGCGCGCGGGGCGGCTTCCTCGCGCACGAAGCTTACGATCGCTTCCGCCATGGTGCAGCGAAGAATGGCAGGCGGCGTGATCGCGACCCGGCTCTGGTCCGGCAGAACGACGGCTTCGAGCCGCACCACGTCCGGCGCGCCGCATTCGCCCGGCCCGGTAATCGGCGGTAATGAAGGCGCGACGGCAAGCGCCGCGGTGAGGCGGAGCCGGCACGCCGTCGGCGGCGCAGGCTCAGTCGGCTCCTCGGCGACGGCGGGCGCCGCGGGCGGCAACGGGCGCGGGCGCGGCAACGGAACGGCGCGCGCGGGCGCAAGCGCGGCGGTTGCCGCCAGCAGGATCGCGACGAATATGATGTTGATGAGCCTCACGCGTCCGGCTTCCACAACAATTGCGGCATGAGCAGGACTCTCACTATGTCCCATTTCAATGTCGTCGTCTGCGGGCTCGGCGTGACCGGGAGTGCCGCGCTCTATCAGCTCGCCGGGCGCGGCGTGCGGGTGCTCGGTCTCGAGCGCTTTGCGCCCGGCCATGAGCGGGGCTCCTCCCACGGGGAGACCCGCATCATCCGGCTCGGCTATTTCGAGCATCCGTCCTACGTCCCGCTGGTGCGCAGTGCCTATGCGATGTGGCGCGAGATCGAAAAGGCTGCCGGGGCGGAGCTGCTCCATGTCACCGGCATATTGGAGATCGGACCGCCCGCAGGCACGCTCGTCGCCGGCACGCTGGCGTCCATTCGGCAGCACGGCTTGCGTCACGAAATCCTGCCGGCGGGCGAGTTGATGCGCCGGTTTCCGGCCTTCCGGATCGCGGCCGGCGAGATGGGCGTGCTGCAACCGGAGGGCGGCTTCTTGCGGGCCGAGCCGGCGGTCGCGGCAATGGTTCACCTGGCGCAGGCCGCGGGCGCAGAGATCAGGGTCGGCGAGACCATCACGGAGATTTCGCCATACGCAGGCGGCGTGCGGATCACGACCGATCGCGGCGTGGTCGAGGCGGGCGCCGCGATCGTGGCGGCTGGCCCCTGGCTCAAGACGCTGCTTCCGAAGCTGCCGGCCGCGATCCGGGTGACGCGCCAAGTGATGGCTTGGTTCGAGCCGCTCGATCCGGCACCGCTCGGCCGCCTGCCGGCCTTCCTGCTCGAGAGCCGCCATGGAATTCATTACGGGTTTCCGCCAAGCGCGGGTGCCACCAAGGTCGCCAAGCATCATCACCGCGACCAGGCCGTCGACCCCGATGCCTATGATCGAACCGTCACGGCGGAGGATGAGGGGCTCATCCGCGCCGCTTTGGCGGAGCACCTGCCGGCAGCGAACGGGCGATTGATCAGAGCCAAGACATGCCTCTACACGATGACGCCCGACGGCGATTTCATCATCGATCGCCTGCCGGGCGCGCCGCAGATCGTGGTGGCCTCGCCCTGCTCCGGGCATGGCTTCAAGTTCGCGCCCGTGATCGGCGCGGCGCTGGCCGACCTCGCCACCACCGGGGCGACCGCGCACGATATTTCACGCTTCGCGCTCTCGCGCTTTGGCGGCAGCGGCTGACTTTCGCCACGGCGCAAAATGCGGGATACTCGCCGCAGGCGTATCACCTATCGGCGTAGCTCAAGGAGGACGGCATGCTTTCCCGAAACTTGATCGGCCTGGTCGCGGTGGCGGCGGCCTGGACGGCATGCGGCGCGCAAGCCCAGGAACTGTCGAAACTGCCCGACTGGTCCGGCCAGTGGAAGAACACCAGCGGCATTCAATGGGATCAGACCAAGCCGCTCGGCCCCGCCCAGCAAGCTCCGCTGACGGCGGAATATCAGGCGCGCTACGAGGCCAATCTCGCCGATCAGAAGGCCGGCGGCCTGGGCGACGACCCGACCGGCCAGTGCATCCCGCACGGCATGCCGCGCGTCATGACCGTCGTCTATCCGATGGAGGTCGTGGTCACGCCCAAGACCACCTATGTGCTGACCGACTATACGGTGCCGCGGCGCATCTTCACCGACGGACGCGACTGGCCCGAGGAGATGGACCAGAACTTCAACGGCACCTCGATCGGCCGCTGGACCGATCTGGGCAGTGACGGACGCTATTCGGCGCTCGAGGCCGAGACCCGCGGCTTCAAGGGGCCGCGCTCGTTCGAGGCGAGCGGCCTGCGCCTCCATGACGACAACCAGACCGTGATCAAGGAGCGCTTCAGCCTCGACCTGGCCGAAAAAAACATTTTGCGCGACGAGATCACGGTGATCGACCATGCGCTGACCCGCCCCTGGACGGTGACCAAGCGATACCGTCACGAGCCCAACCCCTCGCCGATCTGGCATTTCAACGATTGCGCCGAGGACAATCACCATGTGGTGCTCGGCAAGGACAGCTATTTCATCACCAGCGACGGCAAGCTGATGCCGACCAAGAAGGGCCAGAAGGCCCCCGACATGCGCTATTTCCCCACGGCCGGGGAGTAGCGGGCGTCACTTGTCCAGTTTCGCTCCGGCCAACTGGGCGATCGCCGCCAGCGAGGTCTGCGCGGCGTTGAGCCCGAGACGAAAATCCTTGTCGGAGTAGGCGGCGTAGCGGTCCGTCGGCTGGTGATATTGCGGATTCCAGCCGGCCCCGATCTGCATCCCTCTTTCGTTCTCGCGCAGGCTGATCGAGGGAACCAGATCCTCGAAATTCGCCGAATCGGTGTTGGTCATGTGACTGCCGACCGCGGCCGGATAGTCGGTGGCGTATCGCTCGTTGGCGTCGCGAAAGAAGAACGCGAGCTTCATGGCGGGCTCAGCAAGCCTCGCCCGCGATTGAAATTCGATATTGACGTCGGCTTCCGGCCGCTGCTCCGGATTGACCGTGCCGTCGGCGCGCGGCATGCCGTGGTCCCACAGCAGCATGTCGTGCTGGATCATGCCGAGCCACCTTGGTTCCGGATACCGGCCCGATCCGGGGGGATCCTCCTTGCCCTGGAGCGCGGCGCGCTGCTCCACATAGGCACGCGAGCCGTTGAGGCCGGTTTCCTCATTGTTCCACAGCGCGAACCTGATCGATCGTTCGGTCTTGACGTCGGGACCGCTGAAGACGCGGGCAAGCTCCATCACCAGCGCCGTGCCCGAGCCGTCGTCATCGGCGGCCTCGCCAAATCCGCGCCCGTCCATATGGGCGCCGACGATATACATTTCGTCGGGGCGCGTGCTCCCGACTTTGGTGCAGAACACCTGCTCGCGCGGCCCTGCCGTCGGGGCTTGCGCGTTCAGCGCGCGCAGCACGGGATCGCGTTGCGCGTCGGGCCGGTTGTTGGGATCTACCGGCAAAGTCATGCCGCGTATTCGCGAGCCGCCCAGGCCGGCACGGATTTCCCCGCTGGCAATCATCTGGCCGGGCGGGGGCGCGGCGCTGGTTTGCGCGGGCGGCGGCGGGGGCGGCGGATTGGAATTGAAAACATATTTGACGCGCTCGGTGTTGGTGCAGCCGTAGCTTTTGAGCTGCGCTTCAATCCAATCGAGCGCCGCCCGGTTCCGGTCGGTGCCCTGCTGCCGATCGCCGAATTGGGTGAGGCCCTTGATCGTGCTCTTGTAGCGCTCCAGATCAAGGCGCCGGACGAGCGCAGCAACCGGGTCGGCGGTCAGGCCGCCTTGCGGCTGAGCGCATGCATCTGCGGCCAATACGGATATTGCGAGCGTTGCGACCAGACCGCAAATCGTCAGGCCGCTTCCGTTGCGGTGCATGTCTTTCCTCCGTTCGCAAGCTTGATTGAGAGATTGCATCGATCGCGTCGCCACGGGCCAGCGTAGCAGGCCAGCGTAGCGGGCCGGAATAGCCCGTTCCAGGGGACGGCCGCCTGTCTGGGCGGGACAAAATCCGCGCCGGAGGCGGTTTTCGCCGCATCCGCGGCTGGCTAAGGTCTCGTAGCTCAGAAGCGATGGGCCGGCGTGCCGGTCTTGAGCCACCCGGGAGGCTCTCATGCTGGGACTGATGCAGGACTGGCCGCTCCTGTGCCATCGCATCATCGATCATGCCGCCTTGAACCACAGCGAGCGCTGCGTCCATTCGCGCTCGGTCGAAGGCCCGCTGCATACCACCACCTATGCGGCCATCCGCGGCAATGCCCTGAAGGTCGCCAAGCGCCTTACACGCGACGGCATCCGGCTCGGCGACCGGGTGGCGACGCTCGCCTGGAACACCTCCCGGCATCTCGAAGCCTGGTACGGCATTCTCGGGATCGGCGCCATCTACCATACGGTCAATCCGCGGCTGTTTCCCGACCAGATCGCCTGGATCATCAATCACGCCGAGGACCGCGTGTTGTTGACGGACCTGACGTTCGTGCCGCTGCTGGAGAAGCTCGCTGACCGGCTGGGCAGCATCGAACGCTTCGTGGTGCTGACCGACGCGGCCCACATTCCGGCAACGTCGCTGCGCAATGCGGTCGCCTATGAGCAATGGATCGGCGAGGTCGACGACGATTTCGCTTGGGCATCGTTCGACGAGAACACCGCGGCCGGCATGTGCTACACCTCGGGCACCACCGGCCATCCGAAGGGCGTCGTCTATTCGCACCGCTCCAATGTGCTGCAGGCGATGGCGATCGCCTGGACCGACGTTTTCGGGATTGCCTGCCGCGACGTGGTCATGCCGGTGGTGCCGATGTTCCACGCCAACGGCTGGTCGATCGCCCTCACCGCCCCGATGGTCGGCGCGAGCCTTGTCATGCCGGGCGCCAGGCTTGACGGCCCCTCGATCTTCGAACTCCTGACCAAGTACCGCGTCACTTGCACGGCGGCGGTGCCGACGGTGTGGCTCGCCTTGCTGCAGCATCTCGAAGCGAGCGGCGGCAGGCTCGATGACCTGCGCCGGGTCGTGATCGGCGGCGCCGCCTGCCCGCGCTCGATCGTCAAGACCTTCCAGGAAGTCTATGGCGTCGAGGTCGTCCATGCCTGGGGCATGACCGAGATGAGCCCGCTCGGCACGGTCTGCACCATCAAGCCGGAATATGCCGCCCTTTCCGGCGAGGCGCGGCTGGACATCAAGGCCAAGCAGGGCCACACGCCGTTCACCATCGAGATGAAGATCACCGACGACGCCGACCTGCCGGTCGCGCGCGACGGAAAAAGCAGCGGCCGCCTCAAGGTGCGTGGGCCCGCGGTCGCCAAGGCCTATTTCAAGGGAACCGGCGATGTCCTCGATGCCGAGGGGTTCTTCGATACCGGCGACGTCGCCACCATCGATCCCGCCGGCTACATGCAGATCACGGACCGCGCCAAGGACGTCATCAAATCGGGCGGCGAATGGATTTCATCGATCGAGCTCGAGAACCTTGCGGTCGGCCATCCCAAGGTCGCGGAGGCGGCCGTGATCGGCGTGCGCCATCCGAAATGGGACGAGCGCCCCTTGCTGGTCGTGGTCTTGAAACCCGGCCAAACCGCCAGCAAGCCCGACATTCTCGATTTCATGCGCGGCAAGACCGCCAATTGGTGGATGCCCGACGATGTCGTGTTCGTTCCGGAAATCCGCCATACGGCGACCGGAAAAATCCTGAAAACGGCGCTGCGCGAGCAATTCCGCGATTATGTGCTGCCGACCGCCATTTCGCCTGCCCAAGACACGGAAAAAATGCGAGAAAATGAACGCAAGTGAGGGCAGATGGGCGCATTCGCCCCATTGCGGGCGCCGCCGCTTGGCATTATCCGTCCCGCCATGCAGCCGCCGTATCCGCAACCGCTGATCTAACCAATGGCCCGCCGTTACACTTTCGCCGTAGAGCCGATGTCGCAACTCGCCATCTGGGCGCGGCGCATGGCGCTGTTCTCGCTCACGGCGGTCATCGTCTCGATCATCATTGTGCGGTCGGAATGGCTCGATATCGGCCCCGCCATCACGACCTTCGTGGTGGGGCTGGCGCCTTCGATCATTGCGGTGGTGCTGGCGATCGGGGCCTTCGTGGTGATCTGGACGGACGGGCTGCGCGGGCTCGGCCGCGCCTTCGCGGCGCTCGGGATCGCCGGCGCGCTGCTCGCCTATCCGGGCTATCTCGCCTACAAGGCCTACAAGCTTCCCTGGCTGTACGATATCACCACGGATCCGATCGATCCGCCGCGCTACGAGGCGCTGGCGCGGCTGCGTCCGCGCGAAGCCAACCCCATCACCTATGCGGGGCTCTATGCGGCGGAGCAGCAGCACGCCGCCTATCCGGACATCGAGCCGCTCGACGAGGATGCGACCCCCGAGATCGCCTTCAAGGCCGCGCTTGCCGTCATCACCAAGCGGAAATGGATCATCATCGATCGCCGTCCGCCGCAGCCGCCGCGGCGCGAGGGGCATATCGAAGCGGTGGCCCGCACCCTGATCATGGGGTTGCGCGACGACGTGGTGGTGCGGGTGCGCGGCGGCGCCGACGGATCGCGCATCGATGTGCGTTCCTCCTCGCGCTTCGGCTCCTTCGATTTCGGCAGCAACGCGGCGCGCATCCGAACCCTGATGGACGACATCGACACCGCGATCGGCAACGAGAAGCCCGAACCGGCGGTGCTGCCGCCGGCCAAGAAGCCGCCGGCGCAGCCGCCGCAACAGCAGCCCAAGCGCGACCAGCAGCGCGATCAACCCACCGCCACATCCAAGCGATAGCGGCCTCGATCGAGGGCCTATCCAACAGCCACGAACCATGCGACGCACGGCGCGATCCAATCACTTCGTCCTCGAAGCGTTCGATCGCGATCAGTGGTGTCCGGTCTTGCAGGCGCGCTTCCAAGTCCATGACCTCGACGCGCTTCGCGCGACTGTGGGTAAAGCGGCCGACGACGACCCCGGCTTGGAGCAGTGCTACCGGCTCGACAATGATGATCTTGCGGCGATCGTCGCAAAATTCGCCATCGCTTTCGATCCGACGCAATTGCAAGCTCGGGAACTCGACATCAGTCTTTTCCGATGGCGGCGTTCCTTCGAATCGCCCTATCTGATCCACACCGGCTATGAGCTGCCGCTCTTGCTGGACGGCCGCAAGAAGCTCGCGCGCATGTCACATGCCTATCCGCCTGCGACATTCGACGGCGAGGATAGATTTGAGCACTGGGTCGCCAAGGGATTTCTCCACCGCGAGGAGGTCGTTGAGCCATTTCATCCTCCGGCGAAGAAATATCTCGGCCACCGGATGGTTTACTACACGCCCAAAGGCGAAGAATGGCGAATTCCGGCCAGCAAATTGATCTGGGAAGCCTCGGGAAAGTGCGGTGGCTGGAACGAGCACTTCGAGCGCCTCGAGGGCATGCTGTACGGCTATAAAGACTGGCAGAACGATTGGTGGATCAAGGTTGGGCTGCAAGGCGGCGGTTTCGGCGGCTTGCACCTCTGCTGTGCGGTCACGGCGCGCGGCTTGGCCTGGATGGAAGCGGCCGGATTCCGTGCGCTGCCTCCGGTCGACAAGCCGAGCGTTGCGGTCGCTGTCTACGACGTAGCTGACCAGATCGAGCTTCTTGCCTTCATGCGGGAAGACCCTGACAGCGCAGCGCTCGTGCGCTTCAACCTGCTCGGCCGCGACGCCATGCCTCTCATGGATGATTTTCGCAACGCCGGCCCATGGCACATCCCGCGCGATCGAATTCCTGAGCTCAACAGGAGCCTCCGTGGAGCAGTGGTGATTGTTGCTCGACGCGACGGTCCTTTGTAGAAATCAGCTCGCGCGAGTCACGATATTCGGTAGCGGCCCTCGATCGAGGGCGTGCCCTCAGTCGCGACCTGACCGCGCGCCGTCAGGTCCTCCAGATGCGCCAGCACGGAGAGGCCGGCCGCCTTGGTGAGCCGCGGGTCAAGCCCGATATAGATCGCACGCACCAGCGTGGGGATATCGGCCTCGCTTTGGCCGAGGCGTTTGAGGATCGATGCCTCGCGCGCCTTGCGGTGCGCGATGTAGCGCTGCACGAAACCGTGCGCGTCGCGGACGGCGCCGCCATGGCCGGGGAAATAGAGCGTCTCCGGCCGGCGGGCGAGCTTTTCGAGCGAGGCCATGTAGTCGCTCATGGCGCCATCGGGCGGCGCCACGACCGGGGTCGACCAGGCCATGACATGGTCGCCGGAGAACAGCACGGGCGAGCCCTTGAGGGCGAAGGCCATGTGGTTGGCGGTGTGGCCCGGCGTCGCCACCGCCTCGAGCCCCCAGCCCGGGCCGTCGACGCTGTCGCCGTCCGCAAGCGCAACGTCCGGCTGAAAGTCGCGATCGCCGGAGGAATCGAGCGGCGGCGTCTCGCCGACATGGAGCGGCCGCGCCGCGCGGTGCGGCCCCTCCCCGAAGGTCTTGGCACCGGTCGCCGCCTTGATGCGCGCCGCCGCGGGCGAATGATCCCGGTGAGTGTGGGTGACCAGGATATGGGTCACGGTCTCAGCCCGCACCGCGTCGAGCAGCGCCGCGATATGCGCCTCGTCGAGCGGACCCGGATCGATGACGGCGAGGCGCTCCTTGCCCACGATATAGGTCACTGTTCCTTTGAAGGTGAAAGGTCCCGGATTGTTGCAGAGGAGGCGCCGCACGCCAGGCATCACCTCTTCGACCCGGCCGGGCGGCAGGTCGAAGCTTTTGTCGAAAGGGATGTC
>DATDGG010000503.1:0-3726 GCA_036522235.1 Xanthobacteraceae bacterium
GATCGACAATGCGGCGCCGGAGCTTGGGCTCCTTGATCTCCATGAAGGCCTTGGTGAGGGCGAGCCCGTCCGAGGTGGCCAGGAAGTCCGACACATAGGAGGGGGAGGGGGCCTCGCTCAAACCGTCGCCATGCGATTGAAGGGCCGGGGCGCCCTCGAAAAAGAAGGCCACCGGCACCTGCAGAATGTTGGAAATCTGCTGCAGCCGACTGGCGCCGATTCGGTTGGTCCCCTTCTCGTATTTCTGCACCTGCTGAAACGTGAGGCCGAGTGCCCCACCGAGCTTCTCCTGGCTCATGGACAGCATCATTCGGCGCATGCGCACACGGCTGCCGACATGCTTGTCGATGGGGTTCGGAGCCTTTTTGGCCATAATATTCTCCTATGGGACACCGCCCAGACGTAATGGGTCAACGCAATCTTCTATGTCAAGTGCGGAAGGCAACCGCTATGTGGCCGATTCGCGGCAGATCAACGGAGGGTCAATGTGATTTTGGTGCATATCTCGGCCCACCGGTCGTTGAGTTGAAGTCGTTGATGTTCAAGCGATAAGTCTCAAGGAGAAGCATCCCGGACGGCGCGGCGCCGCCTTGGCGGCGGTCGAATAATCTTTTCAAACGGGCGCGCCAAAGAAGATTTTATGCTTAACGAGCCCCCAAGAAGGGAATGACCACCGTCATACCGCTCCCTGTTGGAAATTATCTTTTCCGAAAATCGGCACTACCCCCCCTTTAGGGGGGTAGACTTTTGCGGGTCACGCCTTTGCGGGTCGACGGCGGCTGCGCATGACCAGGGCGACCGCGAGAGCGAGCGCGATCCCGGTCGGCAGGTCGCCGGTGCGTGCATAGGGTGTCGGCGGCACTGGCCGCGGCAGCCGTGCGTCGAGCACCCCGTCGGTTCCCAGCGGCAACGCGTCGAGGATGCGGCCCAGCGGGTCGACCACCGCCGAAATCCCCGTATTGGCGGCGCGCACCAGAGGCAGTCCCTGCTCGATGGCGCGAATCCGCGCCTGCTGGAAATGCTGGTAGGGACCCGAGCTCGCCCCGAACCAGCCGTCATTGGTGAGGTTGACCAGCCAGCCGGGCCGCTCGCCCCGCGGTACCGCCTCCGGGAAGATGATCTCGTAGCAGACTAGCGGCAGAAAGCCCGGCGCTCCCGGCACTTCGAGGATGCGGCCGCGGTCACCCGGAATGAACCCGCCACGTAGCTTGGTGATCTGCTGCACGCCGAGCCGTTCGAGAAAGTCCTGGAACGGCAGGTACTCGCCGAAAGGGACCAGGTGGACCTTGTCGTAGACCGACAGGATCGAGCCAGCGTGATCGATGGCATAGACCGAATTGTAGGCGCGGGTGACGGCGGTATCCGGGACGCCGTCGGGTGGGCGCACGGCGCCGGTGATGAGCACGGTGCGCTCAGGCAGGAGCGCTGCGATCTGGGCGAGGGCCTGCGCGTCACGCGTCAGGAAGAACGGGAATGCCGATTCCGGCCAGATCAGGTGGGTGACGTCCTTGATGCCACTTGATCCCGGCGCGCTGGCGCGATCCGAGAGCGTGAGATAGCGGCTCATCACCTGCTGCCGATGGGAATAGTTGAATTTGTCGTCTTGCGGCAGGTTGGGCTGCATAATGCGCAGCCTGACCCCCTCCACATAGGACGTCGGCGTCGCCTGCAGCCGCATCACCCCGTGCACCGCGAGCCCTCCCAGCACCAGGAAGCCCAGCGCCGGAAAGAGCCAAGGTCTTCGGGTGTCGGCGCGCTCATCGGCCAGCACCGCAGGGCTCGCATAGACCGCGACCGCCAGAAAGGTCAGGCCCCAGACCCCCATGAGGGCGGCGCTCTGCCCCAGCGGCAAGGGCGAAGCAAGCGCATAGCCGAAGGCGTTCCAGGGAAAGCCGGTGAGCAGATGTCCGCGCAGCCATTCCGCGACCGTAAGCCCGATGGCGAGCGCCAGGATGCGGGCGGGTCCGCGCCCCCACATGAACCGCGCCAGCCCGACTCCGAGCGCCGTGTACAGCGCCAGCGCGGCCGGGAGCGCGATGACCGCAAACGGCAGCAGCCACCCGAAGGTTTTGGCATCGACCAGAAGCGCGTTGCCGATCCAATAGAGGCCGGCCACGAAATAGCCGAAACCGAACCACCAGCCGGCGCCCGCCGCCGCCAGCGCCCCGCCGAGTCGGCCAGCGGCCGACCCGTCGACCAGCCAGACCAGGATCGGGAAGGTCAGGAACGGTACGGGCCAGAGATTGACCGGCGCGAGCGCCAGCGTCGTGGCGGCACCGGCCAGGAACGCCACCAGGATGCGCCGCCATCCCCAGGCCAGCATCGTCCAATGGGCGAGCGGTGCGAGCGTCACGACCGGCGCGGCGTCGAGGTTGGGGGTTCGACAGAGAGCTTGGCTGCGCCGTCGCGCCCCGCCGTCAGGTCGGCCGGCGGTGGCGGCTGCGGCCCTGGTGCCGTCGGCCCGGGTGCCGTCGGCGCTGCGGTCGGGGCGCCGTCGGCGGGGTGGCGCGGTGCCTCGTGGCCGTTGCGCCGTTCCGCCGATCGATAGATTTTGAGCTTCTTGACGCGGCGGGGGTCGGCGTCGAGCACCTCGATCTCGAACGGACCAGGGCCCGGCACGAGTTCGCCGCGCACCGGCACGCGCCCGATGCGGGTCGCG
Source organism: Xanthobacteraceae bacterium (assembly GCA_036522235.1). Classification (GTDB taxonomy): domain Bacteria; phylum Pseudomonadota; class Alphaproteobacteria; order Rhizobiales; family Xanthobacteraceae; genus VAZQ01. The sequence continues at coordinate 2,660 of DATDGG010000503.1, forward strand.
ATATAGCCGGCGAGCGTATCCACCTCATTGGCGATCTCGCCGACGTCGAAATCCGCCCCGACCGTCGAGGTGACGTCGTCGAGCTTTGCGCGCGCATCGGCCAGGAACGAGCCGTCGGCTTGGCGGACCACGTTCGGGGCGATGTCCTCGTCGTGCTCGTCCTCGATCTCGCCGACGATTTCCTCCACGATATCCTCGATCGAGACCACGCCGTCGGCGCCGCCGTATTCGTCCACCACCAGCGCCAGATGGATGCGGCTCGTCTGCATGCGCGCCAGCAGGTCCATGGCCGGCATCGAGGGCGGCACGAACAGCATTTCGCGGATCAGCTTGGCGGCGGACAGCGGCATGGTCAGATCGATCGCCTTGAGATCGAGGCCGGCCGGCGGCTTCTTGCGCCGTGGCTTGGCGTCGGCGCGCAATGCCGCATGCGCCGTCATGAACGCGATCAGGTCGCGGATGTGCACCATGCCGACGGCGTCGTCGAGCATGTCGTCGTAGACCACGAGCCGCGAATGGCCGGCGCTCGCGAACACCTTCATCAGCTCGCCGAGCGCGATCTCCTGGCGCACCGCAATGATGTCGGCCCGCGGCACCATCACATCGACGACCCGCCGCTCGCGCAGGCCGAGGATGTTCTGCAGCATGGCGCTTTCTTTGGGCGAGAAACCGGCCTCGCCCGTGTCCGCCTTGAGGACGTCCGTGAGATTGGCGCGGAGCGAACCGGTCCGCCATCCGAAGATCACGCGCAGCGCCCAGGCGAGCCAGCTCTCGCGGTGCTCCCGCGTCACCATCTCGCGCGGCGGCACCGGCACCGGAAGATTGCGCGCTTCGCTCACCGGACCGCTCGGCTCGGGCGCCTGTGAAGGATCATGCTCGGGCATCGGGTTGTGCACTCAGGCGGCCCTTCCTTTCGCTCGCCCGCTTGCCGGGGACGGGCGGGAGGGGGTCAGGTAGGGATTGGGCACTTTGAGCCGCGCCAGAACGGCGATTTCCAAAGCCTCCATGGCTTCGGCCTCCGCGTCCGCGGCGTGGTCGTGGCCGAGGAGATGGAGAAATCCGTGTAC
>DATDGG010000504.1:0-35715 GCA_036522235.1 Xanthobacteraceae bacterium
GTGATCAGGCCAGGCGTTATTTCCAGACGCAAGAATCCGTGGTGGTCGGCTGAGTAACGCTCCAGCGTAACCGTGTCGTCCTGCTTGTCCTTGAAATCAACCGGCGGAATCATGTGCTCGCCGTTGACCAGCATGATGTGATGAAGATTGTGATAGCCGCCAGCTCCGGTGACGAGATTGGGGACCAGGCTTCCGTCGGGTTGCTTCCTGGTGAGGCGTTGATAATTGTGAACGTGCCCGGCCAAGATCATGTCCGGATAGCGCCCGGCGTCCTTGGCCGCCTGATCGATCACGTCCTTCATGAAGGTGCTGCCCGAGTGATGGTCGTCGGCGGAATAGATCGGATGATGCAACGCGACCAGGAGCGGCAGGTTCTTCGGCAAGGTCTTGAGCTCTTTGGTCAGCCAGTCGGTCTGCGGCGCCCTGATGTCGCCACCGGCCGGAACGTTGCTGTAAAGCCCCACGATGTTGGCCAGCGGCGTCACCAGGGTCCAGTAGACATTGGGCTGCACCATGGCGGTGCGATGGGAGTCGCCCGCTTCCGGCATTTTGACGGCTTGCGGCGCGCAGAAATTTCTGATGAACCCGGTGAGCGTGTTCTCCTCGTCCGGCAGGTTTTCGCCGTCGTGATTGCCGGGAACAGCGAAGATCGGCCCGTGATAGAATTCGTAGGGCTGATAGAATTGCCTGTAGTATTCCTTCACTTCGCCGTTGAAATACACGCAATCGCCGGTGATGTAGAGAAAGGCCGGGTTCTCGCTGGCGTCGGCCTTCGGATCGAAATCCTGCTCCATCCCCTTGGCGACCAGCTCCTGCGGAACGGCATACATAATTCCGCCCATGTCGCCGTTGAGATGGAAAGTAAGCTTCTTCTTGTCGACAATCTTCTGGTAGTTCGCGGCGGCCAGAACGGCCTTGAGATCGAGGTGAAACGGCGGATTGCCGGTCGGCGGCGGTAGATCGCGAAAATGCGTATCCCGCTCCGGCGTCACTTGGATCGGGTGCCCACCCGCCTGCGAAGGCCGCGCGCGGCCAAACACGTGATTGGCGCGCCCCTTGATCACTGTCATGCGGTGTCTCCCCCGTCCAAATTTTATGTGTGCCCGGTTCGAACCGGCGTCTATCTATCGGGCGGTTCGGTTGCGCCGGCATGCCGGAGCCAAATGCGGACGAATAGGTGATCGATGCGAGCCGCAAGGCTGCGCGCAGGGCAAGAAGGCCGGACCTGCGAACCGTGTGACGGCGAGCGTTTCAGATCAGCGGCGTACGCGAAGTCGCGCGCATGACCGGCCCGCACAGCACCACAGCGGTTCGCCATTGCCGCCACCCCGCACGCACGAAAGAACACGCACAGGTTGCAGCGCCTTGGTTCTGTCTGTCAAGTGAAGTTTTGCCGGTGTTCGCCACGGCTGACGATGCTGGCACACGCCGATGACGCCGGTGGCGACAATCAACGCTCAGCCCCGCGGCAGCGCGCCGGCCTTCCGCTGTGAGTCAAGGCACTTGGCGCCGTCGCCGTAGCCGCAATTGGTTCGAGCACTGGGACGCTTCGACTCTCGTCCGCATCTCGCGATTTGCGCGGGACCGGCTGCCGCCGTACCGCCCGGCCAAGGCACGAGATGGTAAGCTGGCGGCCGCAAGTCCGCCAACCGCGGCGGCATTATGCCACGCGCTTCTCTTCCCTCACGTCGACCTCATTGCAGGAAGAGCAGACCACGACACGCAGTTCCGCACGGTCTTCAGGTCTTGGGACGGTGCGGACCAGTTTCATGATGTTGCCGCAAGCGGGGCAACGCAGGATCGGCAGGTTGTCAGCTAGAACCATGATTGGAACCGATGCTGGTCAGGGTTTAGATAACGGCGGTTGATAGCCGAGTCGGCGGCAGAAATGGTTGCGAAAAAGCAACGCCTCCGAATTTTCGACCAAACGCGGTAAATGCGCGCGCTCCCCTCACATATTTACCCAGCGGCGCGTCGATGCCCAAAATCTGGGCTGCACCCGGCTATCGACGCGGCTGTCAACCAATACCGCTCCATGTTCGTCGCAGGTCGCATCGTCCGACCGTCACGGCACACCGTTGGGCGTGCTCGCCGAATTCTCACTGTGAAATGAGCAATCCCGGCTCTTGCCGATGGCCGCCGCGCCATCAGGGCGCTCACGCCCGTCTTCGCGGGCTCCATCAGGGCGTTTACGCCCGTCTTCGCGGGCTATGGTGGCGGTGGCGGTGGCGGTGGTGTGACCACAATGGGGCCGTCCGATCGATCTCCCCGATCCCCGCATCGACGGCCAGGGTGGCGATCTCTTTTATCGGCTCGGAGCAGGCGGCGCCTCGGGAACGGGCCTGCAGCCCGCCCCGGGGAGATCGGGGCTCGTACAGACCGCCAGCGCTCCCGAATGCGTGTCCAAGCGCCAGACGATTGTCTGGTTTTCGCCCATGGCGATTTGATAGTGTGGGGCTGCCACGTACAATGCCCCAGCGACAATTGCCACGCCCATCAAGATAGTAATCACTTGTCCCATTTCCCCTAGCCTCCGATCTATTGAGCCTCTCGGCAGCTGCGCGCCGCAGCCGCGCGGCACCATACGGCATAGGGGGAATAGCGACGCGGTGCCTAGGCACCAGCGCCGCCGCGGGGGCGCGAAGCTTGAACGGGGAAAGCGCGGAAAAATCAAAGCCAGCGCCTGGACTCCGCCGCCGTAGTTTCGGATCCCGGTTTCAGATCAATGCATTACCGACGAAGCGGACTGCGATTTGAACATCCGCGGCATCCCAGCGATAGTCGGTCAATTGGCGCCAAGTCCGAAGCTTAAATGAGCAAACGCCGTGCCCAGCCTTGACCTTGCCGTCAGCGAGATCGCCGACGAAATGGCGCAGCAGCATGATCCTCGAGCGAACCGGTTCACTTGTTCAGTTCCGCAGCACCGGATAGAACTGGACCCAGACGTTGTCCTTGCCAGCATGCTGTCGATGGCAGCTCTCACAGATCCGGTCATCATTTGCTGGAGCTGACGCCTGCAACTTCGATGCGTCGGTGGGATCGGTGAAGTCGTAATAGGCCCACGGCGTGGTCCGGCCGTCCGGACGGGACGAGTTCTTCACCGCCACCTCAAGTCCGAGCCGGTCCCCATTGTAGACGCCGCTCGCCACGACGCCACTCGGCTCCTTGTCGGCGGCTGCGAACACCTCCATGGCCAGGATTGTCGGTTCGGGAAATGCCCTATTGGCAAGGAAATAGGCGTAGGCTTCCTTGTTGATGTAGACGTTGTGGAACCTCCGCTGATCGGCCCGCGTGGCCTCTCTCGTCGTCATCACGGGCAGGCCCTGTCGATAGGCGAGACCGAGGTTCGAGCCCACAAACACCCAGGTTTCGTAGCCGATTGGTACCAACAGCTCGCCGGCGGGAGAGTACTGCGGGACCGTCGCCGACTGCCCTTTCGCTTGCAAAGCAAGGATCGCGCAAGCGACAGCCGCGAGCCCCGCCAAAACGCCGGCGCGATGCAGCCGTCCGCGTGTTGCATGATTGGGCATCTTCCCCTCACGCGACCAATGGCTCGAGATTTACGATGTGGGTACCGTTCGCATCGACGACCGTGACGCCGGCGGCGGCGCTGGCCGGATCGACGCGTTCCAGGCACGTGACCTCGATCGTCTGCGCCGCGGGCGGAACGACCTCACCGGGATAGACGAGGAGTTGATAGCTGGCCGTCGGCGGGCCGGCGGAAACAACGTCCAGCCACGCCACGGAATCGCCTTGATCCGTGTCGGGAATATCCACCTTGCACGACAACGTGCAGCGGCCGTCCGCCGCTTTCACCAGCTTGTAGTCCCTGCCCGCGGCCGGCGCGAGACGGCGAAATCCACCCTGCGCCCAACGATTGAACAGCGCCACCCACTCCGACGGCCAAGCGCCACCCGCGTCCGCTGTCGGCATGGACGGGTTGGGCTGCCCAATCTTCCGTCCGATAACCGTGGCGAAGCTTTTTACGGCGTCGTAGTTCCACAGGTCGAGATCGGATCGCACGCGCAGCATGTGTTGCCGATCCAGGAGTCGGAACAGCGGCCGGATGTGCATCTCGAAAACGGGCGTCCGTTCGGCCATTCTACCTCTCCTGTATCTCGGCTTGCACGGCGAGGCTTGAAGTCCTCGGCAAACTGGGAAGCGGAGACTGGGCCGCAGCCAGAACATCTTCCTCCGCGAGGGCCAGCTCGCTGGAGATGGAGACGACCGACCCGCCATTGAGCTGCGCCACTTGCGCGGGGGACAGTCTGACGAACAACTGCACCTTGCCGTCATGATGCCCCTTCCAAACGGTAATAGTTCGAATGAGAAGGGGGCGACGCGCCTGAGAATTGATCGACGAGACGTCGATATTCGCCGGATGAAGGTAAACATCCAGCCGGTAGGACTGCTCGTGAAAAACGGGGACCTCCGCGATCCGCATGACTGCATTGGACCCAGACATGATCGGCCCCCCCGGTCGCAGCGTAAGATAGCGTCCCGCTTCGCCTGCGGCGACCAGGGCGACCGTACGTCTCGGCGGCGTATAGATTCCGGCCGCTGGGGCGGCGGCCGCAAGTCCCGGCGACGGCGGCGGCCCGTCGACCGACGCATAGTCGTAATCATATGCGTAGTTGAAGTCCGAGGTCTTGGCGGTTGTCTTGATCTGAAACGAGCGGTCGCGGAACCAAATTATCGCGTTGCCGTCCTGGAATGGTTGCGGGGTCTGGTCCGTAACATGAAGCCGCTGCCAGCGCGTCCAGGCCAGGTCGATAAAGGAATGAAACGACCAGAAGATCGGATCCAATGCTGCCGTTGTGGGATCGCGCATATCTCGGCTGATATTACCGTGCAGGGTATTGTGCGGACCATTTTCGAGGCTGCCCGGGCTTGCGCCGAAACCGTCGGACGGATCCGGCAGCCCGGCAAAGACGCCCCAATCATTTTCCTTGACCAGCCCATGGATATCGTCCGCATCCCACGGCGGCGGCGAGATATTCAGGCGCCGCTCGAACAAGGGGGACGCCTGGCGCTCGAATGCCTTGGGAAAATGCGTGCCGCTTGCTGGCTTGGTCCAGTCCCAATAGGGAATCATGACGTTGTCGGTGACCCCGGGAACGGTCTGCTGGAGCACTTTTTCGAAATCGACGAGGTGGCGTCGATGCCACGGGAGAAACTTCTCCGAAAAATGCGCGCATCCGGAATGCAGCACCTGGTCGTAGTCGTTGTGCAGATTCGCCCAATACAGATACCCGGTCGGGTCGGCAGGATTTGCGTTGGATCGCGCCTTGACGGCCTGGATGGCGCGTTCGTAGGCATCCAGCTCGGGCTGCGTGAGGGAATCGATGTTCTTGCGCATGGGGCCCTGCTGGGCGCGCACCGTTCCGGGCAGGATTTGCCGCATTGTGGCGGATGCAGCCATCGTGGCGGCAGAGAGCAAGATGCCTCTTCGCGTTCTCGAAAAAGTCTGCATGACACACCTCCCTGTCGAAGTCTGAATGATTGTCCGGCGACAACGGTAGATCGAGGGACCGTCTTCCGACGGCAGCATCTCGCGACCAACGGCGCGTCCCGTGGAAGCATGACAGTTCGATTCTTTCACCCTTGGTGGCCTTAGTGGTGGCCTGTTGTCACGCCTCCCGATCCATCCGGAACGGCGATGCGGACGTTCTGCATCATTCCCTGATCTTCATGATCGAGGATATGACAATGGAGCACGAAGTCACCGATGTAGCGTTGATAGCGCGTGCGGATGACGATTTGATAATTCGGCTTGACGAATACCGTGTCCTTCCAGACGCCCTTGAGGTTCGCATATTGCGGATCGTTAGCATCGCCGGATACGCTTACGTCATTGCCGCCCGAATCAAGAATCTTCACGATTTGGAACGGATTCACGTGGATATGGAACGGGTGGCCGATCGGAGGATTGCTGCCGGCGGTCAGGACCCACTCGTCCGCGCTGCCAAGAACGAGCGTGCGATCGATACGATTCGCATCATAGGGCTTGCCATCGATTTCGAACTTGAGGCCGGAGCTGACGTCGATCTTGAGCTCGAGGGTTTGGTGCCCCTTCACCTCGCTGTCGGCGATGTGCGGATGCGGCACGAACGCGGATAGGCGCAGGTCATTTGCCAGATCATCCTGCACCTTCTGCCGGATCGCGGGCGGCATCGTGCGCGCGGCAGCCGCTGTGAGCTCGTTCCGCAAGAACGCCTTCAGGTCCGCGCCAACGGCCTGGCCAATCCCGACATTGACGCGGCCGAGATATTTCCGGATTTTCGTCTGGGCGTTCACCGTCCCGGAGGGTCCTGCCAGCTCGTCGAGCACGCAGTAGTCGCCGGCCTCCGGAAATACCATGAGCAGATCCTCCCGATAGCCCGGCTGCAGTGCCGTCGTGCTGCGCTGCACGATTTGCTCGCGGGTCAGGCCATCGCTCGCAATCGCGAACTGCGGCAAGGCCGTTCCGATGCAATTCTGGTCGATCCAGGTGGCCTGCTGTGCGGGGCTCAATCCCGCAAAATCCGGCGCGCCCGGGCGCATTTTTTTGAACTGCAAGAGAATGGTCTCGCGCACGCCCGCGTGCGCCATTCTCCAGCGCTCGATGCGTCCGACTTGCGCACCGGTGAAGACCGGAGCCACTTGGCCGTTGATCGTGGTGAAGCGCCCCGAGTCAGTCCAGGTACCAGGTCCGAACTGATCGTATCCTTCAATCCCGCCGACTTGACCGGGGTTGCAGAGGTACTTGCCGGCATTGCTCTGTTGGATATTTCCATTCGCATCGCGGCAACCGTATTGGATCTGTTGCAGCAGCACGAGGCGCTCCGCGAACGGAGCCCCGGCCGCATCTTTAAGGAGCCTGTCGATATCTCCGCTTTTGTCTGCAGCAGGAAGGCGCTCGCCCCTCACGATCAACAGGCCGGCCATGCCGCTCGACACCTGCAGGGCGGTCGAGCCGTGGAGATGCGGATGATACCAAAAGGTTCCGGCTGGATGATCGATTGATACGTTGTATTCGTACTGGAAGACCACCGATGGATCAATCCTGAGCAGGACGTTGTCGCTGTTGCCAGTCGGGCTCACCCACATCCCGTGCGCATGCAGATTGGTGCGATTGAAGCAGTGCGGTTGATTGAGATCGTCTTGTGTTGCGGGACAGCTTGGATCGTCCGCCGGCAGATTATTGTGGAGCGTGATGCGGACGGTTTCTCCGGGGGCAATTGCGATCGTCGGCGCGACAAACGGAACAGCGGGCGGCGCCGGCTCATTCACGTCACGATAGCTGCGTAATCGAACGGGATCGTTCCGGTTCGTTTCCGGATTATAGATGGTCGCCTCCGTATACGTAATGTTGAGGTCGACCAGCGCTTCGCCCCCGACGGAGATGACGTTCCCCGCGGCCAGCGGGGTCGGGCCCGCCCCTGGGCGTCGTACTTGCGCGACCGGCGGCGGAGCTGCCACGCGTTCACTATTCTGCGCGAATGCCGAGCGCTGTTCGGCGAGGGCAGCACAAATCAGCAAAGCTGTCATGAGAGCCGAGAGCGCGCTCCCTGTGATGTCGTGAGGCATGCGGTGAGAGTGCGAGGCTCGACGTGCGAACATCTGGACATCCCCCGTGCGGTGCGCGAAACCGGCCGTGCGGATATGCCTTTGCCCGGTCATCGACGGCGAATTCTGCCGGTCGTCTCCCTGACCGAGCAGCACCAATGGCGGCGAACGACTATTGATCCTTGACGGCAACGAAGCGAGCGGCGGTCAAGTTTCCGATGAGCGATGATCGTTCGGCCATGGACGCCTCCTGAAGCCGACAGGTAGGTGCATCATTGCACAACTGTCGGTCGTGGGCAACCTTGACCATACTGATGTCCGGCGCCGCGTGATTGTGCCGGTTCATTGTGCCGGTTCCGACCAGCCCGCGTTTGCCGCAGCCACGTGCCTAAGCCCGCATCCAGCGCAGAGGAAGGCTGCGGCGATCAGCATGTCGCGGCGCAGGTACGCTTGAGGATCCTTTGCCCGGGGCTCGTTTGAGGCCGGGCGCGGTCCGGCATAAGGTTGCAGAGACGATCAGTTTCGTGCAATCTTAGATAGTAAGCCTTTACCGTCGCATGACGACCGCGAACGAAGCGGCGTCAAACCAAAGCCAACGGCGAGGGAAACATGCTTAAAACAGATCGAGCGGAAGACGTCAGCGTGCTTGCGGCTGTCTCCACGGTGCCGATCAGCGGCCGCTATGACGGTGAGATGTCGCTGCCGCAACCGGGCCGGTTCGTGCTCGACTTGCGCGTCGATGTTGATAGTGCCGTCGACAACTCGCCGGTCATGAAGCGCGTGAGCGGCGATTTCTATCAAATCTTTCAGACGACCCTGCCCGGGCAGCCGTCGCGCGTGGCCAAGACCTACATCGAATCGTGGATCGTCGATCAACCACAGGTCACCTGGTCGAGCGATCATGTCGATATCGAAGGCAGCGTGCGCTTCTGGACCGGCACGCACGCAGCCACCACGGTGGCGATCCGGATCGGTTGGGACAATTCACTGCAGGCACGCACCGGAACCGTAACCTTGACGGAAAGCGGTGGCGCGCAGCGCAGCTTCACCTGCCACAGGTCCTCCGAATGCTTTCGAAGCCTCGAATTGGAGATGGCGGTCTGTTCGTCGGTCAACACCGAGCCGCTGCGCCCAAGCTACGACTCGCGCTGGCACAGTAATCGGCCGGCCAACTTGCCGGGGCGGATGCTGAGCATCGAATCCGCCTACCGCGAAACCGGTGTCGACGTTTCAATCGATCCCAACGCCACGGTGATCGACGACAGTGCTCCGCAATTCCGGGCTTGGACCGTGGCCGAGCTCCATGATGCGTTGGAGACCCATTTCAGCCGCTCCGGCGACACTTGGCCGAATTGGGCGCTATGGGGCCTGATGGCCGGATCTTACGAACAGTCAGGCGTCGGCGGCATCATGTTCGATGCGGCGGCGGCCGGGGGCGGCGGTAGCGGCACGCAGCCCGAACGGCGTGGGTTCGCGGTGTTCCGAAGCCACAGCTGGTTCAACGATCTGGTCACCGGTGCGCCGCAGAACCAGGATCAGGCCGCGGCGATGCGGCAGTTCCTTTACACCTGGGTGCACGAGGCTGGGCATGCCTTCAATTTTCTGCATTCCTGGGACAAGGCGCGGCCCGACTCGCTGTCATGGATGAACTATGACTGGCGATACGATCAACGTAATGGCCTGGACTCGTTCTGGAAGCGGTTTGCGTTCAGGTTCGACGATGACGAATTGATCCACCTTCGCCACGGCAATCGAGCATCCGTCATCATGGGCGGCGACCCGTGGTCGTCAGGCTCGCACTTGGAAGCGCCGAACCTCGCGATGGCGCAAATCCAAGGAGAGCCGCCCCTGGAACTCATGATCCGCGCGCAGCCATATTTCGACCTGATGGAGCCGGTGCTCTTGGAGGTGCGGCTGCGGAACCTGCTGGCCGACGCGCCGGTCGTCATCGACAAGCGACTGGCTCCCGAATACGGGGGGTTGGTCATCTACATCCAGCAGCCCGACGATCATATCGTGAAATACGATCCCGTCGTGTGCGCGGTGGGCACGCCGCAGTCCGTGACGCTCGCACCGCCAAAGCCCGACCAGCAGGGTGACGATCGCTTCAGCCGTGACATCTTTATCACCTACGGCGCCAGCGGGTTCCATTTTGACCACCCGGGCGAATATCGAATACGAGCGATCTACCAGGGGCATGGCGATCTCCTGGTCTCGTCAAACACGCTCCGCATCCGGATCGGCGTCCCGATTTCGCAGGAAGCGAACCGGCTTGCCCAAGACTACTTCTCGGACCAAGTCGGCCTGAGCCTCTATCTTCAGGGCTCCCGCTCGCCATTCCTGAGCAAGGGCTTCAACCTGCTGCAAGACCTTGCCGACCGCTACAAGGATTCACTCTTGGGCGCCAACACGGCGATTGCGGTTGCCCAAGGCGTGTCGCGTCCCTTCTTCCGCATCGATCCGCAGAGCGGCAGCGGGCCGCAAAAGATGGTCATGGCCGCGCCGGCCGATCCGAACCAAGCACTGAAATTGACGGACATGCCGCTCAAGCTGCTACGCGAGCGTGGCGACAGGTTGCTCAATCTCGCTTATGCGCGCGTCGTCCGCCGGCGCGCCGAGTACAATGAGGCGGCCGGCAAACCCGGCAAGGCCAAAAGCGAGCTCTCGGAATTGCAACGCAATTTGGCCGCCCGCGGGGTTAACCCGCCCGTCATCAAGAGCTACGCCGATCTCGAGGCCAGCATCGGCACCGACAAGCCCAAGCAGACTGCAGCCCGGCAGCCCGCCGCTCCCAAGCGCCCGCGCCACCGTCGTCCTTAGGGACCGGCCGCCGTCGGGATGGCAAACCGGCGAATCGGACCTATGTATCGGAATGTAGCGACGCCCTCGCATGCGAGCGCGCACCCCGGTCCGAGCCGTAGTCACGCCGGATTGGCGCCAGATATCCAGATGGGAGTCGGGAGTGGCAACACTGCACGTTTACCTGACCGAAGGGTTCAAGGATGACCGAGTCGCCGTCAGTGTCGACGGCCAAAAGGTATTCGACGAAAGCGGCATAACAACCAAGAAGCTCATCGGCCTCGCCAAGCAGCTTGGTCCGATCACGGTTGCCGGGGATACGGCGCGGCTCGAAATCAAGCTGCCCGAGAAGGGACTGAGCACGACCATCAGCGCCGACCTGAGCAAGGGAAACCATGTCCCGATCGCGCTGGAGGGGGGCGAACTCACCCACTCCGTCGAGAGGCAGATAGGCTTCGCGTGAGCGCGCAGGAACGGCCGGCTTCCCGCCGCACTGAGCTCAATTCTACAACAAACCCTCTGGTCCTTGCTTCCTCAGCTAGCGAGGGCCGACACACAGCTCGGCGAGATCGCGCTCGAGTCCGGCGAAATACACCATCGGCCCGAGTTTCGCTGCGGCCTGCGGGCTCAATCCCTTCGGCGTCGCGGCTTGGGCCGCGTCGAGGAGATCGAGGTAGCGGTCGATCTGGCGCGATGGATGCTTGTCCAGGAAACGCTGCACGGCTGCTTCGGCTGACGGCGTCGGATTCGCCCGCATGACCTCTGTCGGATTGTCCTTGAGCTCGGTATCACCCCGGGCGATCGGCGAAACCGGATGAAGCTTGATGCGCCCGATCAGGACATAACGGTCGAATTGCTCCACGATGGTGTCAACCACCCTGGCGAGCTCGGCGGGCCGATTGAGGCCAATGAGCGTCTTCACATCGGGATTGCGCTTGAGGCGTTCCATTTCCGCCGCGGCGCCCGGTCCGGCGCTTGCCGACAATGCCGCCCCATAGGCGGAGCGATCGAAATTCTCATCCAGGATTTTCCGCATCTGGACGCCATAGCGCTGCAACAGCGCGCGGCCGCGCGCCACCAAGGTCGCGTCATCCAGCGCCTTCGCCGCCAGGCAGGAGGGATCGCCGTCCGCGCGCACGGCGGCGGCAAACGTCTTGAGGAGCGCCTGGACGTACGTAGTGTCGAGGGCCTCGCGGACGAGCCCCTCCGCGGGCTCCGTCCCCATTCCGAGCGGCCCCTGCGCCCGCGCCGGCAACGCGGCGGCGAGCGCGATCGAGAGGGCGAGCAGCGCCTTGATGAACATGGCGGAAAGGCTCACGGAGTTGGGCGACCGTCTTCGTTAGGAGATTGGTCGCACATCACCGGCACGAAGTTCATCCTCGCCGCGCAACAACCGATCAGGCAGCGGCCTGAGTGTGGCCAGGATTGGAGGTCGCCGATGCCTTCTACGAAGAGCTGAAGGGTCTGGGCCCGCAGGAAATTCTGGACGAAACCCCGCAACCGATGAAGCCCGGACAGAGCCCGCAATCCGGTCCCCTAAGCGGGAAGGTCCTGATTCAGAGGGCGCACCAGCTCTGCTCGATGCTCGCCCCCGCCCTCCAATCGCTCCGCAAGGCGCGCGGCGGGCAGCGCATCACCGCCGGCGAATGTCTAAAGCTCGCGGGCGATCTCCGCCGCTATTCCTTCAACCGATATCAATAGCGTCGATTTTCGACATCGGCCGGGAGGCGACCGCGCACCGCAGGCATCAAGTGTGCAGCCTGATTGACTTGAGTTGACATCCAGCCTGCAGGCGACAACCATCAAAGCCGGCCATCGGGGTCTCGAAGATAACTCGAAGATAGGAGCAGCAAGATGATCCATCACAATAGATCTGCCTCCCGGCGGCAAGTTCTGGCAACCGGAGCATCCGCCGCCATCGGTCTCGTGCTGGCCGCGGACCGCGCGCCGGCCCAGTCCGTACTTTCCCCGACCCCGGCCTGTCACGACGGCGATGTGCCGACGCGCCCCGAGATCGAGGGGCCGTTCTTCAAGCCCGCTTCGCCGCTGCGCGGCGATCTGCGCGAGCCCGGCATCGTGGGGCACCCGATGGAGCTCTCAGGCTTCGTGCTGACGCGTTCATGCCGGCCGGTGGCGGACGGGCTCATCGAGCTGTGGCATGCGGACGATCAGGGCGAGTATGACAACAAGGGCTTCCGCCTGCGCGGCCATCTGTTCACCGATGCCAAGGGACACTATGCGTTCCGCACCATCATGCCCGGCCTTTATCCGGGCCGGACGCGGCATTTTCACGTCAAGGTCCAGGCCGCGGCCGAAAGCCCGGTGCTCACGACGCAACTCTATTTTCCCGACGAGCCGCGCAACCGCGAGGACGATTATTTTCATCCTGAGCTGGTCATGCAGGTGGCCGCATCCGGCGATACGCTGCGGGCGCGGTTCGACGTGATCCTGGCGGCGCGATAGCGCGCCGGATCGGACGCCGGCGCAACCGGCGTTGCGAAAATCAGGATCCGGGATGCGGGGTCGCGTCGACGAGCGGCTCTGCCACCGTCTCGACCGCGTGCGGGTGCTCCGGTGAGGTGGCGGCGCCCATGAGGGCGGCAATCTGCGGATCGTTTCGGTTGCGCTCGAGATCGGCGAGTATCTTCTTGATCCACTCCAAATCCGGATCATGCGGCTTCATCGGCAACCCCCTACTCCACGCAACACAACTGACACCAGCACGCTACATTGACGCCACAAATTGGGTAAAACAAAGGTTCCCGACTCAGGTGTTACCCTTAGGGCATTCGTTGATAGCACGCGCGTTGGGCGCGTGCCGGTATGATCCTGCCAGCGCGCCGCGCGGAAGCAAAAAAAATCCGCCCACGCAAGCAGCGCAGGCGGATGATCGATCTCGAACTAGAGTTTCACCCCCGCCATTCGCGGGGGTGAACTTTTCGGAGTGTTGCCTTACGGCAGGACCTCCACGAAGCCGACGCGGCCCGGCGTGTTGCCGGCGAAGAAGATGCGGTTCGGGTTGGTCGGATCGATGTCGAGCCGCCGCGGATCGCTTTCCGCCTCCGGCAGCGGGAACTCGACCCATTCCTGCGTCCTGGGATCGAAGCGGGCGACCTTGTCGACCTGATGCTCGCTCACCCAGATGTAGTTGTTCTTCTTGTCGACGACGACCGAGTAGTTGCCGCCGGTCTGCGATGGCGGCGTGTAGACGGTCATTTCCTTGGTCTTGTAGTCGATCTTCATCAGCTTGCCGGCGTTCCACAGCGCGACCCAGAGATCGCCGTTGGCGTCGGTGTTCATCCGGCGCGGGAAGGCGTGGCCGCCGACATCGGGGATGGTGAACTCCTCGACCTTGCCGGTCGCGGGATCGACACGGGCCATCTTGTCGATCTCGTCCTCCGCCCACCACACCGAGCCGTCGCCCGCAACCGCGAGCCCGTAGGCGCCCGGCGACGGGCTGCCCGCCTTGGCGCTCGGCGACGGGAAGGCCTTGAACTCCACGGCCTGCGGATCGAGCCGGCGCACTTCCTTGTTGGCGCCGGTTGCCCAGACGGTGCCATCCGGATGCAGCGCCATGCTGTTGCCGCCGGCGCCGCCGGCCATTCCGCGCGGCCAGGCAAAGGCGACGAACTTCTCGGTCTTGGTGTCGAAGCTCAGCCAGCGATTGTTGGGGCCATCGGGCACCCACATGATGCCGCGCGCATCGATCTGCGGATTGCCGAGGCTCTGGCGGTCTTCCGCGGCGGGTCCAGGAGGCGTCTTGAACTCGGCGAATTCGAGCGTGCGCGGATCGAAGCGGCCGACGCGCCCGGCGCGCTCGCCGACCCAGGCATTGCCCTGCGGATCGGAAGCGACATCGTGCGGCTCGGCATAGTGATCGGCGAGATCATAGGTCACCGCGCGGTATTTCAGCGCCTTGCCCTTCAGCAAGTCGGTCGGCAGGCGGCTGTTGGGATCGTAGGCCTGGATCGGTTTGAAGTTGTCCGACAGATAGGCCACGATCTTCTTGGTGTCCTCGTCGTTGACGACCGGCTGGTTCGCGGCCGCCATGCGGGTGCGCATGCGGGCGACGATGTGCTCCCAGTTGTCGTGATCGGCGCGCTTGACCATGATGCGCTGAACGTCGTGGCAGGGCGTGCAGCTCTGCGCCACCAGCATCTTGCTGTCGCCGGCGGGCAGCGCGTTGAAGTCCTTGGAGGTCTTCTCGACCTGCGCTTCCGGAATGCGCAGCGGCCAGGCCGGCGGCAGCATCGCGCCGCGCGCACCGGTGAGCGCCACGTCGGCCTTCGCGCTTCCATTCGCCGTCACCGTGACGGGCGCCGAAACGGCGCTCTGGAAATTGCCGCCGACGCCCTGCACGGTGTATTGACCGACCGGCAGATCCTTCGCCTCGAAGCGGCCGTCGTCCTGGCTCGGCACCATGAAGGTCAACCGCCGGACATCATTCTTCAGCTTCACCATGGCGCCGACCACCGGCTTGCCGGACGCGTCGTTGACGACGCCTTGCACGGAGCCGCGGTCATCCGCCCAGGCTGACTGGGTGGCGATCAGGGCAACGCCCGTCGCAATCCCGACAGCCAGATTTCGCGTGACGTTCCGAAGTGACATGAGTTTCTCTCCTTGTGAGCTCGTCCAATCGAGGTTACCCCGGTTGCCCCGGGGTTGATGATGTTGCGGCCACGGCGAACCGAAAATGATTGAAGGCGTGCCGCTTACGCAGGCCAACGCATAATAGAGCATTTCCCGGGAATCGTGTCATCCGGGATTCCGGGGCCGTCCTTCGAGACGGCCGGCAAGAGCCGGCCTCCTCAGGACGAGGGGCCCCTCATGGTGAGAAGCCGCGCATCCTTCGAGACGCGCGCAAGAGCGCGCTCCTCAGGATGAGGGTCACCTCATGGTGAGGAGCCACGCGCAGCGCGGCGTCTCGAACCATGGCCGCGGGCTCAGGAGCGGCGCCTTGAGAGCCCAGGTAGGAGGTCAAACCGTCCCGCCATCAACGCCTCTTTCTTGGCGCGCGACCACCCTTTGACCTGCCGCTCGGCGGCAATTGCATCCACAATTCGATCGAAATAGTCGGAATAGACAAGAACAACAGGTGCACGGGTTGCAGTGTATCCGTCGAAATGACCGGTCTGATGCTGGGCGATGCGAATCTCCAGGTCGGTTCGGGTTGTACCCGTATAGTAAGACCCGTCGGCACATCGAAGAATGTAGAGCCACGCACCCATGGCTTCCCCCCTAGCTCAACTGCCCTGCCGTGAGGCACCATGGGGCGGCGCCCGGGCTGCATCCTTCGAGACGCGCGCAAGAGCGCGCTCCTCAGGATGAGGAGCTTGGACGGTGGCTCCGCTCTCAGGATGAGAGTCACCTCATAGTGAGGAGCCGCGCGCAGCGCGGCGTCTCGAACTAAATCAGCGGCCCCGGGTTCTTCCGGTAGCGGTTCACGATCGCGTCGGCGCTCATATAGGCGAGCGCCTGGATGGTCAGCGTCGGGTTGAAGCCGGACCCCATGGTCGGGAAGGTCGAGCTGCCGATGATGAAGAGGTTGGGAATATCCCAGCTCTGCCCGTAGCGGTTCACCACCGAGGTCTTCGGATCGCTGCCCATGCGGGTGCCGCCCTCGTGATGGGCGCCAGGCGCCCCCACTCCGGTCGGGGCGCGCCATATCTTGCTGGCGCCGCTGGCGCGGGCGATCTCCTCGAGCTTGCCGAACATGTATTCGATGCGCGCGCGTTCGTTCGGCCGCCGCCAGTCATAGGTCATGCGCGGCACCGGCAGGCCGAAGACATCGCGCGTATCGGGATCGAGGTCGATGGTCTGGTCCGCATAGGGCAGGTTCTCGGTCTGCGAGGTGATGCCGACATAGCGGGTGAAGCTCTTGGCCAGGAAATCCCGATAGGCCGCGCCCCAGCGCGGCGTGCCGGGAGGCGGCGGCATGCTCATGGCGGTCCCGAGCGGACCGGCCTCGAGATCGGCGGGAACGACCGAGACCTGGCCGCCGCGGATGAAGCCCAAGCCGCCGTGGTCGAAATTGTCGGCATTGAGGTCGTCGAGGCTGTGCCGCTGCGCGCTCGGGCCCATGAAGATATTGGCGTGGCGGTCGTCGAAGGTGGCAAACACCCGCGCTCCGATATGGGCCATGATGTGCTTGCCCACCTGCCCGCTCGAATTGGCGAGGCCATCGGGAAACTTCGCGGTCTTGGAGAGCAGCAGCAGGCGGGTATTGTCGTAGATGAAGGGTGCCACGATGACGAGCTCGGCCTCGACCATGTTGTCGGAGCCGTCGGGCCCGTAATAGGAGACGCCGGTGGCGCGCCCGCTATTATCGCTGTTGATGCGGTAGCACATGGCGCCGGTGACGAGCTTGAAATTGCCGGTCGCGTCGGCCTCCGGCAGCTTGGTGACCAGGATGCTCGACTTGGCGCCGATGAAGCAGCCGAACGACTGGCAGAAGCTGCAATAGGAGCAGGCCGGCCGCCCCTGATAGGTCTGCGAGATGATGGCGCGCGGCGAGGAGAACGGGTAATAGCCGACCTTGCGCCCGGCCGCTTCGAAAATCGCGCCCGCCTGATCGACCTGCAGGGGCGGCAGCGGATAGTCGCGCTGGCGCGGCGCCTCGAACGGGTTGCCGCCGGCGACCTTCTGGCCTTGCAGATTGCCGGCCTTGCCGGACACGCCGAGCTCGTATTCGGCGCGGTCGTAGAACGGTTCGAGATCGGCATAGCTCAGCGGCCAATCGGTGAGCGAGGAATCCTCCGGGATCGCGGCCGCGCCGTAGCGCGCGATGGTCTGCGAGCGGGCACGGAAATCATCCTCGTGCAGCCGCCACGAGAGCGCCCCGTAGTGCACGGTGCCGCCGCCGGCCTGGTGGCCGTTGTTCTGGTTCGGCGTCGGGCGCGCCTTGGTATCGGCATTGGGCCGCCAGGTGACCGGCGTCTTCTTGACGTTCGGGCGCAAATCCTGGCGCTGGAAGTAGCGCAATTCGTCGAGCTGAAAGTCCGCGGTCTTGAGGCGCGGACCGCGCTCGAGCGCGGTGACCTTCATGCCGGCCTTGGCGAGCTCGGCCGCGAGGATGCCGCCGGCCGCGCCGGCGCCGACGATGACCACATCGGTTTTTTCAATCGCCATGGCTCAGGTCCTCTTCAGCGGGACTTTGGCCTGCGACTGCAGGCCCAGGATGGGCGCGCGGGTGAAGGCGTCCTTGCTCTGCATGTCAGCCGTGGTGAAGATCGGTTGCGCGCCCGGGAAGCCGACCAGCCGCCAGCCGGCGAAATCCTTGTTGCCGCCATAGACAGGGTCGGCGAACATGCCCTCCATTGTGTGGGTGCGCAGCGTGTTGAAGAAAGCCTGCGCGGTCGGGAAGCTGAAGCCTGAAGCCTTGCCCTGCTCGAGCGCCGTGATCACCGCGTCCTGGCGCGCCGCGTCGAGCCGCGCGAACGGCGCCTGATGCGCCTCGTGGCAATAGGCCTCGAGCTGCGCCAGCCCGCGCCGATAAAAATCCTGCAGATCCGCATAGGCGCCGGAGAGCGCGAGATCGATATAATTGAGCACGTCCGCGTCGCGCGCGCCGGGCATGCCCGGGGCGCCCGGCATCAGCCGCTCGGCGAAGGCCGCCACGGTTGCGGCATCCTCGTCGTTGAAGAAGGCGCCATGCCCCTCCCCGTGCATATGCGGCGCCGCTTCGCCGCCCTCGGCGGCCGCGGTCTTGTGCTTCTCGTGCGGCTTGGCGATGGCATCGGCAATAAGCCCGGTGCCCGCAATGGCTCCGGCCCCGACCGCGGCGCCTTTGAGAAATGCGCGGCGCGCTTCATCATGCTTGCTCATGCTGATTTTCCTCCTTCGGCCCTCAAGTCGATTGTCTCGACGCGCCGCTTTCGCGGGCGGGGCAAATCTTGGAGAATCAGGATGCGCTTTTCCGGCCCGTCGGGCAAGGCGGGGGGCGTCGTAGGGGCGGCCCTCGTGGCCGCCCTCTTGCGGTCCGGGTCGCGGGCTTCAGATCCTGCGCATCTTGCGCCGCGTTGCGGATTTTTGTGCGCTCCCGGCAACGCCCTGGCCGCGATCGAGCCTCGTATCGATCGCGCCGTCGCTCGCGCGCGCGAGCCGGCACGCTTGCAGATAGACCTCGAACTCTGCTGCCGGCAGCGGCTTGGCATAGAGATAGCCTTGCGCCTCCTCGCATTGCTCCTGCAGGAGGAACGCGGCCTGCTCTTGCGTTTCCACCCCTTCGGCCACCACGCGCAGGTCGAGATTGTGCGCCATCGCGATCAGCGACCGCACGATGGCGGCGTCCTCCTCGCTGTTGGTGATGCGGGCGACGAAGCTGCGGTCGATCTTGATCCGCCAGATCGGGAACTGGGTCAGATGATTGAGCGAGGCGTAACCGGTGCCGAAGTCGTCGAATGCAAGCCGCACCCCCAAGGCCTGCACCTTGCGGAGCGTGGTATTCGAATCCTCGACATTCAGCGCGGCATTCTCGGTGATTTCGAGCTCGAGCAGGTCGGTCGGCAGGCCGGTTGCGCCGAGCGCATCCTGGACGTCCTGCAACAGCTCCGGGCTGTGCGCCTGGGCGGGAAACAGGTTGACCCCGATGCGACCGAGCATGAGCCCGTCCGCGTGCCAGGCCGCGGTCTGCGCGAGCGCGCTCGTGATGATCCAGCGGCCGACCTCGGGCGCGATGGAGCATTCGCCGAGCGCATCGATGAAGGCCGCCGGCGCGATCAGCCCGCGCTCCGGATGCCGCCAGCGCAGCAAGGCCTCGGCGCCGACCACGGCATTGTCCGCCAGCCGGATCTGCGGCTGGTAGAAGAGCTCGAACTCGTCCTCGGCGAAGGCCCGCCGCAATTCGACGCCGAGCGCGCGCCGCGCCTGCGCCCGGGCGCGCAGCGCCGGCATGAAGAAACGATAGGTCTGGCCGCCTTCGGCCTTGGCCTGATACAGCGCCAGATCGGCATTGGCGATGAGCGCATCGGCCTGCGCGGCATCGTTCGGCGCGATGGCGATGCCGGCGCTGCTTCCCAGATGCAGGACATTGCCGTTGACGTCGAAAGGATCTTTGAGGCGCTTCAAGACCAGGTCGACGATCTCGGCGATGACGCGCGGATCGCCGCAATCAGGCACGATGATGACGAACTCGTCGCCGCCGAGCCGGCACACCTTGGCGGGGCGAAGCAGATCATCGGTGACCTCGATGAAGCGCTGGCAGACCTCGACCAAGAGCTGATCGCCGGTCGAATGACCGAGCGTGTCGTTGACGTCCTTGAAACCGTCGAGATCGAACAGGGCGATCGACACCGGGCTGCGGTCGCAACCCGCCAGCAGGCGTCCCAGCTCCTTCTGCAGGGACAGGCGATTGGGCAGCCCGGTCAGCGGGTCGTAATGCGCGAGCCGGGTGAGCTGTTCCTCGGCGCGCTTTGATTCGGTGATGTCCTCGTAGGCGCGCGCGACCCCGCGCACGGTGCCGTCGGGATTGTACATCGGCGCCGCCGCGATCCTGACATGGATCAATGTGCCGTCCTTGCGGGCGCGCTTGACTTCCACACCGCGCACGGTCTCACCGTGCACGGCGCGCTCGAACAGGCGCAGCGACTCCTGCGTGGCGTCGGGCGGGATAAGCCTGCTCGGCACGCCCATCACTTCCTCGGCGGAGTAGCCGAACATCTTCTCGGCAGTCCGGTTCCACAGCATCGTGCGCCGGTTGACGTCGCAACAGACGATCGCGACCGGCGAAGCGTCGATGACCGCTGCCAGCGTGTCCATCGCCTGTCGGATGTCGTCGGCTGCGCAATGGGCCTCGTGCGCGCGACGCTCGAGCGCAGTCGCCATGCGGTTGAAGTCGTCGGCGAGCACGCCGACCTCGTCGCGGGTATCAACGGCGCTCCGATGGCTCAGCTTGCCCGATGCGAGCAACGAAGCGTCCTTGCCGAGCTGGCGCAAAGGCCGGATGACGCGTCCGGAGAGAATCCAGGCGATGGCGAAACCGACGACGAGCGCGACCAGAATGAAGAGGGCACTCCATCCGAGTCGCGTCGCCACCGATGCAAAGAGGGAATTCGTCGGTCGCCCGATGACGACCAACCAGGGGGCGCGGTGCGCGGTCGAAAATGCCGTCGCGTGCTCGACGCCGTTGGGGTCGACCCAGAACGAAGCGTCGGCCCCTTCCCTCTCGCCGAAGTGCTTCGGCAGATGCTGCCAGTGGCTGACATTGCGCCCGATGAAGCGCTCGCCGTCGACGCTGCGGGCGACCACGATGCCCTTCTGATTGACGACGGTGACGACGCTGCCGTCGGGCAGGTCCTGGAGGCGCAGCGCCTTGGGGAATTCGTCGAGCCAGGTGCCCACGACCAGGACCGCGCGCAGCCGACCCTGCGCATCTTCCACCGGACGCCCGAAATTGATGAGCCAGCGCTCGCTCAGGCGTCCGACCACCACATCGCCGATCGAAAGTCGTTCGCCCGCCAGGACCTGCTCCAGATAGGCGCGGCCCGAGGCGTTCACGCGTCCGAGGTCGGTGTGGCCCGACGAGCCGATACTGACGCCGTCAGGGGAATAGACGCTGACCTGCGCGATGTAAGGCGGCAGCTGGCTCCTGACGCGGCGCAGCAAGGCATCGTTTGATTCGGTGTTCTGCGGATTGGTGGAGACCGCCTCGCTCAAGCCGGTGAGAAGGTTCTCCAGATTGCCGATATGGTCGTCGATCTGCCCCGCGAGCAGGCGCGCTTCGTTGATGTTCTGCTGGATCGCCGCCGCCTGATCGCTTTGCCATTGGCTCCACAGCCCGGCCCCCATCAGGACCGCGAACGGAATGACGGTGGCAACCACCAAGGCCAACAGCCGCGATCGAATGCTCCGCAGCAGCATTCGCTTGCCCCCCACGCAATGAGATTCACTTGCCGAGCCCACGGTCACTGCCCTGCACGGCCGCGCAGATTCGTTGCCAATCCGCCGGCTCGCCCCAATTGCCTAGCGAAACAATCTTCCGCGAGCGTTGCAGGCTCGGAAAAATACCTAGTCTTTTTGGTTACGATGAATGCCGGCTTAATCTTCCGCATTACGCCGCCGTAACGGCACCTCGCCGCGAGCCCCGAAACAGAGACGCGATAACCATTGCAAATGATCAATAATGACGAGTGGCATGAAGCCAACGACAAAAGCGATCAGCAACGATCGCCGCGCGCGCCGAACCGCGCGGAAAGGTCACGCGCAACTATTCGCCGATCCGGCGCAGCATGGCGTTGACCTCGAGGTCGGGGGCGCGGGTACAGTCACCTTCGCGCTTCATGATGCACACATCGTCGTCCGCGTCTCCGCTGCATTGCTGCAGCGTAAATTGCGGCGTGAAGTCGTCCAGCGAAGCGCGCGTCAGCACGATCGCGTTGAAGGCCGCCGTCGATTGCCGGGCGGTCTCCTGATCGTTTTCCAGCGCCAGGATCGGCACGTCGCGATGCAGATGCGCATAGCCTCCGGTCGAGGCCCAGTCGTGATTGTAGAACAGCACGCCGCACAGGTCCGCCGCGTGTGCGAGCTTGAGCTCGGCCTCGATCAGGTCGCGCGCCTCGTACCATTCATCGCTGAATCCCGGTGCAGCGGCGAGCGTCGCCGAGGTGGCGAGCCAGAGCACGGCGCCGGCGGCGATCAGGCCCTGCCCAGCCCAGCCCGGGAGCGCGCGCATGCGTTCGATCAGATCGGCCGAGCCCATGGCGGCCACCACGGCGAGGCACGCAAGGGCCGGAAATACGAACCGGTATTCCTTGTGCGGAATTGCCATATGCACCGCGATGATGGCCAGCGCCGCCAGCAGCCAGAGCGCGGAGCTACGCGCGCGCAGAAAGATCAGCGCCGCCATCGCGGGCAACGCGCCGGCCCAGACCACGGCCAGTTGCTCGAAATAAAAGCCCGGCGGCTCGACGCCGAAGCTTGAGGCCTTGCCGTCGATGAGGTCGATGCGCAGCGCCGCCATATAGGAAGAAAACGGCGCGCCCCAGTAGAGCCAATCCGCGGCGCCGAAGACCAGAAGCGGGACCAGACCCCCGAGCGCCATCGGCAACCAGCGCCCAGGCAGGTCGCGCCGCCCGAGCCAGATCGCCGCCACCAGCAATCCGGGCGCGAGATGGACGCGAAGCATCAAAGCGAGGCTCAGGCAAAAGCCGATCGCGAGCAGGCGGCGAAAGCGCAGGCGCTCCGGCGGCACCGTGGCGAGCGCGAGCGCCGTCAGCAGAAACGTCGTGGCCACCGCCTCGGTGAGCGGACGCGGCGCGAAATAGACGACTTCGAACCAGGTCGCCGCCACCAATCCGGCCATCAGGGCATGGGTCCGGCTGTTTCGTTGTCCCATGCGATAGACGGCCGCGACCGCCAGCAGCGAGGTCAAGGCGAGCGCCGCCCGCGCGAGCAACAGATAGCCTTGCGGCCCGCTCGCCACCCGTTCGCCAAGCCAGAACAGCGCCGCGAGTCCGAAAGGCAGGACGGGCGAGCGGACCCCGTCGCGAAACTCCCACGGCACGATCCCGTAGCCGAAGGCGATCCGATGCGCCTGCTCGAGCAATTGAAAATTCTCGTCCGGGTGGTGCAGGCTCGGGAACGCGACGATCGCCGCCAGCCGCAGCGCGAGCGCAAGCGCGAGCAGGGCCAGCAAGGTTCGATCGGCGAGCAGGGCCTGCACACGCGCGAGAATGGCCGGGCGCTTGTCGACGATCGTGTGCATGGGGGAGACGGCGAAAGAGGATGCGGACCGGCAAGGCAGACCCTAGGGGAATATCAACCAGGCTGGCAACCAAATTTTCTGGTCCCAACTGTGACAGCCAGACAAAATGCGAATCTATTTGCGCCTTGCAAACGGCTTGGCGACCTCGACCGCGCTGTCGACAAAGACCTGCGCCACCGGGCCCAGGGGCGCACCCCGACACGGTCAAGCGCTTCAAGGCCGCCATCAACGAATCGCTCGCCTACGCGGATGAACACCCGGACGAGGTTCGCGCCATCGTCCCGACCTATACGCGCATCTCCAAGGAACTGATCGGCAAGCTGACCCTGCCGCGATGGCCAACCGAGATGAACCGCAAGTCGACCGAGATATTGGCCGACCTCTCAGTCAAGGACGGCCTGGTGAGCAAGCAGCCGGATCTGAATGCATTCTTCCGCTAGCGGCCTCTAGTCCACAGAATTGAGATTCCGCGATCTCGATTGCCGGGAGAGCAGCCGATGCGCCGTCGCGATTGACCCTACGGCAGCGACTTGGCCAGCGGCTGCACGGCGGGCGCCCTCCCGCTTTAATATGATCTCATCAGAGAATAGCATTTTGCGCTTAATGGCCACATCCCCTATCGTCGCAACCAACACGCGCGGCCAGCCCCCCGAGACCTTGCGGCGCGCGAGACCACAGATGGAGAAAGCCATGCACCCGCAGGCGGTTCTTGCGTTCGTGTCGATGGCGCTGTGTCTTGGATTGAACGCCGCCGATCCCGCTGGCGCGCAATCCTATCCGACGCAGCCGATCAAGATCATCGTGCCGGCGGCGGCAGGCGGGCCAACCGACATACCTGCGCGTCTGTCGGCGCAAATCCTGCCGCCCAAGCTCGGCCAGCCGGTGGTCGTCGAAAACCGTCCGGGCGCAGGCGGCGCGATCGGCGGGCGGGACGTCGCGAAGGCCGCGCCGGACGGATATACGTTGCTTGCCGGCGGCGGCGCCATGCTGGCGGTGCTCCCGGCGATGTCAAAAAGGGCGGGATATGATCCAACCAAGGATTTCGCCGCGGTCGCGAAGTTCATGGACAGCTTTCAGGTTCTGGTGGTGCATCCGGCCTCGCCATGGAAGTCGGTCAGGGAGCTTGCCGACGATGCCAGGGCCAATCCGGGAAAGCTCAATTACGCCCATGTGGGCACGGGTCACATCACGCATCTTGCGGGTGAAATGTTCATGTCCCGCACGGGTGCAAGCATCGTCGGCGTTCCCTATCGCAGTGGCGGGGAGTCGGTGACCGCCGTGCTTGGCCACGCAGTGGACTTGACCTTCGAGAATGTTGCAATCCTGCTGCCGCTGATCCGGGACGGAAAGCTGCGCGCACTGGCCGTGACCAGCAAATCACGCACGGCGCTTGCGCCCGACCTGCCGACCATGATCGAGGCCGGCGTTCCCGACTACGAGGTCACCACGTTTTTCGGCATCGTTGCGCCCGCGGGCACGCCGCGAAGCATCGTCAATACGCTCAATACAACGATCAACGATTCTTTGAAGACGCCTGAAATGCAAGAGACCATCATCAAGCTCGGCGCCGTGCCGCAACCCGGCTCGCCTGAGGACTTTGCCGCGACGATTGCCGCGCAGCTGGAGAAATGGCGAGCGCTCGGGAAGATGGCGAACATCAACATCGATTGAGAAACCGTCCGCGTGCAACGAACCCCGGTATTGATCGTCGGCGGCGGACCCGTCGGGCTTGCGCTTGCGGGCGAGCTCGGCTGGCGCGGCATCGCCTGCACGCTCGTCGAGCAGGGCGACGGCGCGATCGTCACGCCGAAGATGAACGAGGTGAACATCCGCACCATGGAGTTCTGCCGTCGTTGGGGCATCGCCGACGCCGTGCATGCGTGCCCGTTTCCGCCGGACTATCCCCTGGACGTGGCGTTCGTCACCAGCCTCGCGGGCTATGAGCTCGGGCGCATGCCGCGGCCGCCGCGCATGAGCGAGCAGTCGGAGGCGCACAGCCCGATGCGGCTGCAGGTCTGCTCGCAGATGTGGTTCGATCCGATCCTGCAGGGATTTGCGCGCGCGTTTCCGCACGTCAACCTGCGCCACCGCACCCGGCTCGAATCGTTCGATGCTTCCGCAAACGGCGTGAGGGCCGAGATCGTCGATCTCGCGAGCGGGCGGCGTGAGCCCATCGAAGCCGATTATCTCGTCGGCTGTGACGGTGCCAGCAGCATGGTGCGTGACGCACTTGGCATCGGCCTCAACGGCCAGACGCTCGGGCATCCGGTGCATTTGTATTTTCGCGCCCCGGGGCTTCTCAAAGCCTGCGGCCGCCAGCCGACGACCTTCTTCGTCACGGCCGATCGCGGGGGTGTGTGGTCGAATGTTCGCATCGTCGATCCGGCCAACGCCATGTGGCGCCTGATGGTTCTCGATGCCGGCAGCGGGCTGACGCCGGAAACCGTCGATCGTGAGGGCTATCTGCGCCGCGCGCTCGGACTTCCCACCAGGGTCGAATGGCTCGGCACCAGCGTCTGGACACGGCGCAGCGTGGTTGCCGAACGCTATTCGACCGGCCGCATCTTTCTTGCCGGTGACGCAGTGCATCAATTGTCGCCGACCGGCGCGCTCGGGATGAATACCGGGATTGCCGACGCGGTCGATCTCGGCTGGAAGCTCGCGGCGGTATTGAACGGATGGGGCGGCGACAACCTGCTTTCATCCTACGATGCGGAGCGACGGCCGATCGGCGCCAGAAATGTCGGCATGACGACCGAATTCTATGTCGAGCACGGAAAATTCGGCGACGAGCTGGCGACCATCGAGGATGACAGTGCCGCGGGAGCGCAAGCGCGCCGGCGCGTGGGCGAAGCCCTCGTGCGCGGCGTCGGGCGAATGTTCCGCACTGTCGGGCTCCAGATCGGATACCGGTACGAAGATTCGCCGATCTGCGTGGCTGACGGCACCCCGCCCTACCCAGACGATCCGGAAACCTTGATCCCCTCCGCGCGCCCCGGATCGCGCGCCCCACATGCGTGGACCGGCGATGGCCGCTCGATGCTCGACTTTTACGGCCGCGGCTTCGTGCTGCTCCGTCTCGGCAGCGACGCGCCCGATGTGTCCGCATTCGAGGCGGCGGCCGCCGCGCGCGGGGTGCCGCTCGAAAGCATTGCCGTGACCGAGCCCGATGCGGTGCGCCTCCACGACCGCCGGCTGGTCCTGGTGCGCCCCGACGGGCATGTGGCCTGGCGGGCAAACGAGGTGCCGCTGAACCCCGCCGCCGTCATCGGCAGAGTTCGTGGCGCGTGAACCGGCTCACGACCTGCGGCGTAGCGATCCAGTCCCAATTGCGCGGGGCGAATGACCCCTCGGGATTGGTCGTCGGCGACCACGCGTCGGATGCGCTATGTCCCGGCCGCCGCTGGTGGTAATCTCGCTGCCGCCGATCTGGCCGCGGTTGTTTGGACGCCGCTACGAAACTAGGGGAAACGCATGCACGCGAATGGGAAAATCTTGGCTTTGGCTCTAGCCGCCGTCTTTGGGCTTTGCGGCGTCTCGTTCATGGCGAACGGGCAGTCCGCGCAGACGGCGGGCTCCCCGCCCAAATACAAATACGACCCGACCTGGCCCAAGGAATTGCCGAACAAATGGACCTTCGAAGGCATCACCGGGATGTTCGTCGATCAGCACGACGTGATCTGGGTACTCAACCGGCCGCGCGATTTCGACGAGAAGGAGAACGCGGCCGCCGTCAGCCCGCCGGCGGGCGAATGTTGCGTGCCGCCCCCCGCCGTCATGGCGTTCAACGCCAACGGCGACCTGCTGCATGCCTGGGGCGTGCCGAACTCGGTTCCCGGCTGGCCGCGATCCGAGCACACGATCTTCACCGATCGTGCCGGCAACGTCTATATCGGCGGCGCGCAGGCCGGCGACAGCCTTCTCAAGTTCACCGCCGACGGCAAGTTCATCTCCGACTTCGGGCATCGCGGCCCGGCGGTCGAGAGCGGCGCCCAGAAGCAGGACAATCAGCAGACCGATCTGTTGCTGCGCGGCGTCGCGGCGGCCACGCTGGATGAGGATGCCCACGAAATCTACATCGCCGACGGCTATCTCAATCGGCGCGTGATCGTCTACGATCTGGACACCGGCAAGTTCAAGCGCGGCTGGGGCGCATATGGCAAGCCGCTCGCCGAGATCGACAACAATCCGCAGCCCGCGCACGATCCGAAGGGCCCGCCGGCGGCGCAGTTCAAGTCACCGGTCCACTGCGTGCGCATCGCCAACGACGGCCTGCTCTATGTGTGCGATCGCGCCGGCGACCGCATTCAGGTCTTCACCAAGCAGGGCAAGTTCCTCAAGGAATTCTTCATCGCCAATGAAACGCTGCGCGGCGGCGCCGCCGGCTCGGTCGATTTCTCTCCCGATCCGGAGCAGAAATACATTTTCGTCGCCGACATCGTGAACAACGTGGTGTGGGAGCTGGAGCGCGAGACCGGCAAGATCGTCGACAAGATCGGCCATCACGGACATGCCGGCGGCCAGTTCCACTTCGTCCATGTCGCCACCATGGACTCCAAGGGGAACCTCTATACGGGCGAGGTCGATTCCGGCAAGCGGGTGCAGAAGTTCGTGCCGGTGCGGTAAAGGCGCTCTCCGGCGTTGCCGCGCCGACCGCGTGGCAGCGCCGAAGCGGCGAAAGGCGGATTTGGCGCGATCGGAATCTACTTCGGTGCCTTGATGGAGAAGCCGTAGGGGTGAAGCCTAGTATGACATTCGTCTCACCAGGCGCACGCTCTTTTGGAGCCGTCGCGTAATTGTTTCCCACGCCTCGGCCATCTTGAGAAGGGCCTCGCGGTCTGGCACCTGAGCCCGCTTCGCTAACATTCGACACTCGTCGGCGTATTGTCTGAACGAAAACGATCTTCGGGTCGATTGAGCCGACGTACTGACTCCGTGAGATTCGCCTTGGAACTTCACGCCAATACGGTTTGATTGACGCCAGACGACGCAACACGAACGGAGCAACGCATCGCCCTCGATGACAAGATCAAAGATTTTGGGGACAGGTCCGCGCATTTGCAATTGGGCGCCTGTGTCCGATAGATTGTGAATGATACACTCGGCAGAGTCTCCGTTTTGCCAGAACGTTCGGCCACCTCGCAATATCTTCCTTCGTGATGCCCCTCTGCGGTCAGAATTCTTCCGGCGATCGTCGACCTCGATCGGCTGCAAAGGTGCAGGGCTTGCGCCTGATTCCATGGACTTGCCCTCATCCCTCAGAAGAAAGAATCAGCCCAAACCAAATCGGGTTCGGGGTTGCGACGCACTAATTGAAGTTCAACGGCTGCCACCACGACGTAGTTCAAGCCAAAATTACCAACCAAGAATTGCCAAATACTTAAGTTGCATGGCTCGCATTGCTCAAACGGAGGCCTGAACAGGGAAGGATAGCGAAACTTTCGTGCGTGCAATGGAGGGACCACGTCGAACCGAAATAGAGGCCAACGGCGCAATCATCGCTCGGAGAATGCCACTTCCAGCGAGTTGAAGACGGGTTTGAACATATAGCGAATGATCGACTTGGAGCCGGTCTTGATATGTGCTTGCAGGACCATTCCGGGCGTAATGGGATAGCTTATGGCGCCGGAGCTTACGTGATCCTGCAAGAGATGAATCGTTGCTTTATAGTAGGGTTCGGTTGAATTCTGGCCTGGCGCTTGGCCCGCGGGCGGGGAAAACGTGGTGGCTGATAGATATTCCACCTTGCCCCGAACCTGGCCGAAGATCGCGCTGTCGTAGGTCGCAAGCCTGATGTCGGCGTCCGCGCCCTCGTGAATATGGCCGGAGTCCTTGGGGTCTATACGCACCTCCGCGATAAGCTCGCGATCGGTGGGCACGATTCGGGCCACAAGATCGCCCGGTCGTATCACTTCGCCGGGTGACTTTGGAGCAAGCTCTTGAACAATTCCGTCGGAGGGAGACCTGATCAACAGGCGATCGAAGCGATCGACTAGCTTTACCAATTGCTGTTCGGTTTCCGCCAGGTCGGATGCCGCTTTGACTCGTTCCTCGCTCAGTTTTTGCCGGGCCTTTGCCTCCGCGTCGGTAAGGCTGCTCTCTGCCTCTGATAAGGCGTCTCGCGCAGTCGCGAGCTTATTTTCCACGCTCAGCACTTCGCCCTCGGCGCGTTGCGCCAGCGATTTGGCCTCAAGCCAATTTTTTCGCGACCCGGAACCCGATCTTTGAAGGCTATCCTGAATCGACAGCAACTCAAGTTGCACCGCCAATTGGGAGCGCGCCGTCTGCAAGTCGGAGGTCAGCATTGAGATTTCGCCGCGCTTTTGCGCCACCTTCGCTGAAAGAGTTGCGTGTTCCTGGTGCCTCTGCATGACGGCGCTGACGTTCAGCTTTTCCTGCTCTGCTGCCAGGTCGGGGAACTCCCGCGCCAGTTCTCCGAAATCCGCCACTTCGTCACGGCTTTGCGCCGCGAGTCGTATCAATTGAAGTCTCAGCCCGGCGCGCCGGGCATCAAACTGGCTACGTTCGCCAACCGTCGATTCCGGACGAAGACGAATGAGGGGTTGTTGGGCCGTTACGCTCATGCCTTCATGAACATAGATTTCGGCAACAATCCCACCCTCAAGATGCTGAACAGCCTCGATCTGGCCGCGGGGTATGATTTGGCCCTGCGCGACCGTAAGCTCCTGAACCTGAGTAAGTGCAGCCCAGGCCAATGAGACCATGACGAAGGCGGAAATCGTATAGAGCGTCGACCGCAAGATTCGAGGCGGCTTGCCGTCTTCCAAAGCAAGCGGTTGCGTCAGCCGCCGCGCGATCAAGGCTCGTCTGGTGGACCTGTCCAACACTTACCAAACCCTTAACGACACCCGAACTGAAGCGCTCAAATATAGGAATTAAGAATTAACAAAATGCACCGCTTTGGCGGCTGCGCGCATCATGCCGCCGCCGTGGCGCGTTCAATCACCTTCTCCGGCGGACCGTCCAGGGCCACCTGACCGTCCTTGATCAGAACGACTCGATCGGCGAGCCGCATGTGGCTCGGACGGAAGGTGGTAAATACAACGGTTGAGCGGCCCTTGAGTGAACCAAATTTCTGGATCAGGTACTGTTCGGAGCTCGAATCGAGACCGGTCGCTGGGTTGTCGAGCAGGAAGAGCGGCGCATTTTTGATGAAACAGCGGGCAAGCGCCAATCGCTGCCTGAGGGCGTCTGGAAAGGCGTCGAAATCAGCCACCTTCAGGCGTTGATCAAGGCCTTCGGTCAGCGGCCCGCCGTCCGCGTCGAAGCCCATTTCCGCCAAGGCGCGCATCACCTCCGCATCGCTCGCGTCCGGACGGGCAAGACGAATATTCTGCGCCAGCGTGCCATAGAAGAAGTTCACCGACTCCGGCAGAAACGCAACCTGCGAACGCCATTCGGCGGGGTCGATTTGCCGCAAGTCCATATTGTCCACCAGGACCGACCCCAGGGTCGGAGGATACAGCCCGGCCATCAGCCGCAGCAGGGTGGTCTTGCCGGCGCCGCTGGTTCCGGTGATCGCAACCATCTCGCCCGGTTTGATCTCGAGTTGGATGCTGCGAAGCACCGCCTCGGGACGTTGAGGGTAACGAAACGCCAGGCGTTGTATCGAAATTCTCCCCTTGAACTTGCGAAAAAACGATCGCGGCAGGCGAGCGCTTCGCTCGCTGCGTATCTTCATCAGCCGGTCAATCTGTTGGAAGGTCTGCAAGGCCTGTTCGAGCCGCGGCAGTGAAAGATAGGTCGACTGAAGCGGCGAAAGGACGCGCCATACCAGCGCCATCGTGCCGATCAACGCGCCGGAGGTCATCGTACCGCTGGTCACCCGAAGCGCTCCGAAACCCAGCGTGGCGATACCGGCGATGCTGACCAACAGTTCGCCTAGATTCTGCACGAAATTATTGAACCGTTGCGCTCGGTAATTCAGCCGTGCGATGGTTTCCACCAGATCGCGGTGCCGCGCAATCCAGATTTTCTCGGCGTTTAGCGCGCGGATTGTACGGCGCTTTTCGACGATTTCGTGCAGCAAGAGGTGGCGACGCTGCTTTACGACGCTGATCGCACGCACATAGCTGCGTGCGACCGCCATGGTAATGGCAGCAAGTGCCGCATACACCGCGACAAGCGAGAGCGGCACCCAGACGAGGTGCCCGCCCCACAAGGCAATGGCCAACAGAAAGATGAAGATGAATGGAATGTCGATTACGGAGGCCGCCAAGGTCCCGGTAAAGGAGTCGCGCATGCTCTCGAATTGTTTGAGCCGGGAGATTTGAGTGCCGACCGGAGCCGTCTCGATCATCGAAATCGGCATGTTTAGAATTACCTCGAACGCCTGCATGCCGATGAGCGCATCGATGCGGGCACCGAAGTAGGCCATCGCACGCGCCCGGATGGCGCGGAGAGCCAGATTGACGGCAATGACAATGCTGGCCCCAACCGCGAGCATTACCACGGTCTCCGTAGACTTCGTCCCGATCCCGAGATCATAGACAAAAATGACGAAGATCGGAATTGTCAGTGCCGCGAGGTTTCCGAGAAAGCTGAGCGCGATGGTGGCTCCAATCACCGGCTTGAATTGACTGATCGCTGAAAGCAGCCAGGATTTGCCTTGTTCGACCGGCTCTTCCTTCACGGATTGATCCCAGATTGGGAACGCCCAGCCGCTCTGTTCGTTTGGTTTCAAGAGCTGCCATTCGGCACAATCGCCGGCGAACGCCAGCAAGGTTCCGTCGGGATCGCGTTCGACAATCAGTACGGCATCGACACCATCTCGTGAAAAAAGACACGGCATCGTGTCCGATCGGATCGCGGACAATTTCACGGCCTCACGACTCGTTCCATAACCCAACCGGTCGAGGACACTTCGCAGACCTTCGATGTCGCCAATGCGATCGAAATGCGGCAATGCTTCACGAATTCGACGCCCCTCGCCGGCCCACCCAAACAAAGCCAATGTTGGTGCAAGGCACGCTTCGGCAGAAGTTTCTGGTTCGACGATCTCGTTTATGACCGAGAGGGGTGAAGCTTTGGCGGAGCGCGGCCCATTGTCAAATTCCTTGGCAATGCGAGCCAAGCTCGCGTGAACCGGATTTTCCGGAACAGTCGGCACACGCTCCTGCTCGCCTTTTCCACTGCGCTGTTGGTCACTTCGGCTCGTCACGGCGCCCCTCTTTCCGGCGCGTTCGCTGCCGGGGCATGCCACGCGACTTGGCCCCCTTGCACGGTCAGCAGGCTGTCGCACAGGGCCAGCAGAGACGGACGATGACTGACGATGATCACCGTCAGCCACCCGCGCAGAGTATCAAGCGCGGACATCAGTCCATTTTCGGCGATTCCGTCCAAAACCGTATTGGCCTCATCCAATATGAGAATGCGAGGACTGTTCGTCAGCGCCCGCACGATGTTGACCTGTTGGGCGATTGAAACCGGCAGGTCGTCGCCAAGCCCCTCGCCAAGGGCCGTTTCAAATCCATCAGGCAGCACATTGATGGTTGCCTCGAGCCCGAATAGCTGGGCCATTTTGCGCGCATAGTCCCGCCGCTCAGGGCTAAACACCGTAAGATTGTCCATGATCGTGCCGCGAAATATGACCGGCGTGGCGCCCACATAGGCAATATTTTGACGTAACGAAAGGAATTCGGGCTCGATGGTCGAGATGTCGTCGACTGTCACGCGACCAGATCCTGGCTTGATATCCCCGCGCAGCAGCCTCAGCAGCGTGGTCCGACCCGACCCGTCCTCACCTTTCACGCCGATAATCGCGCCGGCCGCGATCGACAAATCGACCGCCCGCAAGACCGGATCGACATCAGCCGAATAGCAGAAGGTGACGCTCTCGAATCGAATTCTACCCTCGACCTCCACTTCGATCGGGGGAGCGGCCTCGACCGGAGGCACATCGAGGAGTGACCGGATTTCGGCGCGGCGGTGGCTGACCGTTTCCCGTTCCGTCCATAATGAAATGGCCCGCAAGAGCGGCTGCAGGATTTGCCCGGAGAGCATGGTGCAGCAGGCCAAGGCACCCATCGTCAATTGGTTATCCACGACCTGCGAGGCTCCGATTGCCACTACGACCAGCTGTGAGACGCTGCCGTAGAGCAGCGCCGACGTCTGGTTCGCTTGACCGGTCAAGATCGACGCCATCGTTGTTTCGGCGATTGCTTGCTGCAACCGCTCGAAGCGTCGCTGCATCTGCGGTTCCATGGCCATACTTTTGACCGTGTGAATTCCCGCCAGAACTTCAGCGACGAAGTCATACTTCCGGTTGTCTTGAGTGGTGCGTGTATTGATGATGGTGCGGAATTTGCGCGCGCGACCGATAGCCAGGGCGGCAAAAAGAAAAAACAAGGTTGCGGGAACGAGCACCATGACGCCACCGACGATCGCCATGACGGTCAGAGAAATCCCCACGAACGGCAGATCAATGGAAACCAGCCGCGCCTGTCCGCAATGATAGTCGCCCAATGCCGCTGCCGCGGTGTAGCGGTTGATGTGTACGGCTGCCGGTTCGTGTTCGAACGGTCCGTCCTGCGCCGTCAGAAGACGTGCAATCGCCTCATGCTCGATATTTCTGACGAAATGCATCGCGTGCCAGGACAATAGAGCCGACCTTGCGGTCTTCAGAATGAATTCTGCGACCAGCGCCAGCGCGAGGCCTAAAAGTAGATACGTAAATGTCTCTAGCGAACGGTTTGGAATAATTCGATCGTAAACCTGCATGATCGACAGAGGCAGAGCCAAGGCCAGCAGGTTTATCGCAAAAGACGCAAAATAGACCTCCAGCGACACCGTCGGCTCACGAATGAGGGTGTTGCCGTCGATAGACCTTGTGCTGACAGGTTTCTCGCGCGCAGCCTTCGCCGGGCGGCCGGCCGGCGAAGGCCGTCTCGCCCAGGAGGTGGAAGCAACTGAGGAGTTTGCCAGGGACACGGCGGTGTTCAATCCAGGCACTAAGCGCCATCGTGAATATCGACGAGAGTTGTTAGCACCTCGTTAAGGTAAGCGGTGCATGCGCCCCATAAATGGAGTACTTCGCCTCTTCGTTGACGCCCCTTCATAGTTCGGCGTTGCATCGATTCGCATTGAATTAATCGATTCAATGCTATCGAGTAGATGCCGTTCCAGGCAGCACCGCCTAAGAGGACGGGTCCCTAGAGCGTCACCATGTCGAACGATGATATCTTGACCAGCGAACCCGGATCATCGGGCGGACGCCTGGGCAATCACGACAGTTTGGCCAAACTCTTAGATCGAAGCGATGCGGTTCGCAAAGTCGAGCCGGCTCGTGATCTCACGCACGGGGACAGCCACAGCCCCGACGGCTACGATCTCACCAATCCAAACCTTCACTATGGAAGTCAATCTAACGGCCAATCCGGTGTTGCGATCCAAGTGCAATCCGGATCCCATTTGTCCTATCCGGCCGACGCCATTTCATCTCCCATCAGCGGGCTTCTCGACCTCGCGGCCGGCGACGGCGGCTCGGCCGCCATCCCGGACCAGAACGCCAACGAAGGCCAGGTTTTTGCTCTCGACGTCTCCGGCTATTTCGCGGCCCCGGCCGGCGGTACCCTGACATTCTCCGCCACCTTGCCGGCCGGCCTGCACATCGACCCCCATACCGGCATCATTTCGGGAACGCCGACCGACAGCGACTTCGGCAACAATACGATCACCGTCAAGGCGACCGATGCCCAGGGCCAAGCGATCAGCGAGAGCTTCCTCCTTGCGGTCGAGGACCGCGGCCCGACCGCAACCCCCATCGCTGACCAGAGCGCCAACGAGGGCCAGGCTTTCACCCTCAATGTCTCCAGCCACTTCGCCGCCCCGGCGGCGGGCGATACCCTGACATTCTCCGCCACCTTGCCGGCCGGCCTGCACATCGATCCCCATAGCGGCGTGATCTCCGGCATTCCGACCGACGGCGACTTCGGCAACAATGCGATCACCGTGACGGCCACCGACCGCCACGGCAAAGCCATCAGCGAGAGCTTCCATTTGGCTGTCGGCGACACCGGCCCCACCGCAACCCCCATCGCAAATCAGAACGGCAACGAGGGCCAGGCGTTCACCCTCAATGTGTCCAGCCACTTCGTGGCGCCAGCGGCCGGCGATACCCTGACGTTCGCCGCCACCTTGCCGGCCGGCCTGCACATCGACGCCCATACCGGCATCATCTCGGGAGCGCCGACCGACAGCGACTTCGGCAACAACTCAATCACCGTGACGGCGACCGACCGCCACGGCAAGGCCATCAGCGAGAGCTTCCATTTGGCTGTCGGCGACACCGGCCCGACCGCAACCCCCATCGCAAATCAGAACGGCAACGAGGGCCAGGCGTTCACCCTCAATGTCTCAGGCCACTTCGCGGTCCCGGCGGCCGGCGATACCCTGACGTTCGCCGCCACCTTGCCGGCCGGCCTGCACATCGACTCCCATACGGGCATCATCTCGGGAACGCCCACCGACAGCGACTTCGGCAACAATGCAATCACCGTGACGGCGACCGACCGCCACGGCAAGGCCATCAGCGAGAGCTTCCACCTCGCGGTCGGCGACACCGGCCCCACCGCAACCCCCATCGCAAATCAGAACGGCAACGAGGGCCAGGCGTTCACCCTCAATGTGTCCAGCCACTTCGTGGCGCC
>DATDGG010000505.1:0-4695 GCA_036522235.1 Xanthobacteraceae bacterium
AAGTGCATCTCGATCTTGATCACGCCGTCGCCCTGGCAGGCCTCGCAGCGCCCGCCCTTGACGTTGAAGGAGAAGCGGCCGGGCTCGTAGCCGCGCGCGCGCGATTCCGGCAGCGCGGCGAACCATTCGCGGATCGGCGTGAAAGCGCCCGTATAGGTCGCCGGATTGGAGCGCGGGGTGCGGCCGATCGGCGACTGGTCGATGTCGATCACCTTGTCGAGATGCTCGAGGCCCTCGATGCGGTCGTGCGGGGCAGGGGCCTCGGAGGCACCGTTGAGCTTGCGGGCGATCGCCTTGTAGAGCGTGTCGACCAGGAGCGTCGACTTGCCGCCGCCCGATACGCCGGTGACGCAGGTGAAGAGGCCGAGCGGAATCTCGGCGGTGACGTTCTTGAGGTTGTTTCCGCGCGCATTGACGAGCTTAAGCGTCCGGCGCGGATTGCGCGGGCGGCGCTCGGGCACGGCGATAATGAGCTCACCGTTGAGATAGCGTCCGGTGAGCGAAGCCGCGCTCGCCATGATGTCGTCCGGCGTGCCCTGCGCCACCACCTCGCCGCCATGGATGCCGGCACCGGGGCCGATGTCGAGCACGTGGTCGGCGGTGCGGATCGCATCCTCGTCGTGCTCCACCACGATCACCGTGTTTCCGAGGTCGCGCAGGCGCTTGAGCGTCTCGAGCAGGCGCGCATTGTCGCGTTGGTGCAGCCCGATCGAGGGCTCGTCGAGCACATAGAGCACGCCGGTCAGGCCCGAGCCGATCTGCGAGGCGAGGCGGATGCGCTGGCTCTCGCCGCCTGACAGCGTGCCCGAGGCGCGCGCCAAAGTGAGATATTCGAGCCCGACATCGACCAGGAACTTGAGCCGCTCGCGGATCTCCTTGAGGACGCGCACCGCGATCTCGTTCTGCTTGGCGGTGAGTTTTTGGGGCAGCTCCGCAAACCATTCGCCGGCGCGCTTGACCGACATTTGCGAAACCTCGCCGATATGCAGGCCGCCGACCTTCACGCATAGCGCCTCGGGCTTGAGGCGATAGCCGTTGCAGGCCGCGCACGGAATGTCGGTGAAGTATTTGGCGATCTCCTCGCGCGCCCAGTCGCTCTCGGTCTCGCGGAAGCGGCGCTCCAGATTAGTGAGCACGCCTTCGAACGGCTTCTTGGTCTCGTAGGCGCGCGACCCGTCCTCATAGACGAAGCGGATCGCATCCTCGCCCGAGCCGTTGAGGATCGCGTCCTGCACCTTCCTGGGCAGGTCTTTCCATTTGGTGTCGAGCGCGAAGCGGTAATGCTTGGCGAGCGCCTGCAGGGTCTGAATGTAATAGGGCGACGACGATTTGGCCCAGGGCGCGATCGCGCCCCTGCGCAAGGTCGCATCCTTGTCGGGAATGACCAGGTCCGCGTCGATATGCTGCTCGACCCCGAGCCCGCCACAGGCCGGGCAGGCGCCGAAGGGATTGTTGAAGGAGAACAGCCGCGGCTCGATCTCCGGAATGGTGAAGCCGGAAACCGGGCAGGCGAATTTCTCAGAGAAAATGATCCGGTTGGCGTCGGAGGCCGCGGCGGTGGCGAGCTTGGTTTTCTTTTCCCGCTCAGCGTCGTGCTGCTCGGCCGGGCTCCCCACCCGACCCGCTTCGCGGCGTAGCCGATGCTCCGCATCGGCGTCCTTCACTTCAAGAACGGCCGCCGAAGGCGGCCTATGCCTCCCCCTTTCAGGGGGAGGTGAAGAGGGTGGGGCGTCGGCGAATTCGGCGACGGCGAGGCCGTCGGCGAGCTGCAAGGCCGTCTGCAGGGAGTCCGCCAGGCGGGTCGCGAGATCGGGGCGCACCACCACGCGGTCCACAACCACGTCGATGTCGTGCTTGAACTTCTTGTCGAGCGCCGGCGCCTGCGCGATCTCGTGGAACGTGCCGTCGATCTTCACGCGCTGGAAGCCGCGCTTGAGCCAGTCGGCGAGCTCCTTGCGGTATTCGCCCTTGCGCCCGCGCACGACAGGCGCCAGCAGATAGAGCCGCGTGCCCTCGGGCAGCGCCATGATCCGGTCCACCATCTGCGAGACGGTCTGGCTCTCGATCGGCAGGCCGGTGGCCGGCGAATAGGGCACGCCGATGCGCGCCCATAACAGCCGCATATAGTCGTAGATTTCGGTGACGGTGCCGACCGTCGAACGCGGATTGCGCGAGGTGGTCTTCTGCTCGATGGAGATGGCGGGCGACAGACCGTCGATCTGGTCCACGTCCGGCTTCTGCATCATTTCCAGGAATTGCCGCGCATAGGCGGAGAGGCTCTCCACATAGCGGCGCTGGCCTTCCGCATAGATGGTGTCGAAGGCGAGCGACGACTTGCCGGAGCCGGAAAGCCCGGTGAAGACCACCAGCCGGTCGCGCGGAATCTCGACGTCGATATTCTTGAGATTGTGCTCGCGCGCCCCGCGGATCGCGATGACGCGGGTATCGCGGACACTGGTGTCGCGGACACTGGTGTCGCGGGCGCTGCGACGGGCCGCGCGTGACTTGTCAAACAGGTCGTTCATGGGTCTCGGGATCCGGGTCTCGTGATCGGGGTTTGTGATCGCCGGCGTGCTCGGAACATAGGAAGAACGGCACGATTGCGCCAGCCTAAAGGCGTGCCGTCGTTCATTCCGTCGGTTGAAGCCTGGGGACAACGGCGCCCGCGCCGCGATACCATCCGGGCGAGGGGAAATCCTGCGAGGAGGGGCATCATGAAATCCTGGTCCATGCTCGTGCTGTGCGCCGCAATGCTGGCGGCCGCGCCCGCCAAAGCGGAATACGAGGTCATCGCGCAGACCAATGTGGAATATGCGCAGCACGAGGGGGCGAAGCTCGTCGGCGATCTCTATCAGCCGAAGGGGCTGGCGAAGGCGCCGGCCGTCATCGCGGTGCATGGCGGCGGCTGGCAGAACGGCAGCCGCGCCGGCTACCGCTACTGGGGGCCGTATCTCGCTAAGAACGGCTATGTGGTCTTCAGCATCGACTACCGGCTGGGCAAGGCCGGCGCCTATCCGGGCTCTGTCTATGACGTCAAGGCGGCGATCCAGTTTGTGCGTGCCAAAGCTGCCGATCTCGGCGTCGACCCGGATCGCATCGGACTGATGGGGGATTCCGCCGGCGCCCATCTGGTGGCGCTGGTCGCGCTCGCGGGCGGCGAGCCGCAGTTCTCGTCCGGCTATCGGGACGATCCCTATGTGGCGACGCCGGTCAATGTGAAGGCGGTGGTCGGCTTTTACGGCGTCTACGACATGCTGGCCCAATGGCAGCACGACCAGATCTTTCGCCCGCGCGACCAGATCGCCGAAAAATATCTGGGCGCGTCGCCGATGCAGAACCGGCGCATCTATTTCGAGGCCTCGCCCATGAGCTATGCCACCGTCGAGAAAAACCGCACGCGGTTCCTGCTTATCCACGGCACCAATGACGACGTCGTCGATCCGCCGTCCCAGTCGCAAGCCTTCCTGACCGCCCTCAACCAGGCCGGCATCGGCGTGCGTCGGATCGTCATTCCGGGGGCGGGGCACTTCTGGGCGTCCGACCCGTTCGAAGGCGAGCCCGGCGGCTACGGCGCCACGACCGCGCCGCGGCTGCTGCGATTTTTGGAGGATGCGCTGTAACGGAGGAAATCCGGGTTTTGATCCCCTTGCGGGGCCTGCATGGGCATGCTAGAACAAAAAGTGAACACAAACGTGGTGACGGGTTCCGGTTCGGGGCGCGGGCGCTTGCGAGCCGAGCCTGTGGACCTCACTTGTGGACAAGCAAGAAGGTTGCTTGCGGGAGTGTGGCTCCGGTCTAGGGTGGCGACTGGAGCGCGGCAGTAGGAGGCAGTCATGGCAGGCTCGGTGAACAAGGTCATCTTGATCGGAAATCTCGGGGCGGATCCGGAAATCCGGCGCACCCAGGACGGCCGGCCGATCGCGAATTTGCGGGTAGCGACCTCCGAAAGCTGGCGCGACAAGGCGACCGGCGAGCGCAAGGAGAAGACCGAGTGGCACCGCGTGGTCATCTTCAACGAGGGGCTCTGTAAGATCGCCGAGCAATATCTGAAGAAGGGCTCGAAGGTCTATCTCGAAGGCGCGCTGCAGACCCGCAAATGGCAGGACCAGTCGGGCCAGGACCGCTATTCCACCGAGGTCGTGCTGCAGGGCTTCAATTCGCAGCTGACCATGCTCGACAAGGCCGGTGGCGGTGGCGGCGACTTCGCCGGCAGTGACGCCTCCGGCAGCGATTTCGGCGCCTCGGGTCCGAGCGCGCCGCGCAAGCCGGCCATGGCCGGCGCCGGCGGCAGGAGCGGCGATCTCGATGACGAGATTCCGTTCTGACCGCCTCGTCTTCGCTGCACTGCTCGCCGGAACGCTGAGCGCGGCCGCCGCG
The DNA here is from genome assembly GCA_036522235.1 of Xanthobacteraceae bacterium. Lineage (GTDB taxonomy): Bacteria > Pseudomonadota > Alphaproteobacteria > Rhizobiales > Xanthobacteraceae > VAZQ01. Next base: position 4,378 of record DATDGG010000505.1, read on the forward strand.
CAGGCGGCCCCGCAGGTAGGCGAGCGGGTGGCGCTGACGGGGTGTCCACATGCCGGCGTTACGGCGCCCTGCCTGACCATCAACGCGGCAGACGGCACCGTCTACAACATCACCGGCGCCACGCCCAAGCCTTCGCTCAACGGCCGCATGATCCGCCTGCGCGCCACCGTGACCGACAAGCTCAGCGCCTGTCTCCAAGGCACCGTCCTCGACCGCATCCGCTGGACCCCGGTGCGGCAGAAATGCGCGAATTGAGCGGCGGCGCGACCGCCGCGCCGTCGGCCTCCAAAGTTGGGCACCGTGATAGACGGCGAGATC
>DATDGG010000506.1:0-12154 GCA_036522235.1 Xanthobacteraceae bacterium
GAAAGAACACCGCGATCGCGACCAGCGCGATCTTCGATGCGTCCCCGAACCCGAAGGCGAGCAGCAGCAGCGGCATCAGGGCGACTTTCGGGATCGGGAACAGCGCCGCGATCAATGGATCGAAGAATAGCCGCATCGGACGGAACATCGCCATCAACAGCCCGATGGCGACCGCCGGCACGGCGCCGATCACATAGCCGGCCGCGATCCGCCACAGCGTGACGGCGGTGTGCAGCGCGAGCTCGCCGCTCATGATCATCTGTACGAAGCGGATTGCGATGTCGCTCGGCGCCGGAATGAAGCGGCGGTCGCCGAAGCCCGCCATCAGCAGCAATTGCCAAAGCGCGATCAGCCCAATAGGCGAGAGGAGGTAGAGCAGCCGCTCGATCGCTTTGTCGGACATGCTTTGACCTAATTGGCTTTCACCTCTCCGCCTCGGCGCGGGCGCGGTTCACCTCGTCCTCCAGCACCCGCCAGATGTCGAGCTTGAGCTTGCCGAATTCCGGCGACGCCGACAGCGTCATCGGATTGCGCGGATGCGGGAACGGCACGTCGATGATCTCCTTGATGCGCCCGGGCTGCGCCGTCATCACCACGGTGCGGTCGCCGAGCGACAAAGCCTCCTCGATCGAATGGGTGACGTAGATCACGGTCTTGCGGGTCTCTTCCCACAGCCGCACCAGCTCGCCCTGCAGGATCACGCGGTTCTGCGCGTCGAGCGCCGCGAACGGCTCGTCCATCAGCAGCATGGCGGGATCGGTCACGAAGGCGCGCGCGATGGCGCTGCGCTGCCGCATGCCGCCGGACAGCTGATGCGGATAGTGCCGGGCAAACTTCGTGAGGCCCACGAGCTTGAGCGCGCCGTCGACCCGCGCAGCGGCCTCGGCCGACGGCACGCCGCGCGTCATCAGGCCGAAGCGGACATTGGCCGCGACGTTCATCCAGGGGAACAGCCCGCTCTCCTGGAACACCATGGCGTTCTCGACCGGCCAGCCGTCGGCCGCGACCCGGATGGTGCCGCTCGTCTGCCGGTCGAGGCCCGCCAGGATGCGCAGCAAGGTCGACTTGCCGCAGCCGCTCGGCCCCACGATGCAGAGGAACTCCCCGGGCGCGACCTTAAGATCAATATCGGCAAGCGCCACCACGGCGCCCGCGCCCTCGCCGTATTGCTTGCGCAAGCCGGCAATCTCGACCGCGGCGCCGCGGCGCTCTACCTCCATGTTTCCCCCGCATCCGAAGACGGTTCGATCGCTTTCAGGGACGCAGGGCTTCCCACTCCTTCTCCCCAAGGGGGAGAAGGAGTGATGAGGGGGGCCGGGCAGTGCGACTCAGATTCGTCGTAGCCCCCTCACCCCTCCCTCTCCCCTTCGGGGCGAGGGAGTGAAGCGCCGTGCCCACCCCGATCATGGCCATCGTTTCCCCTGTGGTAAAGGTGCGTCCCGACGCTCAGCGGCAGCCGGCAAGCTTGCTGCCTGGATTCTCCAGCGCGAACGGCCCGAGCTTGGCCGACGCATAGTCGCTGTAGGCGCTGGTGAGCAGGCGCTCGGCCGGAAACGCCTTGAGGGCGAGCCCGGCCTGCACGAAGAATTTCTGGATGTCGAGCATGCTCTCGACGTTCACCCTTCCGTCCGGGCTGCGCGCCGCCCACGGATATTTGTCGATCATCTCGCGGCGCGGCTCGACCCCGGTGCGGATCGCGATGTCGACGACCTCCTTGCGGCTCGGGGCGCCGTGATAGGCTTGGCAATAGTCGCGGGCGCCCCGCAGTGCCGCCAGGAAGAAGTTCTTGGCGAGCTCCGGATTCTTGGCCGTCCAATCGGTGTTGACGAAGCTCACCGCGATGGTCATCGGGCGCGGCGTGATGAAATCGTCCGGGTCCGCGAAGGCAAATCCCAGCCCCTGGTCGACCACCTGCGAGGCGAATGGCTGGATCATGAAGGCGGCGTCGACTGCCTTGTTGGCGAAGGCCACGCTCATCTGGGTAAAGGGAATGAACCTTATGTCGGCGTCCGTGTAAGCGAGCCCGGCCTTCTGGAATATCTTGCCGATCTCGTAATTGGTGATGGCGCCGCGCGAATTGCTGGCGAGCGGCCGGCCCTTGAGCTGCGCGATATCCCTGATCTTGTCCTTCAGGTCGGCGCGCAGGATGAGCTTTTGATTGAGGGGCGAGCTCACCCGATCGATGGCGATGGTCACCGGCAGGTTCTTCTCGATGGCGTTGAAATAGGCCGCCGAGATGCCGCCTTCCACGACCTGCAGCCGGCCTTGCGCCACCGGCGCGAGCGCATCGATCGAGGAATCGATATCCTCGACCGCAACCTTGATGCCGTAGTCCTTGAAGTAACCCTTCTCGATCGCGATCATGGTGGCGGTCGAGGACAGCGCCCGCACCATCCCGACCCGTACCGTCTGCTCTTGCGCCGCGGCGCTGCCGCCGCAGGCCAGCGCGAACGGGACGACCAGGGGCAGGGAGAGGGCGATTTTACTCAGGCTGATCATGCGCTACTCTGTGTCGACGAGCTCCCCACTGTAGAGAAAATCATGCGTCGAACAATCCTGGCTTGGCTCGCTGCCGCGTCGCTTGGTCTCAGCCTGACGGCGAGCGGCCACGCGCAGACCTATCCGACCCGGCCCGTCACCCTGGTGGTGGCCTTCACGCCGGCCGGCCCGAGCGACGTGCTTGCCCGCGTCCTCGGGCGCAAGCTCGAGGAACTGCTCAAGCAGCCGATCGTCGTGGTCAACCGCCCGGGCGCCGGCGGCAATATCGGGGCCGAGGCGGTGGCGACCGCGGCAGGCGACGGCTACACGCTGCTGATGGGCAACAACAGCATCCTGGCCACCAATGCGAGCCTCTACAAGAAACTCCCCTACGATCCGGAAAAGGATTTCAAGCCCGTCAGCCTGGTCGGCAGCCAGCCCAATATCCTGGTGGTGAACCCGAAAGTGCCGGCCAAGTCCATGGCCGACCTCATCGCCCTCGCCAAGCAGAAGCCCGGCGCGCTCAACTATGCGTCGTCCGGCCTCGGCACCGCGGCGCATCTGGCGGGCGCGCTGTTCCGGGCGCAGGCCGATATCGATATCGTCCATGTGGCCTACAAGGGCGCCGCGCCGGCGCTGCAAGACGTCATCGGCGGCCAGGTCCAGATGATGTTTGCGACCGCGGCCTCGGTGGTCGGGTTCATCAATGCGGGCGTGGTGCGGCCGCTGGCGGTGACCTCGCTCCGTCGCAGCGCGCTCCTGCCCGATCTGCCGACCGTCGCCGAGCAGGGCCTGAGCGGCTTCGAGGCCACGACCTGGCACGGCCTGGTGGCGCCGGCCGCCACGCCGCCGGCCGTGATCGACATTCTGCACGACGCCACCATCAAGGCCCTGCAGGACCCGGCCGTGGTCAAATCATTGACCGAATTGGGCGTCGAGATTTCTCCCAGCACCCCGGACGCGTTCGCCAAATACATCACGGCCGAAATCCCAAAATGGACCGCCGTGGTGAAGGCCTCCGGGGCGACGCTCGACTGACATGACCGCAACCGATCTCTCGCATGCACCTTTGTGCATGGCCGCGGACGCGCAGCCGCGTACGCCCGCCACCGCCTTGCCACCGGGGGCCTGCGATTGCCACGCCCATATCTGTGGACCGGCCGCGACCCATCCCTATGTGGCCGAGCGCATCTACACGCCGCCCGACGCCACGCTTGATCCCTACCGGCACCTGCTGGCGGTTCTCGGCGTCGAGCGCGCGGTGCTGGTGCAGCCCAGCGTCTACGGCACCGACAACCGCGCCATGCTGGCGGCGCTGCGGGAGGCAGGCCCCGGATTTCGTGGCGTCGCCGTGGTCGAGCCCACGATCGCGCCGCGCGAGGTGGAAGCGCTGCATCAGGCCGGCGTGCGCGGCGTGCGGCTCAACCTGGTGGATCGCCGGGAGGGGCGCAATGCCGTGCCGGTCGAGATGGTGCGCACGCTCGCGGCACGCATCGCCCCCTTCGGCTGGCACATCGAGTTCCTGGTCAATCTCGACGAGGCGCCGGGTTTCGCGGAGGCGGTCGCTGATTTACCGGTCCCGATCGTGCTCGGCCATCTGGGATATCCCCGCGCCGGCGCGCGCAACTGGGTCAAGGCGCCGGGCTTCGCGGGGCTCCTGGATTTGCTGGCGGGCGGCCGCTGCTGGGTCAAGCTGACCGGCCCCTACCGGATTTCGGGCGCCGCCGATTTACCCTATGAGGACGTGGACGCGGCAGCCGCAAGGCTCGCCGCCGCCGCTCCCGGTCGCCTCATCTGGGGCAGCGACTGGCCGCATGTGATGATGAAGAAGCCGATGCCCAACGATGGCGCGCTCTGCGACTTGCTGACGCGATGGATCCCGGACGCGAAGACGCGCGCCCGCATTTTGGTGGAGAACCCGATGGCGCTTTACGGCTTCGGCGCAGATGAAAGGATCACCCGGTGAATGCAGTAACTCCCAGCGGGCCGCTCTCCCGCAACGTGCGCCGGCTCGGCCATCTCGATCTCGCTGGCGCCGGCCAGGTTTCGGTCAAGGGAAACTACGCCTATGTGGGCCATATCCCCAACCGCGCCCATCTCGGCACCACGATCCTCGACGTGTCCGATCCCGCCAGTCCCCGCACCGTGGCGACCATCACGCTCGCCGACACGACCTCGCACAGCCACAAGGCGCGGGTCGCGGGCGACCTCATGATCGTCAATCACGAGCGCAACCCGACCGCCATCGGGCGCCGCGCCGACGAGCTGCCGCGCGTGCGCCGCCTGCTCACCGATGTGCTCGGGCGGGAGCCGACTCACGCGGAGCTCGCGCAGAAGCTGAGCGTGAAAGAGGAGGATATCGGCGAGATCGAGCAGGAAGCGCAGCGCGGCTACCACAATGGCGGCTTCAAGATTTACGACGTGTCGAAGCCGAGCGCGCCGCGCGAGATCGTGCATCAGCGCACCGGCGGCATCGGGGTGCACCGCTTCGACATGGACGAGAGCTACGCCTACATCTCGACCGAGATGGAGGGCTTTGTGGGCAACATCCTGGTGATCTACGACATCCGCCATCCGCAGCGCCCGGCCGAGGTGTCGCGCTGGTGGATGCCCGGGCAGCACATCGCGGGCGGCGAGAAGCCGAGTTGGCCGGGCCGCCAGCATCGCCTGCATCATGCGCTGCGCTACGGCAACGAAATGTGGGCGAGCTGCTGGCACGGCGGCTTCTCGATCGTGGACGTGTCCGATCTCGGAAAGCCGAAGACGATCGGCTCCTACAACTACCATCCGCTGTTTCCGGAGCCGACCCATACGGCGCGGCCGGTGCCGCTGCGCCTCGACGGGCGGCGCATCGCGCTCACCATCGACGAGGAGGATCAGGCCCAGAGCGCGAGCGAGGAGGCGGCGCGCCGCGGGCGCCCCCATGCCTGCATGCTGACCTTCGACGTGACCGATCCGGCCGCCATCAAGCCGCTGGCGCAGTTCCAGGTCAGCGATCTCGATTCACCGTTCAGCCGCACGCCCGGCGCGCGTTTCGGCGCCCATCAGTTCGCGGAGCGCACGCAGGGCACGCTCGTCTACGCGGTCTGGTTCGGCGGGGGCTTGCGCATCATCGACGTGGCGGACCCGCTGTCCCCGAAGGAGGTCGGCTGGTTCATCCCGGAGCCCGCCGGCGGGCGCAACGCGCCCCAGAGCAACGACGTGACGCTCGACGATCGCGGCCTCATCTATCTGGTCGACCGCAATGTCGGCTTCGACATTTTGGAGCAGACGTCGGGCTGAGCCGTCGGCACAGCGCTGACGGCGAAACCGCCGCCGCTCGGACCGAACGCTTCGATTCGTCTGCTCATTCCTCCGAGGCGGAAATGACCGGAAAGACTTTGTCCGACAAACCGCGATGAGGCGCCACGAACACGGATAGCTTCGAATTGACGCCACCGTCGGTCGCCGACATGTTTGTGATGAACATGAGCCGACCCTTGAAAACCGCGCTGGCATTGAAGGAGAACGCGTTGCTTCCAGTACCCTGGTAGCGATGGATGAGCCGTCCATCGGGCGAGAACACTTCAATCTCGTTCGTCATGTTCGCCATCACGTAAAGATTTCCCTTCACGTCGAACTGGATTCCGTCGGCAAAAAACAGCGCGGTCGGCGCCGGCAGATGCAGCTCCGTGTCGATCGTCGCGCCGTCCGCGAACAGTTCGATCCCGCCGGGCCTGCCGTCCTCATCGACCGCCACGCGCAAGACCTGGCGGTTTCCCGCATTGTCGACGTAGAGGAAATGCTGGTCCGCGTCGAAGGCCAGATCGTTCGCGCCGACCGGCTGGTCCGGGTTGCGTGAAAACAGCGCCGGATCCTTGAACCAGACGGAAAGCTGCGAACTCTCTTTCGAAAACTTGAAAATCGTACCAAGCAACGAATCGGCCACGTAAAAGTTGCCGCGCCGATCCTCGGCCATGCCGTTGGGGAACGCCATACCGGACGCCACGGTAATGACGTCATGGGTGTGCGGATCTATTTTTAGTATTCTTCCGTGCGGCTGGAGGTTGTCCGCTTGATCGAGGACGTAGAGCGAACCGTCCTCAAACAGCTCGCCCAACAAACCGATTGCGGCTACTCCGGGGCCCGCGGGAACCGGGATGATGTCAATCAAGCGTCCCCTGTCGTTGATGACGCAAACGTGGCCGACCGTCGTGGCGCTGTCCGAATTCGACGCCGCATAAAGGTTTCCGTCGCCGTCGATCGTGAGGCCTTCTGGTTGCCTGCAAAGCCCGTTGGCAATTGTCTGCAGGTTGGGACCAAAGTTCTGCACCGTCCCCACCGGAAGGTCGTCCAAATCTTGCGCGATGGCGGGTGGCGAGATGCTTGCCACGGCGCATGCCAGAGCGAACCGCAAAGACCAGGATGAAGCAAGCCGGCTCATGTCCCCACTCCTTTGCCTAGAGCAGCGATTACGGCCAACCCAATGTCTGATCGGTTGGCTAGTGTACCGAAGAGCATGGAGCATATGAGAAAATGGGGAGAGTAACCAGTCGGCGCGGCGTTCTTTCGGTGAATTATCCGACACCGCGCCGGATTGGTAGGTGCGTACCGATCTGCGCTGCGCCATTTCAAACGAATAGTGCGAATGAAGACGACCTCGATCTGCCGGTCGCATCGGCGCGTGCTATGAAATGACCAACGCTGTCAACGCAGCACGGCCAGAAGCTTGATGATCACCGGCAGCATGATGACCAGCAAGATGACCGGGAAAATGAACAGGCCCAATGGAATGACCATCTTGACCGAGAGCTTGTTGGCTGTCTCCTCGGCGCGCAGCAGTCGCTTGTCCCGCATCTCGTCGCTGAACACGCGTAGCGCCTCGGCCGTATCGCTGCCGAGCTCGATCGACTGGCGCAGCACGGTGACAAAAGACGCGGCCTCGTCCAGGTTCAGGCGATAGGCGAGGGCGCCGAGCGCTTCGACCGTGCTGCGTCCCGCGCGCATTTCAGCGCCCATGAGCTCGACATTTTTCCCGAGTTCTCGGCAGCGCTTGCCGATTTCGTTCTGCACGCGACCAAATGCCCCTTCGATGGTCATGCCGGCATCGACGCAGACGACCAGGAGATCGAGCAGGTCCGGGAAGGCCTGCCGGTATCGACGCGCCAGAAATCGCTGGCGACGGCTGAGATAGGCATCGGGCCCTGCAAATCCGACCAGCACGGCGATCAAGACCACCAGGATCTTGAAGAGCGGGGGAATACCCGCCGAAAAGAACTGCGTCAGGATGTAGACGAGCAACGGAATCCCGACCGCACAGGCCACGCGGGCGAACACGTAGTAGCTGACGCCGTGGCTGCCGAAATAGCCGGCCCTGAGCAATTCTCCGCGCAGCTTCTCGCGCCGGGCGGCATCGATGCCGAAGCGGCGCTCGTTGAAATTCCCAGCAATGAAGGCGTGGATGCCTTGGAGCGGCGGTTCGCCGGAAAGCCCGCCCGCGCGCGGGAGCGCCGGCAACCGCCGCTGCAAGCGAAGCTCAGCCGCGTAAGACTGTCCAACCACGAACACGATGGCGGCCACTGCCCCGAAGGACAGAAGCGGAATGAGTATCGGGGCGAGATCGGACATGAAAGTTTCAGAACTTGAAGTTGACCATGCGATGCATGACCACGTTTCCAATCAGCAGAGAGATCGCCGCATAGATCAGCGCCGGCGCGACCAGCGGGTGGTCCCGAACCTCGCCGAAGTAGCCCGGAGAAATCAGCGAAATGCCGCCGAACAGGATGAACGGCATGAGGGAGAGCACCAGCGCCGATGCCCGGCCTTCGGCGCTGAGCGCGCTGATCTTCAGCCGCAACCTTGCCCGGTGACGGATCAGCCGCGACAGGCGCGAAAGAATCTCCGCCAGATTGCCGCCGGTCTGATACTGGACGTTGATGGCGACAACCAGAAAAAGCAGGTCTTCCTGTCCGACCCGCCGATAGAGATTCTCGATCGCCGTGCGCATGTCCTGACCGAACGTGATCTCATCGCAGGCGGCCTTGAACTCTGCGCCGACCGGATCGGGCATCTCGCGGGCCACGAGATCAAGGGCGAGCGGCAAGGGATACCCGACCCGCACCGCGCGCACGATCACGTCGATGCTGTCGGGAAGCAGTTCGGCAAAGCGCGCAATGCGCCTTTGGCGCGCGCCCTTGAAAAAAAGGAACATGAGCATGACCGCGGAGACGACCGCGGCCGCGATTGCGCCCAGCCCATGGCCCAGAACCAGTGCCCAGCCGAAGAACAGAAACACGCTGAGCGCAACGAGGCCGAGCAGCAGCACGTTCTTGTCGGGCCGCAGCCCGGTCTGCATCATAAGGTCGTTGAGGTTGCGGAACGCCGGATGATCGGAATCCAGCAAGCCGTGCTCGCCGCGCAGTGCATTGGAGGCCTCGGTGGCGTGCAAAGGGCTGCGGCTGAGCTCGAGCCGCCGGTCGATGATTTTGTTGATTCGGGCGCCATTGAAGACAAACGAGCAGACGGCCTCCACGCCGAACACCACGGCAATAAAGACAAAGCCGGTGATGACCCAAAGCTCGACCACGATTGCGGCCTCCTTCAAAGCGGGCGTGACGGATCGAAATGGCCGGCAGGAATTTCAATGCCGTAGGCGCGCAGCTCGGTGAGAAAATTGGGCCTGATGCCGGTCGCCTGGAAGCTGCCATGGACATTGCCGGTCTCGTCGGTGCGCTCCTTCACGAACCGGAAGATTTCCTGCAACTTGATGGTCTCGCCGTCCATGCCCTCGATCTCGCTCATGCTGGTGAGCTTGCGGCTGCCATCGGGCAGGCGTTGCAGCTGGATCACGACCGTGATCGCCGACGCGATTTGCCCGCGGATGCTCCCGACCGTGGTAGCCATGCCGGCCATGGACACCATCTGCTCCAGCCGCTTGAGCGCGTCGCGCGGGGTGTTCGCGTGAATGGTGGTCATCGAACCTTCGTGGCCGGTGTTCATGGCCTGCAGCATGTCGAAGGCTTCCTCGCCGCGGCACTCGCCAACGATGATCCGATCCGGCCGCATGCGCAGCGCATTCTTGACCAGCTCGCGCTGGCGGATCTCGCCCTTGCCTTCGGCATTGGGTGGCCGCGTCTCGAGCCGTCCCACATGGGGCTGTTGCAACTGCAGCTCGGCCGCGTCCTCGATCGTGATCAGGCGTTCCTGGTGCGGGATGTAGCCCGAGAGCGCGTTGAGCAAGGTCGTCTTACCGCTGCCGGTGCCGCCGCTGATGACGAGCGATACCCGGCCGATGACGGCCGCCTTGAGCACGTCGACGATCTGCGGCTTGATGGTCCCGACCTCGATCAGCCGATCCATGTCGAACCGCCGTTCGGAAAACTTGCGGATCGACATCAGCGGCCCGTCGATTGCAATGGGCCTGATCGCGATATTGACGCGGGACCCGTCCGGCAGGCGCGCGTCCACCATGGGAGAGGACTCGTCGATGCGGCGGCCGACGCCGGCGACGATCTTGCCGATGATCCGCAGCAGGTGCGCCTCGTCCTTGAAGTGCACCTTGGTTTCGTAGAGCTTGCCGAAGCGCTCGACGAAGCAGGTCCGGTGGGAATTGATCAAAATGTCGGTGACGGTAGGGTCCTTAAGTAGCGGCTCGATCGGGCCGTAGCCCGTCATTTCGTCGATGATCTCCGCGGAGAAGATCTCCAATTCCCTTTGATTGAGGGAGAGCTTCTCGGTCCGGACATAGTTGGCCACATAGGCGTTGACCTGCTTGACCAGTTCCGCCCGCGGCAGCTTCTCCAGCAGAGTGAGGTTGAACTCATCGATAATGCGCGCGTGCAGCTTGAGCTTTTCCGCCAGCAGCGTGGGCCGTTTGGCAATCAGGTCCTTGTGGAATGCCTCGCTGCCGAGGGCGGGCGAATGAGCGCCGTTCGGCGCCGCCATCGGGGGGAAGGAGGGCGAGTGCGGCGATCCTTCGAACAAGAAGCTCATTGCCGTTCACTCCCTGGCCGGTCGAACGAAATGGCGGCGATGCCCGCGTCGAGGGCGGGCATCGCAAGGCGTTTGATTCGAAACTGGCCCCGCGCACGGGGCCAATTTCTATTCTGGAGACTTAGCGATCATGATCGTCGTCGGCGCGGCGGTCGTCGTCGCAGCGCGTGCGCATGAATACCGGGTCGTCGCCATCGTCATGATCGAGGACCGGCATGCCCTGGGCGAGACAATGATCATCGTTCTTGGCCGTGAGTACGGCGATACAGCCTTTGGCGTCGTCTCCGCCGTGGTCTCGGCAGATGTGGCTGGCTCCGCCTTCCGCCGGGTTGTTGTTGATCGGGACGTACACCTGGTTTTTCAGCATGTCGGCCGCAACCACGTGCGAGCCGTTGGCCGTCGTGGCGGGTGCATCCAGTTGAGCACCATTGCTGTCCACGATGCTGAGCTTGAAGTCCGTCGAAAGGAAATAGTGATTGTCGCCGGGATTGTACCAGGCCTCGTCGGAGGTTGCGCCAAAGAGGGTGGCGATGATGTCGCCATCGCCGCGATCATCGATGATCAGCGAATTCGTCCCGCCGCAGCCGAGTAGAATCTGGTGGTTGGGGCCGATCGCCATGCCCGCGGGTCCGGCGCAGCCGGTGGCGAGCGGGATGGGAATGACCCGCTCGACCCGGAAGGGCGCCTTGGTCGAGATCACCACGACGGCGCCCGGACCGGTTCCGTCGCCGGTTGCCGGGATATTCAGATAGAACTTGTCGGTTCGCGGATCGTGCTTGCACTGCTCGATGCCGCTGGCCTTGATGTTCTTGCCCCGCGGATCCGTACCGTCGAACCTGATCATTCCGAGGCTTCCGTTCCCGCCGTCATCCGAGGTGGGAGGGCCTGCCTTGCCGCGAGTTTCGGCCGACCAGAAGGTAATGAAGCTGTCCAAGGGATTGTCATTCGCCATGAGGACGACTTCGTGTCCGACGTCTTCGCAGAGCTCGTCAGCTCGCCGCTGCCCGCCGGTATTCAGTACCGCGACGGTCTGCCCCGACTTGATGTCGATCACCTTGATCGAGCTGTCATGAGAGCAAGCGGTTGCGCTGCAGCTGGAGGGAGCGTCGCCTGCCCAAATCTCCTTTTGGTCAACGATAAGAATGCCATCCGGGCCCGAAGCCTGGCCGGGGCTGGCGCGGACGCCGGCAAACGGCGGGTTTGCGGTCAGCTGCGTCACGGTGTTGGTGTTGGTGTCGATGATATCCACGGCTGCGTTGGTGCGGTCGGCGAACGCGAACGTATGGATATTCGCGTCGTCGAAGCCGATGTCGAAAGATCCGACCGATTGGCCGTTCGGCAGACTGATGATCTGCTTCACCGTGAAGGTCTCATCGGCGGCGGAAGCCGTTCCCGCCGTCATAAGGAACCACGGGGCAACAGCGCCCGCGACGCAAGCCAGTAGCTTGAGCCTTCCAATCATTGACGCCTCCCTGTTGAGCAAGTTTTTGCGATTGCGGCAGAGCAACGGCTTCTGCCGGGAACGGTTCCGCCTGGTGGAGAGAAAATCCGGACCGATCCAGCAATGAGGATGACGACAGCTTGTTGCGGTCGCAAGACAAACAATCAGGAATGTGACGCTGCCGATCAACAAAGGTACACTGTTGCCGCTTGGATCAGTTGCGGCATCATTTGAGCGTTAGCGGCCATCAAATAATTTGATCAG
>DATDGG010000507.1:0-14821 GCA_036522235.1 Xanthobacteraceae bacterium
GTCGATTTGCCCGACCCGTTGGGTCCCATGACGGCATGCACGCGGCCCGGCTCGATCGTGAGATCGAGACCATTGAGGATTTTCTTGCCGTCGACCTCGACGTGAAGATTCTTGATTTCCAATAGCGGCATCGTGGTTTCCGTTGCGCGGTTTGCGTTGCCCGATGTCTGTTGCGGGTGGGGCGCCTCCCGCATGAGCGGCCAGCGATCTATCGGCGATACGCCTCGCCGGAGAGGGAAGCTTCTCCCTTGCTCATCCGACGCTGCCCTCGAGGCTGATCGAGATGAGCTTCTGCCCTTCCACCGCGAATTCCATCGGCAGCTGCTGCAGCACGTCCTTGACGAAGCCGTTGACCACCAGCGCCACCGCCTCCTCGGCCGAGAGCCCGCGCTGCATGCAGTAGAACAGCGTGTCCTCGGAGATTTTCGACGTCGTCGCCTCGTGCTCGAACACGGCGGATGAATTCTTCGCCTCGATATAGGGCACCGTATGAGCGCCGCACTTGTCGCCGATCAGGAGCGAGTCGCAATTGGTGAAGTTGCGCGCGCCGGTGGCGCGGCGATGCGCGCTGACCAGGCCGCGATAGGTATTGTTGGAATGCCCGGCCGCGATCCCCTTGGAAATGATGCGGCTCGTCGTGTGCTTGCCGAGATGCAGCATCTTGGTGCCGGAATCGACCTGCTGGTGGCCGTTCGAGATGGCGATCGAATAGAACTCGCCGCGCGAATGATCGCCGCGCAGGATGCAACTCGGATATTTCCAGGTGATGGCCGAGCCGGTCTCGAGCTGCGTCCAGGAAATCTTCGAGCGCGGGCCGCGGCAATCGCCGCGCTTGGTGACGAAGTTGTAGACCCCGCCGCGCCCGTTCTTGTCGCCCGGATACCAGTTCTGGATGGTGGAATACTTGATCTCGGCGTCGTCGAGCGCGACCAGCTCGACCACGGCGGCATGCAGCTGGTTCTCGTCGCGCATGGGCGCGGTGCAGCCTTCGAGATAGCTCACATAGGAGCCCTTGTCGGCGATGATCAAGGTGCGCTCGAACTGGCCGGTATTGCGCTCATTGATGCGGAAATAGGTCGAAAGCTCCATCGGGCAGCGCACGCCCGGCGGCACGTAGACGAACGAGCCGTCGGAAAACACCGCGGAGTTGAGCGTCGCGAAGAAATTGTCGGACAGCGGCACCACGGTGCCGAGATATTTCTTGACCAAGTCCGGATGCTTCTGCAGCGCCTCGGAGATCGGCATGAACAGCACGCCGGCCTTGGCGAGCTCGGCCTGGAAGGTGGTGGCGACCGACACCGAGTCGAACACCGCATCGACGGCGACGCGCGAGCGCGCGCCGTCCGCGCTCTCGATGCCGAGCAGGGCTTCGCGCTCGCGAATCGGGATGCCGAGCTTCTCGTAGGTCTTGAGGATCTCGGGATCGATCTCGTCGAGCGACTTCGGTCCGTCCTTCTTCTTCGGCGCGGAGTAGTAGTAGAGGTCCTGGTAGTCGATCGGCCCGAAATTGACCTTCGCCCAGGTGGGCTCGCTCAAGGTGAGCCAGCGCCGATAGGCTTCGAGCCGCCAGGCGAGCATCCACTCGGGCTCGTTCTTCTTGGCCGAGATGAAGCGGACGGTGTCCTCGGACAGGCCCTTGGGGGCCTTGTCGGATTCGATCAGCGTCTCGAACCCATACTTATACTGGTCGACGTCGATCCGGCGAACCCGATCGACGGTCTCTTGTACTGCCGGCATTCTTCCCTCCGCTGCGGTTTCAAGGACCGCGGGTTGGATTGGTCGGTGCTATGGTCGGACCTGGTTCCCGGTTCGCCTCATCCACATCCGTTGTTGCACATCCGTTGTCGCATTGCCGCCGCCTGGCGCCAAGACGCCGGCCGAGCCCCTATGCGGCGATGCCGTGTGTCCCCTTAGGCCCCTTAAGTAATGCTTTGGACAGTCTTATCCAAGCGTCCAGGAAGCGATCAACCTCGGATTCACGCGTGGCCGGGCCGAGGCTCACCCGAATGGCGCCCTGGGCCAGCACCGGCGCCACCCCCATGGCGGACAGCACATGGGAGGGCTGGACCTTGCCGGAGGAGCAGGCCGCCCCCGAGGACACCGCCACGCCATCGAGATCGAGCGCGATGACGGCAGTTTCCGCCTTGATACCGGGGACCGCAAAAAGGGTCGTGTTGGGGAGCCGGGGAGCGCCCGCACCGAACACGATCGCAGCCGGCATGCGCGCCCGGAGGCCCGCCTCCAGGAGGTCGCGGAGCGCCGCCATATGCGTGGCTTCCTCGCCGAGGGCCGCTTGCGCCACGGCGGCGGCAGCCCCGAAGCCGACGATGCCGGGAACGTTCTCGGTCCCGGCGCGCGCCCCGCGCTCCTGCCCGCCACCCTTGATCAAGGGATCGGTGAAATGCAGCGCCTGATCGCGCTTGATGAGCGCCCCCACCCCCTTGGGGCCGCCGATCTTGTGCGCCGAAAGGGTCATAAGATCGGCACCCAGCTCGTTGATATCGCAGGCGATCCGGCCGGCCCCCTGGACCGCGTCGACGTGCATGAGCGCGCCTGCTTGGTGCGCCAGCGCGGCCGCCTGCGCCACAGGCTGGACCACCCCGGTCTCGTTATTGGCGAGCATGACCGAGACCAGCGGCCGCTGACGGCCCCTGCGGGCCAATCCCGATAGCGCCTGCTCCAGCGCCGCGAGGTCGAGCCGGCCGTCCGGCGTGACCGGTAGGGTTTCGATGGCCTCGCGCGGGAAGCGGCCGCCCGCCAGCACCGAGGGATGCTCGACCGCCGACAGCAGCAGACAATCGCGCGGCTCTGCCCGCGGGCCGGTTACCATGAATGGCGAAAGGACCATCATATTGGCCTCGGTGCCGCCCGAGGCGAATACGACATTGCGCGGCTCGGCCGCGACCAGGGCGGCCACGCGCGCCCGCGCCTCTTCGATCAGGCGGCGGACCGCGCGGCCCTCGGCGTGCACGGAGGACGGATTGCCGCAGACGCCCAGCGCCTCGGCGGCCGCCGCCTGCGCCTGCGTGCGCAGCAGCGCCGTCGCGTTCCAATCAAGGTAAATCCGTTCCGCCATAGGTTCCGACTTGGGCTCCCGCTGCGTTGGCCGACCTTCTATCCGAATTCGCCGTAACACCCAACAGCCCTTGAAAGTGCTTGCTTCTTGGCCCTGATGTCATGCTAGAAACCTCGTCGGGCGGCGCAATCACCCGCCGCGTCAGTGCCAAAATTGGAATATTTCCAAGACGTTAGGCACTTCCAGCGCGACAGCATCCCGCAGAAACGACTGTCCGCCGAACCGC
This sequence comes from Xanthobacteraceae bacterium, assembly GCA_036522235.1. Taxonomy (GTDB): domain Bacteria; phylum Pseudomonadota; class Alphaproteobacteria; order Rhizobiales; family Xanthobacteraceae; genus VAZQ01. The sequence continues at coordinate 3,303 of DATDGG010000507.1, forward strand.
CACATTGAGGTTTCAGATGCCCGAGATCATCTTCACCGGCCCGGCCGGGCGGATCGAGGGCCGGTATCATCCGGCACGGCAGAAGAACGCACCGATCGGCATCGTGCTGCACCCGCACCCGCAATTCGGCGGCACGATGAACCACCAGATCATCTATCAGCTCTACTACGCTTTCGTGCACCGGAACTTTTCCGTGCTGCGCTTCAATTTCCGCGGCGTCGGGCGCAGCCAGGGCGCGTTCGACCACGGGCAAGGCGAGCTGTCGGACGCCGCAGCCTCGCTCGACTGGGCGCAATCGATCAATCCCGAGGCCAGAAGCTGCTGGATCGCCGGCTTCTCGTTCGGCGCCTGGATCGGCATGCAGCTCCTGATGCGCCGCCCCGAGATCGAGGGCTTCATCTCGATCGCGCCGCCGGCAAATCTCTACGACTTCTCTTTCCTCGCGCCCTGCCCGTCCTCCGGCCTCATCATCCACGGCGACAAGGATGCCGTGGTGCCGCACAAGGACGTCACCGGGCTGGTCGACAAGCTCAAGACCCAGAAAGGCATCGTCATCGACCAGAAGGTCGTCCCAGGCGCCAACCATTTCTTCGACGGCAAGATCGAGCCGCTGATGTCGGCGGTCGGCGCCTATCTCGACAAGCGCCTCAAGACCGAGCGCAAGCCCGCGGCCTAAGCGCCTTGCAGCCGCGCCACCGCCCGTCATCGGACGCGCGGCACCGCCGGCCCGACCGAGGCGGCAAGCCAGATAATGCAGATGAGCACTTACAAGTCCGACTTCCTCAACGTGCTCGCCGCCCGAGGCTTCATCCATCAGACCTCCGAGCCGGAGGCGCTCGATGCGCGCGCCCTAACGTCCCCGATCACCGCTTACATCGGCTTCGACTGCACCGCGCCTTCGCTGCACGTCGGCTCGCTGCTGCAGATCATGATGATGCATTGGTTGCAGCAGACCGGACATCGTCCGATCGCGCTCATGGGCGGCGGTACCACGCGGGTCGGCGATCCCTCGGGCAAGGACGAGACCCGCAAAATCCTCACCGATGCGGACATCGATCGCAATCTCAGGGGCATTCGCGCCGTCTTCTCCAAGTTCCTCACTTTTGGCGATGGCAGCGGCGACGCAATCATGGCGAACAACGCCGATTGGCTCAATTCGATCAACTATATTGACTTCCTGCGGGACTACGGCCGCCATTTCTCAGTCAACCGAATGCTCGCATTCGATTCGGTGAAGCTGCGGCTCGAGCGTCAGCAAGAATTGTCGTTCCTCGAATTCAACTACATGATTCTGCAGGCCTACGATTTTGTGGAGCTCTACCGGCGCCAGGGCTGCATCTTGCAAATGGGCGGATCGGACCAGTGGGGCAACATCGTCAACGGCATCGAGCTCGGCCGCCGCACTCTCAATGTTCAGCTGTTCGCGCTGACATCCCCTCTCATCACCACGTCGTCCGGGGCGAAGATGGGCAAGACCGCCGCCGGCGCCGTGTGGCTCGCCGACGACATGGTCAGCCCCTACGATTACTGGCAATTCTGGCGCAACACCGAGGATGGCGACGTTGTCCGCTTCCTCAAGCTGTTCACGGTGCTGCCGCTTGATGAGATCGCGCGCCTCGCAGCGCTCAAGGGCCACGAGCTCAACGAGGCCAAGAAGGTGCTGGCGACCGAGGCGACCGCCCTGTTGCACGGCCGCGCCGCAGCCGCGGAGGCGGCCGAGACCGCGCGGCGAACTTTTGAGGAAGGCGCGCTGTCGGAATCGCTGCCAACCGTGGAAATCGCCCAAGACGAGCTCGCGCGCGGGCTCGGCGTGCTGGTGGCGTTCGTCAAGGCCGGGCTCGTTGCGTCGAACGGCGAGGCGCGGCGTCAGATCAAGGGCGGCGGGCTTCGGGTCAACGACACCGCGGTGACCGACGAGAAGATGCAGCTCGGCGCGGGTGACGTGTCGCCGGAAGGCGTGATCAAGCTCTCGCTCGGGCGCAAGCGGCACGTGCTGCTGCGGCCAGTGTGATCCTTCGGTCCTTCGAGACGCATCGCCGCGCGATGCTCGTCAGGATGAGGGGCTAACGAACCGGATCGCCGTAGACCTGCGGCACGCTGCCGGGGGGGACGGGGCCGTCCAAGCCCGGAAACTGGCTGCTGCCGCTCGTTGGAATCTGGCCGGCGCCGTTGGGGAACTCGAAGAACTTGCGCAACAGGCCGGGCGTGACGGCCGAGATCGGGTTGACGTGCAAGGTCGGCCCGCTGACCGGCCCGACCACCTCGTAGGTGACCCCGACCAGGCCCTCCTTGGCGCCGCCGCCAAGGAAAATGCCGAACAGCGGGATCTGGCCGAACATATTGTTGAGACCGTAGAGCGGAATGAAGGTTCCGCGCATCCGCACGTCGTCCTTGAGGTAATCGATATAGCCCTCGACCGTGGCGCCGATCATGGGGCCGCTGACGATCCCCTCGCGGACCGCGAAGCGACCGAGGCTGCGGGTGAACTCGACGCGCATGCGGGAGAAATCGACGCCTGGACGCTGGCCGCCGGGGGCGCCGGCCACGACCCGATCGAGCGCCGCTTCGCCGCGCACCGAGAAGTCCGCGATATTGAGCAGTCCCTCCTGGGTCGAAACGTCCCCACTCACCGGATCCATGGCAACGAACATCTCGCCGCCGAAAATCTTGGCATACATGTCGGTGAAGCGGAAAAAGGCGCCGGCATCCTTGGCATTGACATAGATGACCTGCCGGCCGCCGTTGCGACCGCCGCGCAAGTCGCCGCTGAGGGCTGCGTCGCGCCCAAGCTTGGCGCTGACCGCCAGGCTCTTGATGGCACCGCCGCGCCGCGACATCGTCAGATCGAGGCCGCGCAATGTCTCGCCGTGAAAGCCGACCACGGTGCCGACCTTGACGTCGAGGTCGACATCCCTCGCCTCTTGCTTGCTCCCCCCGGCAACTGGACCGGCCATCGCCAACTTGACGAAATTCCGCCCGTCATACACGTCGCCACGCATCATCACCCGCAAGGCGCCGTCAGGACCGCGCTCGGCCTTGAGCGTGGTCTTGTCCCCTTCGGAAAGGCTGAAGGTCGGAAAATTCGCGCTCGCAACCTGATTGTTATCGTCGAGCTCGATCGCGCCCTTGACCGAGCTGCCGGGCCCGTCGATCGCGACATCGTCAAAGCGGGTCGACTGCGGCCCCCTGACCACCGTGAAGGTCGCATGCGCGGACTTTCCGGACGGCTTGCTCCACCCGGGCAACAGGCCGTCGATCCGGGAGGGGGTGAGGTCGGCGTCGATCGCAAACCGGCTCTCGCCGCCTTCGAACGCGGCAACCCGCCCATTGACCTTGACCGGCACCGGCCCGCTCACGTAGCCGGCGAGATCGAAGCCGAGCTTGCTGCGTGCGGCCTCGTCGAGCGTCGCCTGGATGCGGACCTCGGCGTCGCCGTCGCCGCGCGGCTTGCGGTAGTCGAGAGCGGCCGGAACGCCGTTGAGCTTGACGTCGCCCTTGATCCAGTAGCCCTGGTTGTTGGCGACCACGTGCAGGCTCTGGGCTTCGACTTTCTGGCCCATCACCATGCGATCGGCGGCGAAATTCGCGACGTCGATATTGATCGTGTAGATCGACGAGCCGGGCGGCAGATCCTCCTTGAGCGGCAGGCCGACCGACACCTGCGCCGAGAGGTTGCCCCGGCTGGTCGCCGGATCGAGCGGCGAGCCGGAGAAGTCCCGCAGCCGTTCGAGCGAGAGCAGCTCGGCGGCGGCCTGCACGGGACCGTCGAGGCGGAAGCGCGCCCGCGCCGGGGGCGCGGTCGGGAACGTATCGGGCACCTCGAACACGCCGCCCGTCATCGCGAATTTGTGGCCGGGGGAGAGCTCCACATTGCCGCGGCCGAGGCTGACGGTGGCCTTGCGCCCGCCGACTTTCAAAGTGAGGTCGGCGTCGCGGATCGGCGGCAACCCGTCGACCGGCCGGACCTCGACGCCGCTGCCGACGATCTCGATCGAGAGGCCGTCGTCGGGGATCGGCGGCCCGGTCGTGCGTAGCGTCGAGAGCGGCGCGTTGGTGGCGATCGCCATCCGCTCGACCGTTCCGCTGCTCACGTGGTCGAGGACCCAGTTGCGCACCTTGGGCGCAACGCAGAACAGCCAGAGCCTCTTCATCGCGGCCACCGACATGCGGTTGCCGGCCACGCCGAGGGTGAGACGCGGATCGGACGTCGAATAGTCGAGATTGCCGGAGACCGCGAGACCGACCTCCGTATTGCCGATGTCGCCTTGCAGGACGTCGATCCGCTGCTTCTCGGCATCGACCTTGAGCCGCAGCTGGAAACGATTGAGGATGAGCGGATTGGGATCGGCGAGCGCGGCCGAAGCCAGCACCACGGTTCCGCCGCTGACGTCCACGCCCCAATTGCCGCCGCGTTCGCGCGGCGCGTCGACTTTCGCCAGCAAGGTGACGCGGTTGCCGCCCGATTCGATGTGGAACGGCACGTTCAAGGCATTGCGCTGGCCGTCCCAATCAAGGGTGAACTCCGCCCGGTCGACGGCGATCTTGGCCGGCGGATCGTCGAGATCGAGGAGGAAACCGCGCTCGGCCACGATCCGGCCATCGATCGCGGTCGGGATGCCCTCGGGCCCGATATCGGCGCGGATTCGGCCCGACAAGGGAACATCGAGCTCGTAGGGCCCGGCGAGCCGCATCGCCAGCATCATGTCCTTGGCGGGCAGCTTCTGGGTCTCGATATCGATGAAGCGATGGCCATAAGCGCCCGGCGTCAATGCCGCCCGCAGCAACCACGGCGGCTCGGTGGCGGCGGAGCTCAGCGTCAACGCAATGCCGCCGCTCTTGGGCCGGGTCAGGCTGAGATTGATGTCATGGAACGACCACTGCTTGCCGTCGCGCTGATCATCGACGGTGAGATTGCCGCTCTTGAGACCGAGCTCGCTCAGTTCATGACCATCGAGGCCGGTGGCGCCGAGCCCGTCCAACCAGGCAAGCAGCGCGGCGAAATCCGGGATCGCGGGGGCGCCGACGGGCGCGGACTTGGCGGTCATCGCACCCTTGGCTAGGCCCGGCGTCGTCGCCGTGATCGCCGGGTCGGCGGTGCGCGGCAGCGGCGACCCGTCCAGCTGGACCGGGATTTCTCCAGCCGAAGCGGTCACGAAGGGGCGCTTGTTGTTGGCGCCGGCGAAGACCGTGATCTTGCTGTCGGGCTCGATCCGCACCGCCATCTCGGCGCCGACCAAGCTCAGCCGCTCGGCGCGCATGTGCCCGGAGAGGAGCCCTGCGCCCGAGAGACCGATTTCGGCCTTGGGCGCGGTGGCCACGATGGTGCCGTCAGGGTCGCGCACCACGATGTCGCGCATCCGCAGCGCCGTGCGCCCGTTGGCGTCGCGCTCGATCTGGGTGCCGCCGACCTTGACCCGGTGATAGCTGCCGAAATTCTCTTCGATGGCGGCGGTGAGCCACGGCGTGGCGAGGTCGAGATCGATCGGCCCGCTCGCGAGACGCCACCACAGACCGAGCATTCCGACGACCGCGAGGCCGACCAGCCCCGCAGCGGCGATGCTCACCTTCTTGAGTTTGGGGCGTCCCCGGAACAGGTCGCCGGGCCAGTCCCAAAGCCGTTGCCACCACGGCAGGCGCGCCAGCCGAAACGGCGCCAGGCAAGTCTGCAGATCGTGATCGCCACCGAGTTCCGCGGCCAATTGCTCGCAAAAATGCGATTGGAGGCTCGCCTCCAGCCTCCGGAGCGCGTTCACGCTCGGATTCGTGTGCTGATCCGCCATTCCCCGACCGGGCGTCCCCTCGACCGCCGAATCCCGCCGCCGCCTTTCGGCCCGGTGTGATCGTGCCTGGCACCGAAGATTCACACGAACGAAGATTCGCACGAATCCGGTCGACCCGCCAGCACGCCCACGCGTATGGTCCGACCGGTTACTGACCTCAGAAAAGGGACGAAAGGAAGGCGCAAATGAGGACCGAACTCACGGTCGGCCAGAAAGCCCCGGCATTCTCGCTGCCGCGTGACGGTGGCGGCAGCTTTTCGCTGGCCGATTTCAAGGGCCGCAAGCTTGTCGTCTATTTCTACCCGCGCGCCGACACCCCCGGCTGCACCAAGGAATCCATTGATTTTTCGAAGCTACGCGCCGAGTTCCGCAAGGCCGACACGGAGATTCTCGGGGTCTCGGCCGATCCCGTGCAGGCCCAGGAGGCCTTCAAGAAAAAACATGACCTCAAGGTCTCCCTCCTCTCCGACGAGACCCATGAAATGCTTGCGGCCTATGGGGCGTGGGGAAAAAAATCGATGTACGGCAAGACCTTCATGGGGATTCTTCGCACGACTTTCCTGATCGGTGCCGACGGCCGCATCGCCCATATCTGGCCCAAGGTGAAGGTCGAGGGCCATGCCGCCGACGTGCTGGAGGTCGCCAAGGCGCTCTGACCCCAAGGCGAGTTCGCGGAAAATTAACCATGTTCGGGTCGAATTGGCGTTCAGTTGCGCCGGTACAGTGGGACTCAAGCCCGGCGAGGATGCGTCAATGCCTCACCGGCCGAATTTCCATCAGTACCTGAGCCGTCCCGCTCATCCCGCCGATGTCCGCTCCCCGCCTGTTGCGGTGGCGGCACAGCGCGACGCCACCGATTACACGCTCGTCCACGCCGGCCGTCAGGTGCGGATCGGACCGGTCGCCTTCTGGATCGTGGTCGGCACTCTGGTGATCATGGCGGCGTGGAGCATCACCACCGCGACCTATTTTGCCTTCCGCGACGACGTGCTGACCCGCCTGGTCAGCCGCGAGGCGGAAATGCAATTCGGCTACGAGGACCGCATCGCCGAGCTGCGCGCCCAGATCGATCGGCTGTCCAGCCGCCAGTTGCTCGATCAGGAGCAATACGACCAAAAGCTCGATCAGGTGTCGCGCCGCCAGGCGACGCTCGAATCGCATACCGCGACGCTCGGCGCGCTGTCGGACCCTGCCACGACCGGCGCAATCAGGCCGCGCCCACCCCTCAGCGCGCCGCCACGATCGGCGCCGGTCAAGCCCTCGCCGCTCGGCGATGCCGGCAAGTTCGTCGCACCCGGAACGCGCGATGCGCGGCTCGACGGCGCCAGCGCCAACATCGACGACGTGCTCGGGGGCGTGCAGGCTTCGCTCGACCGGATCGAAGCGCGTCACCGCGCCTACCTGCGGGCCATGGAGGAGAGCTACCATTCCAAGGCGCAGCGCGTGCGCGGCGTCCTGGCCGATCTCGGCGTCGACACCAAGAAGATCGCGCCGGCACCGAAGACCGGCATTGAGAGCGGCACCGGCGGTCCCTTCGTCGCCGCACTTCCGCCGTTCAACACGGCCACGTTTGATCGGCAGATCACCTCGGTGAAGATCGCGCGCGCCGAGATCGAGCAACTGACCCGCTCATTGGTCAGCGTCCCGGTACGCAAGCCGACACCGGGCGATGGCGAGATCGTGTCGGGCTTCGGGGTACGCATCGACCCGTTCTTGAGCCGCCCCGCCATGCATACCGGGGTCGACTTCCGCGCCGAGGTCGGCGATCCGGTGAACGCCACCGCCAACGGCACGGTGACGGTCGCGGGTTGGACCGGCGGCTACGGCAAGATGGTCGAGATCGATCATGGCAACGGCTTCGCCACCCGCTATGGCCACTTGTCCGAGATCGAGGTCAAGGTCGGGCAACAGATCAAGATCGGCCAAAGCGTCGGCCGGGTCGGCACCACCGGCCGCTCGACCGGCCCGCACCTGCATTACGAGACGCGCATCGAGGGCGAAGCAGTCGATCCGCAGAAATTCCTCAGCGCCGGCAGCAAGCTCGCCGAATTGCTGTAGTCGGGCCACTCCATGATTGCGAGGTGACGAGAGCGCGACAAGCGTCGCGCTCTCCAACAATATCGAGGATCGGACTCCAGATTGGACGAAATAGATCTCTGAAGCGTATCAAGCAAAAATTACAGCAAGAATTGACGCGTATCAGATGCAAGATGCAACCCTGGCATAATTTTTCCATAACCGAATCTTAAGCCAAACACGTGATATTTAAAAAACTCGCTCATTTGTCTCTTGCATCGCGTGACTCGCCATGAACTTGCAGGCCGAGGCTCAAGACGCCGGCATGTCCGCGCCGAATCTCTCCGGCGAGACTTCCGCCGGCCGTGCGCAAGGCGCCGCCAGTCTGACGCAGTTCGTCAGCTTCGCCATCGGCGAGGAACAGTACGGCGTCGACATCATGGCGGTGCGCGAGATCAAGGGCTGGACGGCGATAACGCACTTGCCGAAGCAGCCGGACTATGTGCGCGGCGTGCTCAATCTGCGCGGCGTCATGGTTCCGATCATCGATCTGCGCTGCCGCTTCGCTCAGGGGCTCACCGAAAGCACCCCGATGCATATCGTCATCGTGGTCCAGATCGGCGCGAAATCGGTCGGACTTCTTGCCGACCGCGTGCTCGACATCGTGTCGCTCGATGCCGGACAAATCCAACCGGTGCCGCGCGTCGCCGCCAACGCGCAGCTCGAATTTCTGTTCGGGCTCGTGACCATCGAGGGCCAGATGATCGCGCTCGTCGATCTTCCGAACCTGTTGGCCCTGGAGAACGGCGAGGTCGACGACGCTGATCCCCATTGATCCGGGATTCCATCGCAGGCGGGCGGTGCCGCGCGCTTGATCACATATGGCAACATCGGGGAAATGACATGTCTTGGCTAGGTCGGAAGAATTCCAACCTCGGGGCGGAACTTCAGGAAATGAAGGGCCAGATTGCCGCCATCGGCAAATCGCAGGCGGTGATCGAGTTCTCGCTCGACGGCAAGATTCTCCTCGCCAACGAGAACTTCCTCAAGGTCCTGGGCTACGCATTGGAGGAGGTCCGCGGCCAGCACCACAGCATGTTCGTCGAGCCGTCCTACCGCGAGGGCGCGGAGTATCGGCTGTTCTGGGAAAAGCTGCGCCGCGGCGAATTCGACGCCGGGCAATACAAGCGGCTCGGCAAGGGCGGCAAGGAGGTCTGGATCCAGGCGAGCTACAACCCGATCATGGATTTGGATGGGAAGCCCTACAAGGTGGTCAAATTCGCCACCGACATTACCGAGCAGAAAAAGCGCAACGCGGATTTCGAGGGCCAGCTCGCCGCCATCGGTAAATCGCAGGCGGTGATCGAATTCTCGCTCGACGGAACGATCCTGGTCGCCAACGAGAACTTCCTCAAGGTGCTGGGCTACAGGCTGGACGAGATCCGCGGCCAGCACCACAGCATGTTCGTCGAGCCGTCCTACCGCGAAGGGGCGGAATATCGGATGTTCTGGGAGAAGCTGCGCCGTGGCGAATTCGACGCCGGTCAATACAAGCGGATCGGCAAAGGCGGCAAGGAGGTCTGGATCCAGGCGAGCTACAATCCGATCATGGATTTGAACGGGAAGCCGTTCAAGGTGGTCAAATACGCCACCGACGTCACCGCGACCGTTCAGGCCGTGCAGCAGACGCAGGAAGTCGTCACCGCGGCCAAGAACAACGATTTTACGCACCGCATCCCGAGCGAGGGCAAGTCCGGCGGCATCGCCGTGCTGTGCGAGGGCGTCAACAGCCTCCTGGACACGGTCGTGAGCATTGTTTCCGAGGTCAAGACGGCGGCGCTCGATGTATCCAATTCCGCGGTCGAGATTTCGGCGAGCACGACCGACCTGTCACAGCGCACCGAGGAACAGGCCGCGAGCCTCGAGGAGACCTCCTCCTCGATGGAGCAGATTTCCGTGACCGTAAAGAAGAACGCGGCGAACGCCCAGCAGGCCAACCAATCCGCCAGCGGCACGCGCGAGGTCGCCGACCGCGGCGGCCAGGTGGTCGCCAAGGCGGTCGAGGCGATGGCCAAGATCGAGGATTCCTCGCGCAAGATTTCCGACATCATCGGGGTGATCGACGAGATCGCCCGCCAGACCAACCTCCTGGCGCTCAACGCCGCGGTCGAGGCGGCGCGCGCGGGCGAAGCCGGACGCGGCTTTGCGGTGGTGGCGTCCGAGGTGCGCAGCCTGGCGCAGCGTTCCTCGCAAGCCGCCAAGGACATCAAGGACCTGATCACCAACAGCAACGGCCAGGTGCAGGCAGGCGTAGGCCTCGTCAACAAGGCCGGCGAGGCGCTCAACGAGATCGTCCAGTCGATCAAGGCGGTCGCCGATCTCGTGTCGGACATCGCCGGCGCGAGCGCCGAGCAGGCAACCGGGCTCGACCAGATCAGCAAGGCACTGGGGCAGATGGACGAGGTGACCCAGCAGAACTCGGCGCTGGTCGAGGAGAACGCGGCAACCGCGAAAGCGCTCGAGCAGCAATCCGCGGCGATGACCACGCGCTTCAGCCTCTTCCGGATCAACGATGGCGCGGTTGCGGCCGACGCGCGGCGCCCGGCGGCGGCGCCCAAGCATGAAACGGAGAAGCCGCGGCCGAGCAAGCCCGCGGCTGCGCCACGCAAGGTCGTCAACGGCTCGGCCCGCCGCGGGCAGACCGCGCTCGCCGCAGCCGCTCAAGCGGACCCGAACTGGCAGGAATTCTAGAGCGCATATGCGCTGGCGCATGTCCCCCGCTTTCGCGGGGGCATGCTTTTCCAGGACATGCGCTAAAAATCAGCTCGGATTGTCGAGGCTGAACACGCCTGAGTCCTCGTCATAGGCGAAGGCCTCGGCGAAGCGGGCCCAGGCGATGACGGCGCGCAACGTCTGCTCGGCCGCCTCGTCGGACATGTGGTCTTCCAGCTCGTCGCGGAAGCGGCTGGCCGGCGCATGGTGCGTGGCACGCTCATCGAGCACGTGCTTGATGTGGCCGGCGAGCGGCACGTAGTTCAAGAGTTGCTGGCTGAAAAGCCGCTTGCGCTCATCGACGTCGGCGCGCACGAAGCGCTTGCCCGCCTCGGTCAAGGCGATATCGCCTTCCGCCACCTCGGCAAAGCGAAACAGCTGCAGCGTCTCGGCGGCCGGGAACAGCTCGTTGATTTCCATCTGCAGGCTCGTCGCCAAGGCCGGCAGGTCGGCGCGCCCGTTGTAGGGCTCCGCCGCAACCGCTTCCATCAGGCCCGCCAGCACGTTGGCGGACACCCGCGGCAGGGTCATGGAAATGCCGGTCCCGGGGAAGCCCTCGCGGGCGGTCCTGCTCACTGGTCCCGACGTCATTCGCGCATAGATGTCGTCCACCAGCTGACGGAACCTGGGATCAAGGCGGCTGCGCGGCTGCGGCAGGTCGACCTTGATCTCGCCGAGGATGCGGCCCGGATTGGAGGAAAAGATCAAGATGCGGTCGCACATCAGGACCGCCTCCTCGATATTGTGGGTGACCATGAGAATGGACGAGATGGGCATGCGTCCTTCGCACCAGAGGTCGAGCAGATCGGTGCGCAGCGTCTCGGCGGTCAGCACATCGAGCGCCGAGAACGGCTCGTCCATCAGCAAGACTTGCGGATGCACGACCAGCGCGCGGGCGAGCCCGACCCGCTGCCGCATGCCGCCCGATAGCTCCTTCGGATAGGCGATCTC
>DATDGG010000508.1:0-1717 GCA_036522235.1 Xanthobacteraceae bacterium
CGCGGCCGAATGCGGGCTTGTTCGATGCCAATCGCTTTTTGCTCGCAGGCCTGCTTGCGGGGCTGGGCGCGCAGTCAACCGATCTCGGCATCGTGCGCGACGATCCGGAGGCGCTCAAGCAGGCGATCGCGGCGGCCGCGCGCGAGCACGATCTCGTGCTCACCTCGGGTGGCGTGTCGACCGGCGAGGCCGATCATGTGCGCGACGCGGTCGCGTCGATCGGCCGCTTGGTGTTCTGGCGCGTCGCCGTCAAGCCTGGCCGTCCGGTCGCCATGGGAGTGATTCCGGGTTCGCGGCAGGGAACTGGCACCGCCTTCGTGGGGCTGCCGGGCAATCCGGTCGCCGTGTTCGTGACCTTTGCGCGCGTGGTGCGTCCGCTCTGGGCGCGGCTCGCCGGCGCCGAGCTTGGCCCCCTGGTGCCGCTGCCGGTGCGCGCGACCTTCGCGTATCGCAAACGCAAGGGACGGCGCGAATATGTCCGGGTCGCGCTGCGCCACGGCGTCGATGGCGTGATCGAAGCCGTTAAGCACGCCCAGGACGGCGCCGGCGTCATCACTTCGTTGACGCAGACCGACGGCCTGGTGGAGTTGATGGATCCCGTGACCGCGATCGCGCCCGGCGACAGCGTCGGGTTTTTGTCTTACGCGGCCCTGGTGGGGTGAAGCTGTAGCCCGGATGGAGCGCAGCGCAATCCGGGAATGCCGCTCCCGCATTGCGCTGCGCTCCATGCGGGCTACAGGCTCTCCGCCTGCGCCATCCGCTGCGCGGCGTCTGCATCCTCCGGCGTATTGACGTTGAAGAATGGATCGATCGGCGTCACCGGCCAGTCCACGGTGACGATCCCATGCCGGGCGGTCCAGATCTCGATCTTGTGCAGGTCTTCGTCGATGAGCGCGTGGCGCAGGTCTTCGCGCAGCCCGACCGGCCAGAGCCCGACCACCGGGTGGCGCCAGTCGCCCGAGCGCGCGCAGGCGAGCGGCACACCGGCTTCGGCACGCGCCGCGGAGAGCCGCACCACCAGGTCGGCAGGCAGGAACGGGCAATCGCCCGGCACGCTCGCCACGTCGACGATGTCAGGCCGATGTGCCGCCGCCCAATCGAGCCCGGCCAGAATCCCGGCGAGCGGTCCGGCGAAACCCGGCACCGAATCCGGCACCACCGTGAGACCGGTATCGGCGAAGCGCGCCGGATCCCCGTTGGCATTGAGGATGACGGCGGCGCATTGCGGCGCGAACCGCGCCAGCACGCGCTCCAGGATCGTGGCACCGCCGATGCGGATGCGCGCCTTGTCGCCGCCCCCCATGCGACGCGCGAGGCCGCCGGCGAGAACGAGGCCGAGAGGATTGGCAACGGTCATGCAAAATGACCACCCTCATGGTGAGGAGCGCGCTCTTGCGCGCGTCTCGAACCATGGTCACGGGTCCGTTCCGTGCCTCCATCCTTCGAGACGCCGTGCTGCGCACGGCTCCTCAGGATGAGGTCCGAAGACGGCATTTGTCTGCAATCAATCATCGTGCATTGCGGCCTTCCGCCGATGCTTGGCGCTCTCCTCCTCCACATAGGCGAGGTCCTGATCGAACACGATGCGCTCAGTGCCGGCGAGGGCGACGAATCGCTTGCCGCGGGCGCGGCCGATCAAGGTGAGATTGGCCTTGCGGGCGAGCTCCACCCCCCAGGCGGTGAAGCCCGAGCGCGAGATCAGGATCGGGATGCCCAT
>DATDGG010000509.1:0-2164 GCA_036522235.1 Xanthobacteraceae bacterium
CGAGGCGGACAGCCGCATCGACGGCATTCTCCAGATCACCCGGCTCACCCCCTTGCGCGACCGCGTCGCCGGCGGCCTGTCGCACGGACAGAAGCAGTGGCTGGAGATCGGCATGCTGCTGGCGCAGGAACCCAAGCTGCTACTGGTCGACGAACCGGTCGCCGGCATGACCGACGCCGAGACGCGTGAGACCGCCGAGCTGCTCAAGCAGATCAACCGCGAGCGCACCGTGGTCGTGGTCGAACACGACATGGCGTTCGTGCGCGAGCTGGGCGTCAAGGTCACGGTGCTGCACGAAGGCGCGGTCATCGCAGAAGGATCGATCGATCAGGTGTCGGCGAACGAGCGCGTGATCGAGGTCTATTTGGGAAGGTGACATGCTCGAAGTCACAGCCATCGACCTGCACTATGGCGCCGCGCAGGCCTTGCGCGCGGTGTCGCTGACCGCACGGCCGGGCAAGGTCACCTGCGTTCTGGGGCGCAACGGCGTCGGCAAGACCAGCCTGCTGCGGGCGCTGATCGGGCAGCATCCGATCAGCAAGGGCGCCATCAGTTTCAACGGCCACGACATTACCAGGCTCCGGCCCCATGAGCGGGCGCGCGGCGGCATCGCCTATGTGCCGCAGGGCCGCGAAATCTTTCCGCTGCTCACGGTCGAGGAAAATCTCAAGACCGGATTTGCGCCGCTCAAGCGCGACCTGCGTTCGGTGCCGGACGACGTGTTCTCGCTGTTTCCCGTGCTGGGCGACATGCTGGGCCGCCGCGGCGGCGACCTCTCGGGCGGTCAGCAGCAGCAGCTCGCGATCGGCCGGGCGCTGGTCATGCGGCCGCGGCTCTTGCTGCTGGACGAGCCGACCGAAGGCATCCAGCCGTCGATCATCAAGGATATCGGCCGCGCCATCTCATATCTGCGCGGGCTGGGACAGATGGCGATCGTGCTGGTCGAGCAGTACCTCGATTTCGCCCGTGAGCTCGGGGATCACTTCGTGGTCATGGACCGCGGCTCGATCACCTATTCCTGCGACCGCGCCGGCATGGAGGAGGCCGCGCTCAAGCGCGCCTTGGCGATTTGAGCGTACGACTGCGAAACGCGCTACCATCCGCGGCGATCTCGCAGGTGGCGGCCCCGATGCGCATAGACACAGACGGAATTTTTGCCGCCAACCGGGCGATCGGGCGCATCAGCCTCAGCGCCAAGTTTGCGGGCGGCGCGACGCGGCGCGCGCGCGTGCACGAAGACGGCGCGTTGCGGGTGCGCTGCCCCGGCGCGCCCTCGGGCGAGCTCGAAGCCATGGTCGTCAACACGGCGGGCGGAATGGCGGGCGGCGATCGCTTTGAGCTCGATCTCGCGGTCGGGCCGGCTGCCCGCCTCCTGGTCACCGGCGCGGCGGCCGAAAAGGTCTATCGTACGCTCGGGCCGCATTCGACCATCACGGCCAAGCTCGATGTCGCGGCCGGCAGCGAGCTCGCCTGGCTGCCGCAGGAGACGATCTTGTTCAATCAGGCCCGACTGCGGCGGACCATCGAGGTCGATCTCGCCACGGACGCGCGGCTGCTCCTGGCCGAGGCGGTGATCTTCGGCCGCTCCGGCATGGGCGAGACGGTGGCCGATGGCTCTTTGTTTGATTGCTGGCGCGTACGCCGCGGCGGCCGTCTGCTCCATGCCGAGACCGTGCGGCTCGACGGCAACGTAGCCGCAAGGCTTTCGCAAGCCGCAGTCGCCGGGGGCGGCGTCGCCATCGCGAGTGTGCTGCTGGTTCCGGGCGACGAGGCGATCGCGGCGGCGGTGCGGGACGCGAGCCGCCAATGCCGCGGCGAGGTCGGCGTCTCCGCCTGGGGCGGATTTGCCGTCATGCGCCTGGCGGCCGCCGACGGGGCGGCGTTGCGCCATGATCTCGCCTGTGTTCTTTCGACCATCCGCGGCGGACGGCTGCCGCGGCTCTGGCTTGCCTGAGGCGAAACCAATGAACCTGACACCGCGGGAAAAGGACAAGCTGCTGGTCGCCATGGCCGCCATGGTGGCACGCCGCCGTCTCGAACGCGGCGTCAAGCTCAACCATCCGGAAGCCGTCGCCTTCATCACCGATTTCATCCTGGAAGGCGCCCGCGACGGCCGCACGGTGGCGGAGCTGATGGAAGCCGGCGCCACCGTGCTCACGCGCGC
>DATDGG010000510.1:0-3931 GCA_036522235.1 Xanthobacteraceae bacterium
TCGTGCGGGATGGTGCGCAGCGACTGATAGAAGCTGAAGGCCATGTTCCAGGCCTGGGCGGTGAAGACCGCGAAGATCGCGGCACACTCCGCCCCGAGCTCGCTGCCCGGGAACAGCCCCATGAAGAACACGACCGTGAAGGTGAGGAAGCCGAGCACCGGAACCGATTGCAGGATGTCGAGCGCCGGAATGATGACGAGCTCGGCCTTGCGGCTCTTGGCCGCCAGCGTCGCGACGATGAAGGTGAACAGCAGCGAGGCGAAGATCGCGGCAAACATCCGCATGGTCGTGCGCAGCGCATATTCGGGCAAGTTGCGCGGATCGAGGGTGACCGGCGCGATGTCGAGCGTCGACAACGGCGCCCGCATTTCGTGGGCGCCATGCACGATGGCGACGAAGAGCCCGGCGATCAGGATGAAAACCACGCCGTCATAGGCGTTCGGCAACAGGCCGCTGCGGCCGAGGTTCGAGGGCGACCAACCGAGCGGCGACCAGCGCTCGAATTTCTGGACCGGTGCACTCATGGCTCACCTCATGACCGCCCTCGCGACGATCACGGTCGCCCGGTCAGGCACCCGTCCTCGTCCAAAGCATTTTCATTGGACTGCCATTGTCGCTACGCGTCGGTCAGAGCGGTCCTTATCGGGCGTGGGGATCGAGCCAATAAACGGAGCCGCCATGCTAGTAACCCGATGACTCAGGCAAAGCGGTTCGTCAATAGAAGAGTGAAATCGGGAAGAGCAAAATTGGCGAGCCCTGCGCGTGCGTGGGTTTCGCGCCCCGGCGCCTACAAATATGACAAAGGCATTACACCTGCGGATCTTGGCCACCCGCGCGGCCAGCCCCGAGGGGCGTCGCGATGTCATGGCCGGGCGTGCGCTGCCGGCCCTGCTCCCGATGAGACCGCCTACCAGGCCGCGCATCTTGGCGCTCAACCGCACCCAAGCTTCGACCTGCGCCACACCGAGATATCCGGCCCGGTGGGCGCGCGCGACCGCTTGTAGCAAGATCGTTGCCAAGCCGACCAGATGGCGCGCAACCGACCGCCGCGCCTGCAGGCCGGTCACGGAACCACCGAAAATTTGCGCTTGGGCTGCAAACGCAACAACGATGGGACGTGTCGGCCAAACCCGACCGCCGGATCGATCATGTAGCCGGCATATCCGTCGCAAATCTGCGCCAAGACCAGATCGATCTCGGCCTTGGTTTCGCTCTGCAATTCGACCAGCGGCAAGCGCACGGCGGGCGCAATCATCTTCATCACGCTGAGTGCATATTTGACCGGGACCGGATTGCTTTCCCTGAACAAAACGCTCGTCAACCTCGCCGCCACCGCGGCGAGCTGCTGCGCGCGCGCCGCTTGACCCTGCTTCGATGCCAGGTACATTGCGCGACAAAGGCCGGGCGCGACATTCGACGTGACCGAGACGCAGCCATTGCCGCCCTGCGCGATGAAAGCGAGCGCGGTTGCATCGTCACCGGACAAGAGCCGGAAATCCTCTCCAAGCAGCGACCGCAAGCGCAGCGGGCGCGTGAGGTCGGCCGTCGCGTCCTTGAGGCCGATGAATTTCGGACATTGCGCCAACCGGGCGACGGTCTCATCCGCAACACCGCAAACCGTGCGGGAGGGCACATCGTAGAGGAAGATCGGCAGGCCGATCGAGTCGCCGATGGCACGGAAATGAGCGTACATCCCCGCCTGCATGGGCTTGTTGTAGTAGGGCGTAACCGACAGCACCGCGTCCGCGCCGGCGGCTTCGGCGTCGCGGGCGAGCTCGATGGCCTGACGGGTCGCGTTCGATCCGGCGCCGGCGATCACCGGCACGCGGCCCTTGGCAACATCGACCGCGATGCGAACGATCTTGGCGTGCTCGACGCGGCTCAAGGTCGGCGCCTCGCCGGTGGTTCCACAAACCACCAGCGCGGTGGCCCCCTCTTGAATCTGCCGATCGCAGAGGAGCTCCAAGGCCGAGCCATCGACGCTTCCGTTGCGATCGAACGGCGTCGGCAGTGCCGGCGCGTAGCCTGACAAACGCGAAACATGTTTTCCGGTGACCATCGTGATGCCTCACGTATCGGCACCTACGAAAGCTCGTCGAGGGGAAATCTGTGCCTTCGCCGCGCCCTCCAGCGGCGGCCGGCCGTTGATATCGAGCTCGAGAATTCCGGGAACCATGATGACGGCCTGCGGACGATTTCCGTTCTCGAACATCGCGAATTTCAGCGCCTCCGCCCGATCGACGAACAGACCGCCGCGCAGCCCTTCTTGATCTTGCACGACCCAATGGCCACGGCCGTCCTTGCCGACGCGGAACAGCGACGAATGCACCCAAGATTGCGCAGAGGGACGCTCACATTTGTCCATAGCATTCACCAAGAGCTGTTATCGATGCGCGCAATGTGCTCACGAGCGCATATGAATTCGAGAGCGGAGGAGAGCCATTCTAATAAGCGCGGCATAAGCGGTTGTGCGTGCGGCACGCCCGCTCACGCAAAATTATCGCAGCACATATTGACGCGGCTGCCTGAATCGGCCGGGCAGCGAGGTACCGAGCCTGCCGCCCGCCCAGAGGGCGCTTCACCGCACCGCTGTGCCTCGATCAAGACGCCCAAGACCGCGAGCGGAAGCGAGGCATGGCGGGATTCAACGCTATCGCTGAGCCATTCCGGCAGGCTCCACTGTTTGCTCAACGAGCAGAGCCAGGCACCCTCTTCGTAAGTCAGCCGGCGCAGTTTCCATTGCGGCAATTCAAGCTCCACCAGCGCAAACGCCGCCTCGATCCATGCTCCCGCTTCGATCAGCCGATCGATGTGCGCCGCCTTGGCCGCAAGCTGCGGCGAGGCGATACGGATACCGGCGCCGGCAATAACCTTCGCTATCAGATCAGATGTAACGCCCGGCGCACGGCGCAGGCGCGCTTGCAGGGCGTCCAAACGCTTTTCGATGTCCGACGTGGAGGACATGGCGACATCTCACGACATGCGCGGGCCACAACAATGGCCAGACGATGCCGAAAAGCCCATAAAGATGCGAGACGGAGTGCAGCACGACGATATAGGGATTTCATAAGAACGACGACGCCGTTCAGGAGCCTCCGCCAGCAGTCGGCGGCGGCTTCAGCGCACCAACGAAATTCGGTGAAGCAACTGGCCTGGCTCCTTGGTGCTCCATCTTTATAAGATTCCTATATCCGAACCGCCGCTTCCATCTCGAAAAAATATCCGCCTGGTGACACCTAATCGCAGCCGGAACGCTGCGGAGCGAATCCGCTCGTCTCCGCCCGTTACGCGCGCTGCATTACGCGCACTGTAATCGCCAGGAGCATGCCAATGATGGACCTCATCATGATCGCGCTCGGCCTCGCCTTTTTTGCCGCGTCGGTCGCCTACACGATCGCCTGCGACCACCTCTAGGGGAGCCATGCCATGATCTTCGACTATTCCCTCGCCGGCCTCGTGACCGCCGGGCTCATGTTCTATCTCGTCTATGCCCTGCTCCGGCCGGAGCATTTCTAGCAAAGGCTCAACGACATGACCGTCATCGGCTGGATTCAAATCCTCCTCTATTGCGCGATCATCGTGGCGATCGTCCCGGTGCTCGGCGCCTACATGACCCGCGTGTTCAATGGCGAGCGCACGTTCCTGTCGCCGGTCTTCCGGCCGGTCGAGAGCGTGCTCTACCGCATCAGCGGCGTCGACGAGCGCCGCGAGCAGAGTTGGGTCACCTACGTCGTCGGCATGCTGTTCTTTCATGCCGGCGGCTTTCTGATCCTCTATGTCCTGATGCGCGCGCAAGCGCTGCTTCCGCTGCAGGATCTGTTCAATCCGGCCGGACAATCCGCGGTCGCCGAGGATCTGTCGTTCAATACTGCCGTCAGCTTCATCACCAATACCAACTGGCAGAACTACGGCGGGGAAAGCACCCTCTCCT
>DATDGG010000511.1:0-3284 GCA_036522235.1 Xanthobacteraceae bacterium
GACCGAGGGAAAGACGAAGACATCGGCGGCCGCATAGAGGTCGGGTATTTCACTCGGCTCGACCGCGCCGAGCAAATGGACTCGATCGGCTACGCCGAGCTCCGCGGCGAGCGCGCGGCAAGCGTCCTCGTTCTCGCCGCCTCCGGCAACGACCAGATGGGCTTTCGGGACATGGGAGAGCGCCCGGATCAGAATCTCCTGGTTCTTCTGCGCCACCAGGCGGCCGACGTTGATGAGGAGCGGCCTGGCGAGCGGGAGCGCGAAGCGACGACGCACCTCATTACGGCGGCGCGTCGGCGACGGCGGATCGAGTCCATGCTCGATCACCTGCATGGCGCGGCGATAGGCTATCGGATAGGACTTGAACTCGGCCAAGGTCGCGGCGCTGTTCGCGATATTGATCGTGTAGAATCCGAGCGCGCCGATGAGCCGATCCATGAATCGCACCGGCGGCGCGACCTCGTCGAGCGTGCAGGTCTGGTGCACGATGCGCAGGCGGCAGCCGCTGAGCCACCCCGCAAGGCCGACCAGGACCGAGGCTGTCGACTGATAAGCGATCAAACCGTCGAAGCCGCCGGCAAGGACGCACCACGCCATGGCCAGCGTGTGGATGAGCTTGTTGAGGGCAGGCAGGCCAGGACGCGGATAGAGATACGCGGTCTCGAGCACGACGCCATGCAGCGCAAGGCCCTCCTCGATCATGGCGGCGAGAGTTTGAACGCCGCCGCGCTCGCGATCATGAAGTATTTGTAGGATACGCATCACAACTCGACTTGTTGCCGCGCGAAAATTTGATGATTGGGCGCGAGTGCATTTAACGATACAAAGCGAAACCCTACCCGGCCACTTCTAATCTTTTCTGCAATGACTTATCAGGCGTAATGCTTAATACCGCGGGCCTTCTTTATGTGACTTCGCGCGCCATCTCGGCGGGCGGCAACCTTTTGGCGGTCGCGATTTTCTCGCATATCGCCGGCCCCGCCGAATACGGCCACTATGTGCTGATCTTCGCCTGGTCGATGATCGTTTATGGATTCGGCACGCAGTGGATGCGGTTCGCCTATTTCGGCGTTTACCAAACTCAGGTCGTTTACCAATACGTGGCCGCGCTGGCGCAGCTCCTCGGCGCCACATTGGCGGTGCTCACCGTGGTGCTGGCCGGCCTGGTCTGGCTCGGCCTGCATGAGGCCGCGTTCGCCATCGCGGTGTTCGCGCTGGTGTGCGGCATGACGATCTACGAGGCCGCCTTCGAGGTGGCGCGGACCTTGCTGCATGCAGGCGCGGCGTCGCTGTCGATGATCCTGCGCACCTGCCTCACCATCGCGCTCGGCAGCTTGAGCCTCTGGCTCGGCGGCGGCGCCACCGGGCTCGCCTGCGCGATTGCGCTGGCGCATGTGCTGGCCGCCCTGCCCTGCCTTGCGACATTTGCCGATGTCCGCTTGTCGCAAGGCACCCGCGCCGCCTGCCTGCGCATTCTCAGATATGGCTGGCCGCTCCTGCTCTCGTTCGGCGTCAACGCCGTCGGACAAGGCATCGACCGGCTCCTGCTGGCGCATTATGCGGGCGCCGCCGCGCTCGGGCCTTACGGCGTGGTGGCCGACGTGCTGCGGCAGAGCTTTGCGGTGTTCGGCGAGGCGATCATCCTGTCGCTGGTCACGACCGCCAAGCAGCACGCCAACGAAGGCGAAATGCAAAATGCCAACATCGCGCTGCAGAAGGCGTTCAACGCGTGCCTGGCCGCGGCGGCGTTCGGCGCGGCGTTCTTCTTCGTGTTCGGCGACCGCGTGCTGTCGATGCTGCTGGGCGAGGATTTCATCGCGCCCACGCGCGATCTCATCCCGATCCTGACCATCGCCTTCGCATTCATGACCATGCGCAACTTCTATTTCGCGCAGGTGATCTATTTCACCAATGCGAGCCATCTCGAGCTCGTCGTCTCGGCGCTGTTCCTGGTGGTCTCGACGGCGCTCGCGCTCGTGTTGGTCCCTTCGCACGGGGCGTTGGGAGCCGCGATCAGCCTGATGGTTGCGTGCATCGTCTCGTGCCTCGCCTTCATGGTGATCGGGCGCCGCTGGTTCGCGCTGCCGATCGACCCGGTCGGGGTCGGCGCCATCCCGGCGCTCGCCGGCCTGTTCGTGCTCGGCGCACAGGCGACCGCCCATTTCCTCGCGGGCGGCACCGTTCCGCTCGTCATCGACGCGCTCGCCTTCGCTTTGTTCAGCGCCTTTGCGGTGCATCGCTTCGGCCTCCTGAGCGCGATCGCGGGCGACAGTGTCGGGGTTCGAAGCGCATGACGATCGCATCCCACGATGGCGGCGCGCGCTGGACGCAATCAGGTCCGCGAAGCTCGAGGCCGCCGCATGACGAGTTCCTGGGCGTGCCGTTCTGCCTGTTGCCGCAGAACGAGGTCGCGCGGCTGATCATCGCGCAATGCGGGGAGCCCTATCGCTATGTGGTGACGCCGAATGCGTATCACGTCGTGGCGGTGCACGAGCAGCCGGAGCATTTGCTGCCGATCTATCGCGGCGCCTGGCTGTCGCTGTGCGACAGCCGGATCGTGCGCGGCCTGGCGGCGCTGGCGCGGCGCCCGCTGCCGCTGGCCACCGGCAGCGACGTGGTGGCGGCGGTGCTGGCGAAACTCGATGCGCAGCCGCCTGCCGGCGGGCGGAGGCGGATCCTGGTCGTCGGTCCCGACCGCATCGCGGAGCTTGCGCTGCGCGCCCGCTACCCGCACCTCGACCTGCAAGTGCTGCCGGCGCCGCGCGGGCTAGCGCGGCGCGCCGACTTGCGGCTCGCGGTCGCGCGCGCCTGCGTCGAGCGGCCCTGGGACATTTTGCTGTTGTGCGTCGGCTGCCCGGCGCAGGAGCTGATTGCGCGCCTCATCGCGCAGCTCGGCCGCAGCGCCGGCATCGCGCTTTGCGTCGGCGCCGCGATCGATTTCCTGACCGGGCAAGCGGCGCGCGCGCCGCTGTGGCTGCGCCGGCTCAGCCTGGAATGGGCGTATCGCCTGGCGCACGAGCCACGCCGGCTCTGGCGGCGCTATCTGGTCGAGTCGCCCAAAATCCTGCGCATATTCCTGACGACGCGGCCGCGATCGCATCTTTCGTAGGGGCGGCCCTCTCTCGGCGCCCCTCATGGGCCAGCGGGCGCCCGCCAAGGGGCGTCGGCGGGGGCTCAAAGCCGCTGCGTAACCGATCGCATCCAACGCGTCGCGGACCGGGAGACAGGCGAACCCCTCCGCCGCAACCGCCGCGACAGTCGCGCGCAGCAGCGCCGGAGAGCAG
>DATDGG010000512.1:0-2428 GCA_036522235.1 Xanthobacteraceae bacterium
ACGTGTGGGAAGGTGCGGCTTCGAGCCCTCCCTCCCTCTCGCTCGCTTGCTTTCGCCGAGTGGCGGTATGAAGTTGACCCGGTTTCGTGGACACCCGAACATTTGTGTTCAAGGAGTCCACGATGGCGAAGACGAGACCACCCTACACCCCGGAATTCCGTCGCCAGATGGTCGAGCTGGTCCGCGCCGGGCGCTTGCCGGAGGAGCTGGCGCAGGAGTTTGAACCGACGGCTCAGTCAATCAGAAACTGGGTTGGCCAGGCGGAGTGTGATGCCGGCCGCGGCAGCAACGGGCTGACGACGGCGGAACGCGAGGAGCTCACCCAGCTCCGGCGTGAGAACCGCCAGCTCAGGCTTGAGAGGGATATCCTCTCAAAAGCCGCGGCCTGGTTTGCTCGGGAGACGAACACGATCCCGTCGAAGGGTTCCGGTTCGTGAGCGAGAATCAGGCCGCCTTCCCGATTGCCACCATGTGCCGGCTGCTGGGTGTCTCCCCCAGCGGATATTACGCGTGGACGAAGCGCCAACCGTCGCGGCGTAGCCAGACGGACGCAGAGCTGGTCGCAGAGATCCGCGCCGCACACGCAGCTTCTCGCGGCATTTACGGGGTGCCGCGCATTCATATCGATCTTGCGGCCAAAGGCATTCGCGTCGGTCGCAAGCGCGTCGCCCGGCTGATGTCGGCGGCAGGCCTTGCCGGCGTGAGCCGACGCAAGTTCGTCCACACCACGGTGAAGGGCAGCGGTCGTCAGGCGCCGGACCTGGTCGACCGTCACTTCACAGCGGAGAGGCCCAATCTGCTGTGGGTGGCCGACATCACCTACATTCCAACCTGGGCGGGCTTTCTCTACCTGGCGGTCGTGCTGGATGCGTGCAGCCGTCGGATCGTTGGGTGGTCGATGGCCACGACCCTCGCTACTCGGCTGGTGCTTGACGCCTTGAACATGGCGCTCGCGATGCGACGACCGAAAGGCGTGATCCACCACTCCGACCAGGGCTCACAGTACACCTCCATTGAGTTCGGCAACCGCTGCCGCGAGGCCGGCGTGCGCCCCTCGATGGGGTCGGTCGGAGATGCCTACGACAACGCCATGTGCGAGAGCTTCTTCGCCACGTTGGAATGCGAGCTTCTCGACCGGCGCCGGTTCAAGACGCAGGCCGAGGCGCGGATCGCGGTGTTCGAGTTCATCGAGGGCTTCTACAACCCGCGCCGCCGTCATTCCTCGATCGGGTATCTCTCCCCGAATGACTACGAGCGTCACGCAGCCAATCCCGCTGCACACCAGCATGCCGCCGTGCTCGCGGCCGTCAAGATGCTATGGGGCGGCAGCGAGGAGACATATCCATCGCTGGAGTGACCACAAGCTAATGGAGCCCCACCGTGACGAAACGCAAGACCGAGACGGTGAACGATCTAAGCCGGTGTCTCGAGCCACTGCATATGGATGCGACATTGATCGCGGTTATCGAGATGAGCCAATCGAGCTGGCTTGTCGCTGGCATTATTCCTGGTGTCGAGCGCCAGCCGCTGAAGAAACTCGCGATCGACGAGCGCGCATTGCTCAACCTGTTGAGGCGCTGGCGGTCGGAGGCCGAAAAGAAGGGCCGCCGGATCACACGCATCGCCGTGGCGTTCGAGGCCGGACACGACGGCTTCTGGCTGGCGCGCTGGCTCGCGGCGCAGGGCGTCGAGACCCACGTTATTCATGCGTCGAGCGTCGCGGTGACGCGCGAACACCGCCGGGCGAAGACCGATCGGCTCGACACGGAGCTTCTCAAGCGGGGCTTTCTCGGTTGGCTGCGCGGCGAGCGCGGCCATTGCAAGATGGTGGCGGTGCCGACGCTTGCCGATGAGGACGCTAAGCGGCCGAGCCGGGAGCGCGAGACGCTGGTTGGCGAGGCGAGCCGGATTATCACTCGGGTCAAGGCGGCGTTTGTGCGGCTCGGCATTCGCAGCTTCAACCCGAAGCTCAAGACGGCTGCCGCGCGCCTCGAAACCTTACGCACGCCCGAGGGTGAGCCGATCCCGCCCAACACGTTGGCCGCGCTCAAGCGCGATCTGGAGCGCCACCGGATCGTGAAGCGACAAATCCGAGAGATCGAGCAGACGCGGCTTGAACTTCTGGACAAAGCTCCCGCGGAGGGTCCGCATGCCATGGTGCTGCTGCTGGCCCGCGTGATCGGCATCGGGGTCGAAACGGCCGACATGCTGGTGCGGGAGGTGCTGTCACGGAACATGCGGGATCGGCGCGCCGTTGCGCGTTATGCCGGTCTCACCGGCTCGCCCGACGAAAGCGGGTCCAAACGGCGTGAGAAGGGATTAGCCCGCTCGGGCAACGCGCGGGTGCGGCGCGGCATGATCCAGCTGGCGTGGCGGTTCCTCATGTTCCAGAAGGACAGTGCGCTCGCCGAATGGTATCGGCAGCGAA
>DATDGG010000513.1:0-3984 GCA_036522235.1 Xanthobacteraceae bacterium
GTATGGATGACGCCGGCGGCCTGCGGCGCCCTGGTGCCGCGCGTGATGGTCCAGGCGCGCGTCTCCTTGGGGCCGGCGGTGAAGAAGGTCACCAGATCGAGCAGCGCATAGCCGGCACGGATCAGCCGGTCGAGGCCGGTCTCCGTAAGCCCGACCGCCGCCAAGAACTCGGCGCGCTCCTGGCTCGGCAGCACCGCGATCTCCGACTCGATCTTGGCCGAGATGACCAGCGAGCCTGAGCCTTCCTGCCTGGCGCGCGCCGCGACGCGCTCCGAATAGGCATTGCCGGCCGCCGCCGCCTCCTCGACATTGCAGGCATAGAGCATCGGCAGGGCGGTCAGCAGGCCGAGTGCATGAAAGGCGCGCTCCTCCTCGGGTTTGCGCTCGACCTGGCGGGCGGGCTTGCCGGCGCGCAGCAGCGCGAGCGCGCGATTGACCAGCGCCAGCGTCTCCTTGGCGTCGGCCGCCTCCTTGTCGCTGCCCTTGGCCTTCTTCTCCAGGGCGTCCACGCGCCGCTCCAGGCTGTCGAGATCGGCCAGCATCAGCTCGGTCTCGATGGTCGCGATGTCGGCGATCGGATCGATGCGGTTCTCCACATGGGTGACGTCCTCATCCTCGAAGCAACGCACCACGTGCACGATGGCGTCGACCTCGCGGATATGGGCGAGGAACTGGTTGCCGAGGCCCTCGCCCTTGGAGGCGCCGCGCACCAGCCCGGCAATGTCCACGAAGGTGAGCCGCGTCGGCACGATCATGGCGGACTTGGCGAGCGCCGCGAGCTCGCCGAGCCGCGGGTCCGGCACCGCCACCTCGCCCACGTTGGGCTCGATGGTGCAGAACGGATAGTTCGCGGCTTGCGCGGCCGCGGTCTGGATCAGCGCATTGAAGAGCGTCGACTTGCCGACATTGGGCAGGCCGACGATGCCACATTTGAATCCCATGAAATTGCCTTCTAGTCGTCCGGCGCATCGCCGTCCTTCGGATCGAGGAAGCCCTTGGCCTGCATGGCGAGATGGACCTTGTTCTGGAAGCTCGCATCCTCGCCCTGGGCCAAGAGACCGGCATTGTCGGCCATGATCTCGCAGAGCGCCTCGACCCAGGGCCGCTCGCTCTTGGCGAAGTCGTTCAGCACATAGCCATGCACCAGCTCCTTGACACCCGGATGGCCGACCCCGATGCGCACGCGGCGATAGTCGTTGCCGATGTGGGAGGAGATCGAGCGCAGCCCGTTATGGCCGGCATTGCCGCCGCCGGTCTTGAGCCGCACCTTGCCGGGCGCGAGATCGATCTCGTCGTGGACCACCACGATGTCGGGCGCGCCGAGCTTGTAGAAATTCGCCGCCTCCACGACCGCGCGGCCGGATTCATTCATGAAGGTGCCGGGCAGCAGCAGCAGGACACGCGCCCCGCCGAGCGGCCCTTCCGCCGCCACGCCCTGGAAGCGCCGCCGCCAGGGGCCGATGCCGTGGCGCTTGGCGATCGCGTCGACCACCACGAAGCCGATATTGTGCCGGTTGCCGGCATAAGAGGCACCGGGATTGCCGAGCCCGACCAGGAGCAGCATGGACATTCCATCCGTAAGGTGCGGGCGCGCCGCCCTCGCAGGATGATCGGCAAGCCGCGGTTTACTTCTTCTCCGCGGCCGGCGCGCCGGCGGCAGGAGCAGCACCCGGGGCCGCGCCCGGCGCGCCGCCTTCGGCCGGAGCCGTGCCGGCGGCAGCCGCAGCGGCCGCAGCAGCCGCAGCCGCCGCAGCGGCTTCGGCCTGCGCCTTGATCTCTTCGGCATAGCCCGACGGCGGCACGATGGTGACCAAGGTCTGGTCGGCGCGGCCGATCACCCGCACATTCGCGGGCAGGGTGATCTCGTTCAGATGCTTGGAATAGTTGATCTCGAGCCCGCTGACATCGACGTCGATCGATTCCGGGATGGCGTCGGCCGAGCACTGCACCTCGACCGTATGGGTGACGAGGTTGACGGCGCCGCCGCGCTTCACGCCCGGCGACTGATCGGCATTGAGCACGTGCACCGGGATGCGCACGCGAATCTGCGCCCCGACGCCGAGCCGCAGGAAATCCACATGCACCGGCAGGTCCTTCACCGGATCGAGCTGGAAATCGCGCGGAATGACCCGATGCTTGGTGCCGTCGATGTCGAGCTCATAGATCGTGGTGAGGAAGTGCCCCGCATAGATGCGGTGCTTGAGCTCGGCGTGGTCGACCGAAATATTGAGCGGGGGCTGCTTGTCGCCATAGATGACGCCGGGCACGCGGCCGGCCCGCCGCTCGGTGCGCGCCGCACCCTTGCCGGCGCGCGCGCGCGCAGTCGCCTTCATCTCCCTGACGGTCGCCATGACTCGTATCCTCTAAGGCTCGTATCCTCGCGGGCGCATCCGTTGCGCCCAACGCGGTCTGTGGCAATGGAAAAGCGGCCGCCGCCAAGGACGGGGCCGCAGGTTGGGCCGGCTTATAGCGGCAGGCGCCGGAATTGACAAGGAAGGGGCTCGTAGCCCGCATGGAGCGAAGCGTAATGCGGGAACGGCAGTCCCGGATTGCGGCGCTTCGCGCCTCCATCCGGGCTACGGGGGAGGGGCTCCGCTGCCCTGCCCTAGCTTCGCTTCGAGCGCGGCCAGGCGCGCCTTCAGGGCTTCGTTCTCCTCGCGGGCGAGCTTGGCCATGTCCTTGACGGCCTCGAACTCCTCGCGCTTGACCAGATCGAGATCCTGCAGCCAGCGCTCCGCCTGGGCGCGGAACAGCGTCTCGACCTCGCGGCGGAAGCCCTGGGCGACGCCGGCCGCGTCGTTCATCAGCCGCGCCATCTCGTCCAAGAACCGGTTGCTGGTCTGGGTCATCTACGACTCCGCCCGCGGGCCGCCGCGGCAGCAAAACAATGGCGATTGCGGCGCGCGGCCGCAAGAGGACAGGATGTCCAGAGATCAGATGTCACATAGTGGATAGGACGTTGCCTCGAGGCCCGGTTGCGTGCCAATGAACAAGATGCTCTGACCTCGGACGTCTCGGCCACCCGACATCAGTCATCCGACATCATCTATGCTCTACGTCATCCCCTTCCCGGCTTTCGACCCGATCCTGGTGCGTCTGGGGCCGCTCGCGATTCGCTGGTATGCGCTGGCCTATATCGTGGGCATCCTGGCGGGCTGGCTCTATGCGCGCCATCTGATCCGCACCGAGAAGTATTGGGGCGGCGGCGCCCCCATGACGGTCATGGATTTCGATGACTTCGTCCTGTGGGTGACGCTCGGCATCATCCTGGGCGGGCGCACCGGCTATGTGCTGTTCTACAATCTCCCCTATTTCGTCGCCAACCCGGCCGAGATCCTGCAGCTGTGGAAGGGCGGCATGTCGTTTCACGGCGGCTTCCTGGGCTGCGTGCTCGCCGTGCTTCTGTTCGCGCGCCGCCGCCATATTTCGTTCCTCTCGCTCGGTGACGTAACCTGCGCGGCCGGGCCGATCGGGCTGTTCCTCGGCCGCATCGCCAATTTCATCAACGGCGAGCTGTGGGGACGCGTGAGCGATGTGCCTTGGGCCATGGTGTTTCCGACCGGCGGGCCGCTGGCCCGCCACCCGAGCCAGCTCTACGAGGCGAGCCTCGAGGGCATCGTGTTGTTCGTGGTGCTGGGGCTGATGGTGCGCGCCGGCGCGCTCAAGCGGCCCGGCACCATCATCGGGTCATTCGCGCTCGGCTATGGGATAATCCGCATCTTCTGCGAGCTGTTCCGGGAACCGGACGTGCAGCTCGGATTCTTGTGGCAGGGCCTCACCATGGGCATGCTGCTGTCGCTGCCGCTGATGCTGGCCGGCATCGCGTTTCTCATGGTGGCGCGGCGGCGCACGCGCCTAAGTGGCACCTGATGGCAGACAAGTATCCACCGCTGGAAACCGAGATCCGCCGGCGCATCACCATCGCGGGCCCGATGCCGGTCATGCATTACATGTCGCTGTGCCTCAGCCACCCCGAGCTCGGTT
>DATDGG010000514.1:0-13888 GCA_036522235.1 Xanthobacteraceae bacterium
GCCCTGCTGGCCGACGAAAAAGCCATCGCGCTGTCTACTCAAGGAACCACTGGCGTTTACGTGGAAGGGGACCGAACCCGGCTCCAGCAGGTCATCGTCAACCTCATCGACAATGCCATCAAGTACACACATGAGGGTGGCACGGTCGAGGTCAGCGTCTGGGCGACGCTGGCAAAGGCGCTGGAATTGCGCGTCAGCGTCAGAAAGACGTCATTGGCGTCGTAGGTGAGCGGGGACTAAAGAAGACCGAGTTGCTGGTCACGCCCGCAAAGGTGCCGATGACGCCGGCATTGGCGGTCAGGATCGTGTATTTGGTGGTGAGGCCGTAGCTTCCCATCGCGGGCAGCACCTGCACGGTCCCGCCGGTCAGGGTCGCGGCACCGGTGGCGAGGATATTGTCGTTCTGGCCGCCGGCATTGACCTCGACCTGGTAGTTGGAGCCGGACGCGAAGCTCACCGGGCCGGTGATGTGGAGCGTGCCGATCGAATTGCCGGGCGCGATCGTGCCGCCGCTCCCGACCGTGACCGGCCCGATGACGATGCCGTTGCCGCCGAGCGTCCCGCCGGAGAGAACCGCGACGGTCGGGCTGGTGAGCTGGCCGTTGATCCGCAGCGTGCCGCTTTGCACCTGCGTGCTGGTGGCGAAGGCGCCGGTGCCGGTCAGGTTCCAATCAGCCCCCTGCATGGACAGGGTCTGAAAGCTCAGGAACTTGCTGATGTCCTCGATGCCAGCGCCCTGCAGCACCAGCGCGTTGGTCCCGCTGCCCCCCTGCACGTTGCCGACCAGCACCGAGCCGGTACCGAGAACGAGAGTGTGCGCCGCACCGCCGTTGAACAGGATCGCGCGCCCGCCATCGAGGCTGGCAATGGTGCCGGTATTGGTGATCGTCCCTGCGCCGCTGAACTGGATGCCGGCATCGGTATGGTTGAGGCTGCTGGTCGTCGCCTGGATGGTGCCGGAATTGATCACTGTGCCGCCGGCATCCACCTCGAGCGCGGAGCCGCCGCCCTGGGCCCGCGAGGCCTGGAGCAGGCCCGCATTGGTGACCGAGGTCGGGCTGCCGCCGTTGGCCCAGACTGCGTTATACGCGCCCAGGATTTGGCCGCCGGCGTTGTTGGTCAGCACGCCGTTATTGAGCGAGACGCCGGTGCCGAAGCCGGTTTCGTTGCTTTGGATCGTCCCGCTATTGATGACCGTTCGGCTGGTTCCGGAGAAGATGGAGACGGCGTTATTCGAGCCGTGCGCCACGATGGTGCCGCCGGCCAGATTGGTGAGCGTGCCGCCGCCCTGCATGGTCACGCCTTCGACCGTGCCGCCGTCGATGCTGCCGGCATTCGTCACTGTGAGGGCCACATTCTGGGACAGGACGGCGCCATGGATGGTGCCGGTGCTCAGGTTGTTGACCGTGCCGGGGCTGCCCTCGATTTCGATGCCGTTGCCGCCGCTGATGCTGCTCGAATTGTTGACTGTGCCGCCGGCCGTGAAGAAGACGCCATTGCCGAACGCCGCGCTGATCGTGCCCTGATTGGTGAGCGTCCAGGCATGGGCCGAGGCGAATATCCCCGGAAAGGTGCTGCCGATGCCGCCCGGAATGAGGGTCACCACGTTGCTTACCGTGACGCCCGGGAAGACCTTGACGGTGGTTCCCGCCGAGGGGTCGAGATTGAACCCGGTGCCAATGTGGTTGGTCGTGATATCGACGTCGTCGGCGCGCGTAGGGCCGGGAATTGCAAGCGCCAACGCCCCCAGCGCCAGCCGGGCCGCCGGCGACATTTTCCGGCGCAAGTACAGCGGCTGCGCGCGCCCGCGCACCGGCGCCTTCTTTTTCCCTCTCACCGACACCCCCCGCTCCCGTGCTAGCTTCCATCAACCCCGACTGGAGCAAGATCCTACCGGGGGCCGACGGGAGCGCGACCTATCTATTCGGATAGGTTATGGATGATTTGGTCCAAACCGTTGCTCAAAAGCCTCACCCCCCAAGCTCTCTCAGAGCATCCCATGCAGGGTGATGAGCGCGACCGCCTGCACCCGCGAGCGAACGCCGAGCTTCTTCTTGGCGCGCTCCACATGGTAGTGGGCCGTCGGCGCCGCGATCCCGATGAGCCGGCCGATCTCCCAGTCGGTCTTTCCGCTCGCCACCCATTGCAGGCATTCGATCTCGCGGGCGGTGAGGTGGGCGAGCGCTTGTGAGGCGCTGCCGAAGCCGACCGCCGAGCGGCAGCGGTGATGAATGGTCGTGGACATTGTCTCGAGCACCGCGCGCTCGAGCGGATCGAGGTGCAGCCGCCCGCTCGCCGCCAGGCTCACCACGCCCTGATACTCGGCGGGTCCGTGGATCGGCACCACATAGCCATCGACCAGGCCATAGGCGCGCGCGCCCGCGAGCACCTGCGCTTCGTCTTCGCTCAACCGCGGGATTTCTCCCCACCGGAAGGGCGTCATGCGGCGCCGCGCCTCGATCACGATGGGATCGCGCTCGAACATCCGGCTCGACTCGTAGAGCGCGATCCAATCCGGCGGCCAATCCCGAAAAAAGAAGCGATGGGTGCGCGCGTGGCCGAGACCGACCCAGGCGCCGCAGGAGCTCGCCGTAAAACCGAAAGCGCGGGCGGTGCGTTGGAAATCGGCGATCAGGAGCGGAAGATCGTCGCCGGCCGCGCAGCGCGCGGCGCATTCCAGCCCTTCTGCCGCTCTCACCCGGGCGCTCCCTGAGGTCGTGCAAGACGCCCAGCCGCTCCTGCCTGCCCAGCCGACTGAAAAATGCCGCAGCGGGCAGGCCCTGGCGCTATCCAAATGGATAGGGTCGGGTTACCCTTGTGGGCGCGGCAAGGCTTCGAGCAGGGGGCGATCCAGTGGGCAATGGCGATTGATCCCGACCCACGGCTGGTCGACGCGCTCTATCGCGGCGTCCAGGATTCGGCCGAGTTCGAACGCGCTCTGACGATGCTTTCGTCGAGCTTCGGCTGCCGTTCTGCCGCCCTGATCTCGGTCGACGCCACCGCGCCGGCCACCAATATCGTGCTGTCGACCGGGCTATGGGACGGCGCCGTGGCCGAGCGCTATGTGCGCGAGTTTGCCGCCATCGATCCGGCGCCGGCGGCGTTCGCGCGGCTGCGAGTTGGCACCGCCTCCACCACCGATCGGATGCTGTCGGAGCAAGAGCGGCAATGCGCCTTTCTGCACGAATTCTACGTTCCGCTCGGGCTCGCCGAGACGCTCGGGGGGACGCTGCAGTCGAGCGGCGGCCGCTTCGAGCTCATCGGCCTGCATCGCGGACCGGACCGGGCGTCGTTCGACGACGATGAGCTCGCGCAAGTCGAGCGCCTGATGCCGCATGTTGCGCGCGCGCTGCAATTGCGGCGCGCTTTCCGCCGGCTTGAATCGAGGCTTGGCGGGCTGGAAGCGGCGCTCGATCGGCTCGAGGCCGGTGTCGTGCTGCTGGAGCCGACCGGGCCGGCCGCATTCATCAACGCCGCCATGCGGGCCATGGCCAAGCGCGGCGACGGCCTCGGCCTCGATCGCCGCGGACGCCCGGTTCCGGCCGCGACCGACGCCCGTATGCGTCTCGATGCGCTGCTTGACGCGGTCGCCCGCGGCGGAGCCGGCGGAACCCTGGCCTTGCCGCGGCCCTCCGGAGCCAGGCCCTATGCGGTGCTGGTGGCGCCGGCGCCGTCGTCGCTGGTTCAGGCCCCCTGGGCGCCGTGGGTGCCGCGCGGCTCGACCCATGCGCTGGTCGTGGTCCATGATCCGGCGACGGTCCGCATGGCCGATCCAGATATCCTGCAGCGGGCGCTCGGTCTGTCGAAGGGCGCGGCGCGGCTGGTCGCGGCGCTTGCGGCCGAGGATGATCTCAAGAGCTTTGCCGAGCGCGAGAGCGTGACCATCCACACCGCGCGCTTTCATTTGCGCCGGGCGCTGGAGCAAACCGGGGCGCGCAGCCAGGCCGAGCTGGTGCGCCTGGCGGTCCGGATGCTGCGCGACTTCGGCTTGAAGGGCTCGGCCTGATGCTCAGAACCCCACCGCGGTGCCGTGCAGGTCGTAGTCGTCGGTGCGCTCGATCCTGACGGTTGCGATCTCGCCGACGCGCAGCGGCCGGCGGCTTTGCACATAGACCGCGCCGTCGATCTCCGGCGCGTCGGCCTTGCTGCGGCCCTTGGCCACCGTCGGCCCGACGGCGTCGATGATGACCTGCTGGCGGGTGCCGAGCTTGCGCTTGAGCCGCCGCGTGGAGATCGCGCGCTGATGCTGCATCAGGCGATGCCAGCGCTCCTCTTTCACCGGCTCCGGCACCGCTGCGGCGAGATCGTTGGCGGCGGCGCCACTGACCGGCTCGTAGCGGAAGCAGCCGACGCGATCGAGCTCGGCCTCCTCGAGCCAATCGAGCAGCATCTGGAAATCCGCCTCGGTCTCGCCTGGGAAACCGACGATGAAGGTCGAGCGGATGGTGAGATCGGGGCAGATAGCGCGCCAGGCGCGGATGCGGGTGAGCGTCTGTTCCTGCGCGGCCGGCCGTTTCATGCGCCTGAGAATCTCGGGGCTCGCATGCTGGAACGGCACGTCGAGATAGGGCAGGGCCTTGCCTTCCGCCATCAGCGGGATGACCTCGTCCACATGCGGATAGGGATAGACGTAGTGCAGGCGGATCCAGACCTTGAGCTCGCCGAGCGCGCGCGCCAGGCTGATGAACTTGGCCGCGACCTCGCGCCCCTTGAAGGTGCTGGTCGCATATTTGAGATCGATCCCATAGGCGGAGGTGTCCTGCGAGATGACCAGGAGCTCCTTGACGCCGGCCGCCACCAGCCGCTCGGCCTCGGCCAGCACGTCAGACGCCGGGCGGGAGACGAGATCGCCGCGTAGATGCGGAATGATGCAGAACGTGCAGCGGTTGTTACAGCCCTCCGATATTTTGAGATAAGCATAGTGACGCGGGGTGAGCTTAACGCCCTCGGGAGGAACGAGGTCGATGAACGGGTCGTGCCGCGGCGGCGCCACCTGATGCACCGCCTCGACCACGCTCTCGTATTGCTGCGGCCCGGTGACGGCGAGCACGTCCGGATAGCGCGCGGTGATTATCTCGGGCTCCGCCCCCATGCAGCCGGTGACGATCACCTTGCCGTTCTCGGTCAGCGCCGCGCCGATGGCGGCCAGGGATTCCGCCTGCGCGCTGTCGAGAAAGCCGCAAGTATTGACGATCGCCAGGTCGGCGCCGGCATGCGAGCGGGTGAGCTCATAGCCTTCGGCGCGCAACCTTGTGATGATGCGCTCGGAATCGACCAGCGCCTTGGGGCAGCCGAGGGAGACGAAGCTCACCCGCGGCGCGCGGGATTGGGCCATATTCGGGTCTCGATTGGGATATTACCGACCGAGCTAATCGGGCGCCGCGGGAAATGCAAGGCGGCCGGCTAGGAACACTGAGCTTGGGGCAAGGATTTTGAGGCAAGGATGAAGGCTGTTCTCTACCCCTTCGGCCCTGATGAGCCGATCGTCCAGCTGGTGCAGGACTTTCCGCAACTGCAATGGGCGATCGTGAGCTCACCTGCCGAGATCGCGCGCGAGATCGGCGCTGCCGCGATCCTCGTCACCAGCAACCGTGTCTGCACGCTCGCCTATGGCGAAGCGCTGCGCGCCAATGCGGAGCAGTCGCTGCGCTGGATCCATTTCACCTCCGCCGGCATCGACGGTGGGTTGCGAATGGGCCTGCCCGACGGGGTGATGGTGACCAACTCGACCGGCGTCAAGGCCGCGATGGTGTCAGAGCACGCGTTGGCGCTGCTGCTGGCTCTGGTGCGCGGCCTGCCGGACATGCAGTCCTACAAGCTCGACCGGCGCTGGCGCCGCGATGACGCGATCGCCAATGTCAGAACGCTCGCGGGCGCTGTGGTCTGCGTCATTGGCCTCGGCTCGATCGGCCGCGCTGTCGCCCGCAAGGCGAAGGCCTTCGACGCGCGCGTGATCTCGGTTTCGCGCGAGGGGAGTGCCGGCGGCGATATCGATGAGGTGTTCCCGCGCGCGCGGGTCGGCGAGGCGCTGGCGCGGGCTGATGCGGTGGTGATCTGCACCAGCTCCGACCCGACGAGCCATCACCTGATCGGCGCCGACGCGCTCGCCGCGATGAAGCCTACGGCCTTTCTGGTCAATGTCGCGCGCGGCGACCTCCTCGACGGTGCAGCGCTCGCCGACGCGCTGGAAGCGGGCCTGATCGCCGGCGCGGCCCTTGATGTGACCGAGGTCGAGCCGCTTCAATCCACAAGCCCGCTATGGGATTTGCCCAACCTCATCATCTCGCCGCATGTCGCCGGCGGCGGCTCGACCGGCTACCCGCAGCAGAAGGCCCTGTTCGCCGACAACCTTTCGCGTTTTGCGGCCGGAGAGCCCTTGCTCAATGTCTGCCGCATCCCGGCCAAGAGCTGAGCGCGAGCAGAGCTGCGCGCGAACAGACCTGAGCGCGAGCGAGGCAAAGCGTACGTAGAGGCCGCAATCAACAAGGGTCCGGCGCCTCCGCTGTGACCAGAGTCCCCGCAGTTATTCACAGCGGCGCGCTATTTTCGTGAGTGTGACTTTTATACAACCGCGCGGACCCCCGACTCGGATACCATCGCGATGTCTCCTCCCAGGGACTCAAGGCAAGAACTTAAGGCCTCGCTTCGGCGGGGCCTTTTCTTTTGTGCTTTGCATGTGCGGGACATTCGTGCGATGCGCCGCAGCGATCTCCTCATCGGGATCGCCCCCGTTTTTTGCGCTGGCGCATGTCCTTTTTCGGAAAATCGGTATCCACTTTTCCGGGACATGCCCTAGAATCGGCGGCCTCCCCCGCACGAAAAGGGCCACTGATGCACTTTGATGATGCATACGAAGTCCTTATCAAGTATCTCGCTGCGCTGCCCGAATCAAAAGGGAAGGACGCGCGGTCGAAGCAGAGTCAAGGCCATGGCGGCGACCTCTGGATTCCCCATGTGGTCCAGGGATACTGGCAATCGCGGCGCGACGCATCCGAGGAGCTTGACGACCATCACTTCCAGCCGTTCTACGATGCGGCTTGGGAACTGTGCCGGATCGGCGTGCTGCGGCCGGGAGAATTTGCTCCGCGCGGGTGGGCGACCGATGCCGGCCTGTTTTCCGGCGACACTTTCAGCATAACCAAATTCGGCCGAGCGTGGCTCAAGGACGCGAGCCAGCGGCCGGTCGCCGATCCGAGCCGGCTGGCGCAGGCGCTGCAAGGCTTTGCGGATCGGCTTGGCGGCGGCTTCGCGCAACGCGCCACCGAAGCGGTCAAGACTTATCGCTCCGGCAATTATCTCGCGGCCTGCGTGATGGCCGGCGCGGCGGCGGAATCGATCCTGCTGGCGCTGGCCATCGCCAAGACCGGCGATGAGGCCAAGGTGCTGGTGGAATACAACACGACCGGCGGCCCCCGCAGGGTTACCAAACGGGTCACCTCAAATGTGTCCGCGCAGCTCGGGAACCAGCTCGAAACCGCCTTGCAGGCTCTGGGTCATTGGCATGACGCTGCCAACCACGGCACCATGACGGCGGTCAGCGAGGTCGAAGCCCATATCGGCTTGACCGATCTCCTGCGTCTCGCGCAGTTCGTGCACGATCATTGGGCCGAGCTGATTGCCTGAGCCGCTCTCGAAAATACCTGGTAGCGGAGCCCCGTCAGTATGACGCGGAATCCAGCGCCAGAACGTGCGCTTGCAGGCAATCGCGTGCCGAAGGTCGTCGCTCGGGCTTGGCGAAAATCTCGATCGCCTGTCCCAGCCAACGCTCGACGGACCGCTTGTCCAACAAGAATCCGTGCCGGTCGTTGACGAAGCCTTCGGCCGGTTCCCGCGGAAACTCGCCATGCCACTCGCCGATTGCCGGGTCACAGGCCGAGCAAACCGCCGCTGTCTGCCGCAGGCGCGCACCCCAATAATGGCACAGCGCCGTGTCCTCGACGCAATTGCATTTGCTGCACGCGAACAGCGGCATGGCTCGTCCCTCCTCAGGCAGTTCGTGCTCTGTTTGGTACGCGCACACGCAGCGATTCTTGTTGAGCGTTACGGTCGCCACCATTTGCAACGGAATTGAGGCAGGCCCGCGTGAGCGGCTGTGGAAAAGAGGGACGGGGCGGTCTTTGCGGCCCCGACTTATGATCGGCGACATATGATCCGCGGCGCGCGTGGGCGCGATCCACGCTCCCAAATCATGCTGAATCATGCGCACGAACACGCGCCTGTGAAGTCGGCAGCGTGAAAGCCAAGGTAGGATTGCGAACAGAACATCCGCAACAACGGGAGCTTGTTATGAGAACATGGAAAGCACTGGCCGCGCCGGCAATCGTCGCCGCCGTGGGCGTCATCGGCATCACTTCTGCGCTCGCGAACGAGCGCGGCGACCGCAGCCGCGAGCGCGGCGGGTTCGTGCAGCCGTGCAGCCTGGTCGGAGTCAATCCGGCCTACCATCCGGAGATTTTTGGCAATGCGGCTGCTGCCGCCGCCTACGGCTTCGTCCAGGGACCCGGCCGTACCTGGCAGGTGCGCGGCGATTGCCGCCGCTGACGCCAGACCGCAGCTTCGGATCGGTCGCCGCTGCGCTCTTGCCGCTTCATGCGAGCCAAGGCGGGCTCAAGATCGATCGTCAGGTGTAAACAACAGGAGGCTTGCAACAACGGGAGGCTTGCAACAACAGGAGGCTTGCCATGCGTGGAAATAAGCCTTTCGCAGCGCTTTCAATCATCACCGCCTTGAGCGTCCTGGCCGGCTCTGCGCCGGCCTTGGCGCAGGACAATGGCCGCAACAGCGGCCGCGAGCGCGGCGGATGGGTGAAGCCGTGCAGCCTGGACGGCGTCAATCCGGCCTACCATCCGGAGATTTTTGGCAGCCCCACCGTCGCCCGCTCGTATGGCTTCGCCCTGGGGCCCGACCGTGCGTGGCACGTGCTGCCCGGCTGTCGCCGCTGAGGCTCAGCCACTTCACGGCCAGACCGCGGGTCCGGCGCGGTCGATTTCTGCGATTGCCGTCTTGATCAGCCGGCGACGGCGGCCTTGCCGTGCGCTGCTACGGCGACCATTGTTGCGGCCTGGGTGGTTTTGC
Organism: Xanthobacteraceae bacterium; assembly: GCA_036522235.1. Lineage (GTDB taxonomy): Bacteria > Pseudomonadota > Alphaproteobacteria > Rhizobiales > Xanthobacteraceae > VAZQ01. The sequence goes on from DATDGG010000514.1 coordinate 9,076, forward strand.
GCTCCGAGGCAGTGCGCCGCTCAGCATGAAAAGTAGCTGCGGGGCGCGCAGGGACGCCCGGCGCCCGGCGGGAGGAAGGCGATGGGCGAGGTGGAACGATCCTGTGGTTCCTGTTCGCTGTGCTGCAAGCTTCTGTCGATCGAAGGGTTGGAGGACCGGCCGGGCTGGACCTGGTGCAAGCATTGCAGGCCGGGCAAGGGTGGCTGCAGCATCTACGACAATCGCCCCGACGCCTGTCGCAACTTCGTATGCGGCTGGCTCTCAGGCGCGCTCGATTGCGTGCTCGATCCGCAGCGGTGGCATCCCGCCAAGGCGCGAATGATGCTCACCGCCGAGGCGGTTGCGGCGGAGGTCCACGTCGTCATTCATGTCGACGCCAACTTTCCCGACCGATGGCGAGAACCCCCCTATGGCGAGGACATCCGCCGTCTCGCCGCCTCCATCCCGACATCGCAACGCCTGTTCGTGCGGATCAAATACCGCTTGATCGAGATCCGCGAAGGCGGCGAGCTCGACCATGGCGAGGTGCCGATGGCCGGATGGACCGACATCAAGAACGCGAGCCTCGCCGACAGCTTTCAGCGCACGGCCGGCTCCTTCGAGCGCAAGCACGCGACCACAAAATGACGGTACGACCATGCGGTCTTGAAAGCCTTTTGCTGCCGTGTTGCCCAGCGCAGCTCCGTCCTGATTGATCCGGTTTTTCAAGCAAAAACCTCGGCCCGGCTTCTATCCTTTTGTGCGCAGCTGCCCACGCGCCATGCCCGGACTTTTTTCCGCGTCACTGTGAACTAGCTCACACTCGCCCGTCACGGATCGGGGGAGGTTTGTCTCGTACGCGGTGCGGGATCCCCTCTCCAACGGGTGCCGCGTACCTGTCGGCGCGCTCAGGGCCACCCGGGCGCGCCGGCAGTCTGCTCCCTTTTGGCCATCGAAATCGCGGTCTCGACGATCGCAGAAAGGCGGGTTCCAATGCCGACGAACATAGGTGAAGCGCGGATCGAGTCCTTCAAGTCGCGGGCGGCGCCGTCTGCGGTCAGAGCAGGGATCGCCATCCTTTGCATGATTGGCCTCGTGGCAGGCCTTGTGCTCCTCAGCTCCCTCATGGGCACCCCCGACCTGTCGGACATAGGCCAGCTGGTCGGCCCGTAACGAGCGACTCTCAGGCTGTTCCTTTCGAAGGTTCCTCCCTCGACTCGGCTCCGCTTCGGCGGGGCCTTTTTTTGTCGTGAATTGGTTGCGTCAAGGCGTGCGGATTTGCCGCTGCGCTCTTGCCGCTCAAGCAGGCCGAGGCTGGCCTAAGATCGATCGCTGGGTGCAAACAACAGGAGGCTTGCCATGCGTGGGAATAAGCCCTTCCGAGTGCTTGCAATCATCACCGCGGCAGGCGTTCTCAGCGTCACTTCAGCGGCCGCGTCGGATATCTTCCGCAGTCGCGGCGGACATGTGATGCCGTGCAGCCTGGACGGGGTTAATCCGGCCTACCACCCCGATATTTTTGGCAACCCCGCCGTGGCCGCCAGAGACTACGGTTTCGTTCGATCGCAGGATGGGATTTGGCACGTGCGACCAAATTGTCGGCGATGAAGACCGCCGCACCTCGGCGGTTCAAGACAGCGGTCCTGAAAACCGCTCGCCCGCCTGCTGCCAAGTTTCGTCAGCTGCTGATCTGTCGGAAATTCGGGCACTTCCCGCACGCGCCCGTTACATCGAGTGTTGTTCCGCTCTAGCGCGTGCGGTGCTGCTTGGGTCCAATATCGGGTCCAGCACCCCGGCGGGCATCGATAAGGATGGTTTGCAGCGCCTGGGCGCGTTCCATTTTTCTTTTCTTGTTCCGAGGCTTTGCAAGTTCCTTGTCGTCAAACGTTTCTGCATAGCGAGCGCAGGCGTCGATATCTGACATTTCGCTCCTGTGCTGTATCTTGTGGACGGCCTTGATCACCCTTATCGTCAGTACAAGGAATTTTTTCCATCGCGCGGGCCGCTTCTTGTTCTTCGCCTGTTTTTCCACAGGGCGATCTGGAATGCCGGTGTATTTGGGATGATCGTTCGGTCTGCGTGGCATGGGACGATCATGCTTTGATTGGTTATGGTGCCTGTTGAACATGCAATCACGATAACAGTACGCCCGTTTCGTGAAGTGCGCGGCGCAAGCGCGAGGTCCCAATTCCTTGCGCCGGCGGGGACCGTCGGCGCGCTCAGGGCCATCGGGCGCGCCGTCAGGTACGCGGGCGTTCGCCGGATCGGGAGGATCGTCCGGCACCGCGTGCAAGAAGACCCTTCCCTAATTTGTAGCGGGCGAGTGTGAGCTAGTTCACACTGACGTGAAAAAAAGGTGCGCGGCGCGCGCTGCGCAGCAAAAGAACGCGCAGCCGGAATGAATGTTCGGGCATTATCGTACCGCGGTTCGGGGCCGACCGACCACCCGGAGAGGCATTCTCTTTCACTGCGCTTCCGCAACCCGGATAACGCCACCATAGAACTCAGCGGATGCAAGATATCTTGCCGATGCTTTGTAGGGAGCCTCCATCTGCTGAATCCCACCGCGGCCACTTTCACCGTCAGGACGACCGGGCGAACCGGGGGGCCGTCAGCGGGCGCAACGGTGCTGGAAGGGTTGCTCGACCGTCGGAGCTCACCGATCGAGCTTGGGCCCAATGGCCGTCGGGTTGCCATGATGTTCCGAGTCAGGCTATCGCTGCCTATCTGATCGTCCTGGCTTGGAAGGGTGGCCGAGTGGTTTAAGGCAGCGGTCTTGAAAACCGCCAGGGGGTTTACGCTCCCTCGTGGGTTCGAATCCCACCCCTTCCGCCAGCAGCTCGTTTCAGGAAATTTCAGCCAGTCCCCATTCCTGACATAAACACCCGCTATACCAATGCTTTGTGGCGAGTTTGATGTTCCACCCAATTCCAATTCGTCTCGCCAAATCTCACGCCGAAGTGTATGTAAAGGTGTATGTAGGGATAGGCGAAGGCCTTGGAACGCGATGGCGAGGGGCTACGGCAAACTGACCGCCAAGAAGGTCGAACATCTGGCAACCCGCGGCCTGCACGCCGACGGCGGCGGCCTGTATCTCCAGGTGGCGAAGGGCGGCTCCAAGAGCTGGTTGTTTCGATTCAAACTTTATGGACGCTCTCGCTGGCATGGCCTTGGGTCACTGCGCGACGTGAGCCTTGAAGAGGCGCGCGAGAGAGCGACCGAAGCTCGCAAGGTCCGGCGCAATGGCGCTGACCCAATCCAAGCCAAGCGCGACGCGAAAGCGGCTGCCCGCATCGAGGCCGCCAAGGCGATCACGTTCGGGGCGGCTGCCAAGCGTTTCATCAAAACCAATCGGGCGGGCTGGAAAAATGCCAAGCACGCCGACCAATGGCGGATGACGTTGGTTGGCGTCGACCAGAAAGGGAAGCCGACCAAGAACGACTACTGCAAGACTATCCGTGATCTTCCCATCGGCGCGATCGATACGACGCTGGTCCTGCGGATCGTCGAGCCGATCTGGGCAAGCAAGACCGAAACGGCTAGCCGCATTCGCAGTCGCATCGAGCAGGTGATCGATGCCGCCAAGGCGAAGGGCGAGTTTAAAGGCGAAAACCCTGCACGCTGGAAGGGGCATCTCGATAACCTGCTCCCGGCCACGTCGAAGGTTCGCAAGGTCCGCAATCATCCAGCGCTGCCTTATCGGCAACTGCCCAAGTTCATGCGCAAGCTCCGCGAGCGTCATGGTGCCGCTGCGTCAGCTCTCGAGTTTCAAATCCTGACGGCCGTCAGGCCCGGCAACGCAGTAGCGGCAAAATGGGACCAGGTCGAACGGCAGACTTCAGTCTGGACCATTCCGGCCGCATTCATGAAGAGCGATGCCGAACACAGAGTGCCATTGAGCAAGGCGGCGCTCGCCGTGCTTGATCGCATGGAAGTTACGAAGGGTGACGGCGAGTACATCTTTCCCAACAGCAAGGGCAAGCCTCTGAGTGACGCCTCGATGGCTGCGGTGATCGACAGGATGAATGAGCTGGAGCGGTGCTGGATCGATCCGAAGCTCGACCGTGAAATCGTGCCACACGGCTTCCGGTCATCATTCCGCGATTGGGCTGCAGAGCACGGCTATGATGATCCCGTCGCCGAAGCTGCGCTCGCGCATAAGGTCAGTGACGAAGTAGTCGCGGCCTATCGGCGCACGACCTTCTTCGACCTCCGCAAGCGGATGATGGAGGACTGGGCTGACTATTGCGCCCGAGCTTACAGCAGTGTTGATACAATCGTGGCGTTCCGGGCGCAGCCATGAAGCAGGAGAATTGATGGGACCGCTACCTGATCGACCAGCGTAGCGACCGCCCAACTCCGTAGGTACGACCGTCAGTCAGGCCAGGTCCGCTTTGCCCCAATGAGTAGAAGTCCGTGGTGGCCGCGCGCACTTCCGAGTTGGGCCAGTAGCAGACTCTTGTATCCGCGCTGGCTATGGCCTTGCCTATGACGATTACGATTCAGAATGGATGCCAGAATCTCCGTCCGATGCCGTCAGGCGCGGGCGGCTTTGGGTCACTCGGGATAAGTATCATCGTCTGGCGGCGCCTTGTTGAAAAGGATGAATGCCAAGGGGTTGCCAGGCTCGGCCATCGCGTCGCTACGTTGGCCCGTTATCTCTCCGGCCACGCCGCTTGAATATTCCGCAACCACTTCACCGAAACTGTTCCTCTGGATGGCCACCTTCTGTCCGGCTTCGACCTTGTCGTTGAGCTTGACCAGATGCTCGACGAGGCCGCCCGCGGTGGCGAGGATCGGGAACGCACTGTTGCCGAAAAAGACACTCACGTCC
>DATDGG010000515.1:0-6464 GCA_036522235.1 Xanthobacteraceae bacterium
CATCAGCCCCGGCTATGTCTGGACGCCGCTGGTCGAGAAGCAGATTCCCGACACCATGAAGGCGCGCCATCTGACCGAGGAGCAGGTCAAGCGCGACGTGCTGCTGGCGGCGCAGCCCACCAAGGAATTCGTCACCGTCGACCAGGTGGCGGGCCTCGCGGTCTTTCTCTGCTCCGACACGGCCGCCCAGATCACCGGCGCCAATATCTCGATCGACGGCGGCTGGACCGCCGAATAGGCGCGGCACGTGACGGCACCCAAGAAGATCAATCTCGCGCTGCAGGGCGGCGGCGCGCACGGCGCCTTCACCTGGGGCGTGCTCGACAGCCTGTTGGCCGACCCGCGCATCGAGATCGAAGGCATATCGGGCGCGTCGGCCGGCGCCATCAATGCGGCGGTGCTGGCCGACGGGCTGCGCCGCGGCGGCACTGCCGAGGCGCGCAAGCGCCTTGCCGAGATCTGGCGCGGCGTGAGCAGCAACGGCGAGCTGCCGGAGCTCGAGCGCACGGTGGTGGACCGCCTGCTTGCGTTCTTTCCCTATGACGGCTCCCCGGCGCAAGCCTGGCTCGACGCCCTGTCGCGCCTCTGGTCGCCCTATGACTTCAACCCGCTCAACATCAACCCGCTCAAGGACACGATCGAGCGCTTCGTCGACTTCGATGCGCTGCGATCCACCGCCAGCCCCAAGCTGTTCGTTTCCGCCACCAACGTCTTTACCGGACGGCTGCGCATCTTTCCGCGCGAGAAGATCACCGCCGCGGTGGTCATGGCCTCGGCCGCCCTGCCCATGGTGTTCCAGGCGGTGGAGATCGACGGCATTCCCTACTGGGACGGCGGCTATATGGGCAATCCGGCGATCTTCCCGTTCTTCCGCACCACCGACACCGAGGACGTGGTAATCGTCTCGATCAATCCGCTCGAGCGGCGCATGACGCCGCGCACGCAGAACGAGATCATGAACCGGATCAATGAAATCACCTTCAACTCGTCGCTGATCGCGGAGTACCGGGCGATCGATTTCGTGACCCGCCTGATCGACCAGGGCCGGCTGCCGCGCGGCCAGGGCGCGGGCGAATACCGGCGGATTAACGTGCATCGCATCGCCCTCGACAGCGCCTTCAAGCAGCTCACCGCCGACTCCAAGCTCGATTCCGACTTCGCCTTCTTCGAGTTGCTGCGCAACGGCGGCCAGCGCGCCGGAAACGAGTTCCTCAGGCAGCATTTCGACGATCTCGGCGTGCGCAGCACGGTCGACCTCGCCGCCGAGGCGCAGGCCGAATGGGCAGGCTGATTGCTGATCATTGGCATGGCCTCATTTCCATTCAGCGCGGAGATCGGAACGACGCGGCTTGAAATCTGCGTCGCCGATATCACTACGCTTACGGTCGATGCGATCGTCAATGCGGCCAACACATCGCTCTTGGGCGGCGGCGGGGTCGATGGCGCTATTCACCGCGCCGCCGGCCCCGAGCTCGTCGCCGAGTGCCGGACGCTGCGCGGCTGCGCGACCGGCGCGGCCAAGATCACGCATGGCTACAGGCTCAAGGCCAAGCACGTCATTCATGCGGTCGGACCGGTGTGGAACGGCGGCGGACGCAACGAGGATGCGCTGCTCGCCTCTTGCTACCGGGTGTCGCTTACGCTCGCCGCCGAGCATGATCTGCGCTCGATCGCATTCCCGGCGATCTCGACCGGCATCTATGCGTTCCCGCCCGAGCGCGCGGCGCGGATCGCGGTCGCGACCGTCGTGGCGGAGATCACGGCAGCGCCGCGCGCATTCGAGCGCGTCGTGTTCTGCTGCTTTGCTCAAGGCGCTGCGGATCATCACCGCGACGCGTTCGAGGCTCTCGGCCTCGCCTGAATTTGCGGTCGCTTGTAGCCCGGATGGAGGCGCGAAGCGCCGCAATCCGGGACCGGCCGTTCCCGCATTTCATGCGGGCTACAAAGCACCGCTCACCCCCGTCTCAATACGAGCGCGGCAGCTCGAGGACGTGCTCCGCCAGATAGGAGAGGATCAGATTGGTCGAGATCGGGGCCACCTGGTAGAGGCGGGTTTCGCGGAACTTGCGCTCGATGTCGAATTCCTCGGCAAAGCCGAATCCGCCGTGGGTCTGCACACACATTTCGGCCGCCGCCCAGGAGGCGTCGGCCGCGAGCAGCTTCGCCATATTGGCCTCCGCGCCGCAGTTCTGCCCGGCGGCAAAGCGCGTGGCCGCCTCGTGCACCATCAGCTCGGCGGCGCGCATCTGCGCGTAGGCGCGGGCGATCGGAAACTGCACGCCCTGGTTCTGCCCGATCGGCCGGTCGAAGACGCGGCGCTCCTTGGCATAGGCTGCCGCCTTCTCGATGAACCACTTGGCGTCGCCGATGCATTCGGCCGCGATCAGGATGCGCTCGGCGTTCATGCCCGAGAGGATGTAACGGAAGCCTTCGCCTTCCTCGCCGATCAGGTTCTCGGCCGGCACCCGCAGATCGTCGAAGAAGATCTCGGTGGTGGCATGGTTCATCATGGTGCGGATCGGATTGATGCGCATGCCAGCGCCTTGGGCGAGCCGCATGTCGATGAGAAAAACCGAAAGTCCGTGCGTGCGCGTCTTGGCGGCTTCGCGCGCCGTGGTGCGGGCGATGAGCAGCATGAGATCGGAATGCTCGGCGCGCGAGGTCCAGATCTTCTGTCCGTTGATCACATAGTGATCGCCTTCGCGGCGGGCCGTGGTGGCGAGCGCGAGCGTATCTGTGCCTGAGGAGGGCTCGGTCACCCCGAAGGCCTGCAGCCGCAGTTCGCCGCGCGCGATCAGGGGCAACCAGCGCGCCTTCTGGGCGCGGCTGCCGTGCCGCAGCAAGGTGGCCATGGTGTACATCTGCGCATGGCAGGCCGCGCCGTTGCCGCCGCAGCCGTGGATTTCCTCAAGGATCGCGGCCGCCTCGATCAAGGTGAGACCGCTGCCGCCGTATTCGTCCGGGATCAAGGCGGCGAGAAAGCCGGCTTCGGTCAGCGCCTTGACGAATTCGCTCGGATAGCCGCGCTCGCGATCAAGCGCCCGCCAATAGTCGCCGGGAAACCTGGCGCAGAGCGCGCGCACCGACGCGCGGATTTGCGCGAGATCGCCGGCAGAACCATCAGGGCCGTCGTCGGACATGGCGCACGCTTTCAGTTGCATCAACCGGTCAGCTCGCAACGGCCATTGTTGAGCGCAATCACGTCGCGTTCAACCACGCGGGCCCGGAAGCTGACGAGCGCGCCGTCGCGCCACATCTCGGTGCGGATGGTCTCGCCCGGAAAGACCGGCGCCGAATAGCGGCCGCTGATCGCCTTGAGCTTGCCGGTATCATGACCGCACAGGCATGTGAGGATGCCGTGGCACGCGATGCCGAAGCTTGCCAGCCCATGCAGGATCGGACGCGGGAAGCCTGCAGCCTTGGCGACCCGCGGGTCGGCATGCAACGGATTGGGGTCGCCGCTCAGCCGATAGATCAGCGCGGCTTCCGGACGCGTCGGCCGATCGCAGGTGAGGTCAGGTGGGCGCTCCGGGATCGGATGCGGCGAGGGCGCCTCGCGCGCGGGTCCGCCGAAGCCGCCATCGCCGCGGCAGAAGGTGGTCTGCGTTACGGTTGCGATCTTCTGGCCGCTGCCGCTGTCGATCAGCGCGCGCTCGGAAAGGACCAGCGCGCCCTTGCCGGCGCCCTTGTCGATGATCTCGGTGACGCGGGTGCGGCCGACCACGGTGCCGCGTCCGCCGAGCGGACGATGCAGCACGAGCGCCTGCTCGCCGGCCACGACCTTGACCCAATCAATGCCGGTATCGAGATCGCGCACCCAGAAGCCGGGCCAGCCGAGCACCGCCGCGAAGGTCGGCAGCACCTTGAGGTTCTGCTCGTAGACGAAAGGCAGCTCGTCCTCGTCCATCGGGTCGCGGCCGAGCCCGACGCCGAGCGCGTAGAGGATGGCGTCCTTTTCCGTGTAGGCTTGCGTCACCTCCGGAATTTTCAGCGCCAGAAGCTTGTCGTAGTTGATGGGCATTCATTCTCCCATCACACCGGGTCCCACGAGAACACGTCGCCGGAGCGCTCGAGCGGGGTCAGCGAGGGGCCGAACGCGCCCTGGAGCTGCTCGGCGATGCGCTGCGGGGTCCAGCCGTCGGAGCGGTGCAGCGTGCGGATCGGGCGCGGTTGGTTGAACAGGAATATCTCGTTGTTGCGGACCGCGAAAATCTGCCCCGAAATGCCCTCGGCGGCCGTCGCGGCGAGATAGACCGCAAGCGGCGCGATCTTCTCCGGCGTCATCGCGCGGAAGCGCTCGACGCGGCGCTTTTCCTCCTCGCTCTGCGCCGGTATGGAATCGATCATGCGGGTCCAGGCGAACGGCGCAATGCAGTTGGAGCGCACCTTGAAGCGCGCCATATCGAGGGCGATGCCGCGCGAGAGCCCCATGATGCCGAGCTTGGCGGCCATGTAATTGGCCTGGCCGAAATTGCCGATCAGGCCCGAGGTCGAGGTCATGTGCACGAAGGCGCCGGAGCCTTGCTCGCGAAAATGCCCCGCACAGGCGCGGCTCATGTTGAACGCGCCATTGAGATGCACGGCGATCACGTCCGACCAATCCGCGAAGCTCATCTTGTGGAAAATCACGTCGCGCAGGATGCCGGCATTGTTGACGAGGATGTCGACGCGCCCGAAGGCGGCGAGCGCGTCGGCAACGATGGCATCGGCATTCTTGGGCTCGGCGATCGAGAGCGTCGAGGCGATCGCCCCGCCGCCGCTTTTGCGGATTTCGTCGACCACGGCCTGCGCCGGTCCGGCATCGCTGCCTTCGCCTTGCAGGCTCGCCCCGATGTCGCAGACCACCACGCGCGCGCCCTCCTGCGCCAACAGCAGCGCGATGCCGCGGCCGATGCCGCGACCCGCGCCGGTGACGATCGCGACTTTTCCGGCGACGATGCCCGCCATCGCTAGCTCCCCCAGACCTCCTGCGCCACGTCCACGATCATGCGCAGCTTCGCCCACTGCTCCTCCTCGTTCAGGATGTTGCCTTCTTCAGTGGAGGCGAAGCCGCATTGCGGCGACAGGCAGAGCTGCTCGATGCCGATGAACTCGGTCGCCGCCTCGATGCGGCGCTTGATCGTGTCCTTGGATTCGAGCATGCCGCTCTTGGAGGTGACGAGGCCGAGCACGACCGCCTTGTTGCCGGGAACGAGCCGCAACGCCTTGAAGGAGCCGGCGCGCTCGCTGTCGTATTCCATGAAATAGCCGTGCACCTTGATCTTGTTGAACAGGATTTCGGCGACCGGGTCGTAACCGCCGCTGGCCACGAAGCTCGAGCGGAAATTGCCGCGGCACAGATGCATGGTGATGGTCATGTCGGCGGGGATATCGCTGATCGCCGCGTTGATCATATCGGCATAGATCGTGGGCAGCGCGTCGGGATCATCGCCCCGCGCGCGCACCTGCTCGCGCAAGGCCGGATCGCACAGATAGGCCAGGTTGACCTCGTCGAGCTGCAGATAGCGGCAGCCGGCATCCGCGAAAGCGCGCACCACCTGGGCGTAGCTCCGTCCGAGATCGCGGTAGAAATCCTCCATGTCCGGATAGATCGACTCCGGCACCGCGTCGCGGCCGTAGCGGAAGTGGAGGGTCGAGGGCGACGGAATGGTCATCTTGGCGGCGACCTTGGCGTGCGCGGCCACGAACCGGAAATGCGCCAGCATCGGATGGCCGTGAAAGGCGCCGAGCCTGTGCTTGAGCCGCAGCAGGATCGGCCGCGGCTGTGGCCCTTTGAACAGCATCTTGCGCTCGCCGTAATAGGATTCGACGCCGTCGAGGCCGACCAGGAAATCGGTCTGCCAGGAGGCACGGCGGAATTCGCCGTCGGTGACGGCTTTGAGCCCGACCGCCTCCTGCTTGCGGATCACGGCTTCGATCGCCTGGTCCTCGATGGCGGCGAGCGCGTCGGCGCCGATCTCGCCGCGCTCAGACGCGCGCCGCAGCAACGCGCGCACCGCCGCGATCACGCGGGAGATGACCTCGCGATAGTAGAACTCGGCGAGCTTGGGAAAGCGCGGGCCCTCGGCGATGATCAGGCGGATCACGTCCTTGCGGCGCGTGCCGTAGACCTCGCGCACGAACATGTCGACGATGCGCTCGGCGACCACCCGCGCCGGCAGGTCGATCTCGGCGGCGGCTTCGAAGCGCGCGACCAGCGGCCCGATCACCGAGCGGATCAGTTCCTGGAACAGCGCCTCCTTGTCGCGGAAGTAGAGGTAGATCGTGCCCTTGGCGATGCCGGCCGCATCCGCGACATCGTCCAGCCGGGCCGCCGCGAAACCGCGGGCGGAGAATTCCTTGAGTGCCGCGGCGAGGATCCCCTGGCGCCGCTCCACCCGCCGGTTGGCACGCGGCTTCGCCGCAGCCACGGACCGGCGCGGGCGCCTCCCCTTGCCTCGGCGGCGCGCGGTTTCGAACTCGGC
>DATDGG010000516.1:0-16020 GCA_036522235.1 Xanthobacteraceae bacterium
TAGTGGCCGGTTTTGAACTTGGGAGCGGCCGGATCTACGGTCGCGGCCTTTGCAGCTTTGCCTTAAATTTGTATATATTTATTGTAACATTTGTATAAAGTTACCTCACCCAGCTCAACATGGCTAGCCCATTTATTCCAATCATCTATCCCTGCCCCGTAACTCAAGCATGGGTGACGGGGTTTATTCCAGAAATTCCGCCAGACACAGAAATGGAGACTGTAACCTGCCCGCTTTGCAACCGAGATCATCTCCTAAATCGATGGACCCGCACGGCATTCGACAAGGACAAGGACCAGTAGGCCGCCCCAAGTCAGCGGCCTCATGCTCTGGTTCGGCAACAGGTGGACTCGGCATCACCAAGTCAAATTCATGCTGCCCCCGAACCTCTCAATGATTTTCCTTTCACATATCGCTGTCGTCGAGCGGGAGAGCAATGAGCAAGCGCCAGCCTTCTTCAATTCCAAAGCCAACAAAAATCTAATTCCAGATCGCGGAGCTGGATCAAACTTTCGCGCCTTCGTCGTTGAAGGCCGACAAGTCACGCGCGCGCCCGCCTGCGAGGCCGTTCGGTTGATGGCCTCGTCGAGCTTTACTTCAAAATCATCGCACTGATCGCTCAATTCCATGATCCTAACCCGACGTGGCGCCGGGCTTCCGACGCCAGTGGCCGGATTTGGAGGGAGACTAGCGGGATTTTCATTTTTGTTTCGCGCGACCGTCACCTCACAAGGCTACCTTATCACCGATCACTATGGTATTGGGTTATTCCAAGGCGGTAGCAGGGCGGGGGTGTCCATGGATCGCGAGACCATGGAAAGATTCGTGGTTCGAATTTTGGCGCTCGTTCAGCGCTGCGATGACCCATCCATTCGGGGCGAGTTGATGCGTCTTGCGGACGAACTCGCCGAGCTCGACAATCTTCAAACGCCCCAGGAGGAAGCCCGAAAACGAAGCCAGCAACAGTGAGGTTGCCTCGGTTGGCGGCTTGCTCCGCAGTGATAGGCCGCCGCAGCTGGCTGCCTTTCTCGATTTGATCGGGCTAGCGGCAGAAGTGTCATTACAAGCACAAGCCCCCGCATCCGCGGTATCCAGAAACCGCCTCCAGCTCATTGGTAATTGCGTGCCGATTGAAAAAAATCGCGCGGCTGTCGAAATGTTGGGCGAGGATGCCGTTCCATTTTCGGGGCCGGCGTCCTAATTAGGTAGGTGTCCTAATCAGCCTGCAATGACGATCTGCCCGTTGGGCCGGGCGTCGTCGCCAGTGGGATTGTCGCAGTGCAGTCCGGAAAGAAGTATCAGCGATACGCCGCGCGCTGCCTGCAGGAAGCGCGCACCACGCCCGATTTCAAGCTCAAGACCTTTCTGGTCGAGATGGCGCAGGCGTGGCAGAGGCTGGCCGATCAGGCGAAGGTCGTCGGCGCTCTTCCCAACGCCTCAAGCTCCGAGCCGGATCGGGGCGACTAGGTGGTCCCCTGGCGTCCCAATTCAGCCGGGATAGGGCGGTACTGCTGACACCGGCCACAAAGGAGACGCCCGCCATGATCGGAAAGAAGGCTCTTGTCGCGGCCGCAATCGGCGCCGTGGCGGTTCTCGTCACCACGTCCACGGCCTGGTCCGGCTGGGGGTTCGACCGGTCCCGCAAGGGCGGATTTGTAAAGCCCTGCAGCCTGGACGGGGTCAATCCCGTCTACCACCCTGACATTTTCGGCAATCCGGCCTTCGCCAGGGCCTATTATGGCTTTGTCAGAGGGCGGGACGGCAATTGGTACGTGGAACCCGGCTGCAACATCCCCCTCTGAGCGGCCCAAAATATTGCAAGGCTTGCTCCTGGCCCTTGTCCCCCGCTTGACCCGGGACGGCACTGGGCCCCCGACGACGTTTGTCTCAGATCCAGGTCGAACGGCCCGCGCCAAGCGGCCGCCCGGCGGATTTCCGCCTGCCACCCTGCCCCCGGTCCGGTTTTGATCCTTAACCGCGGTCGCTAACCTATTGACGAAACTGCATTGTGGATTGGGTTGTGCGTTGCACCTCGTTCCGGCTAGCCACGGCCGGCAGAACACGGTAAGCAAGTCCTGAATCACACCAAAAAGGAGAAAACCGCGGATGAAGAGCACCGTTGCGATCACGTTCCTTTTCCTCGGCCTGTCGACCACGATTGCGGGGGCCATCGATATGCAGGATTTGGCGCCTTGCCGGCCCGCCGCCGCCCGTTTCTGCGACCGCTCCGGCGGCATGACATGGAGCAACCTCTTGCGCTGCAGCGCCACCCTCGTGGCCCACAGCTTTCGCGTGGGAAACAGCTGCCGTGAGGTCCTGCGACGCTACGGCCAGCTTTAAGCTGGCCGCGCTTCCCCCCTCCTGATCAAGTTCCGACATGCGCGCCGCCCCAGCGCGCCGTCTCGCGCCTCTTGGTTTTTCGGTGACCTGCGGGCTGAATTGGATATTCGCGAAGGGAACCTTTCGCGCAGCTCCCGGTTCTGCTGGTCAGGTAGCCGACTTAAGCCCAGGGCAGACCCCATGAATCCATCGGAAAAGTTCTTGAGATTCGCGGCTGAATGCGAGCTCATGGCCAAGTTCACGCGCAACCCTGAAAACCGGACGGTGTGGACCCGCATGGCGGAGCGATGGCTCCGCTGCGCCCAATTGTACGACCGCGAGAGTTCCGCAGTGCATTCCAACACCGTGGCCAAGCGCCACCGGGGGCCCTCGCACAGCTGGGCCCATTAGGGTCCGGGAGGCCAGACGGAAGGCCCGCGGAAGGACCCTACGCCAGCCCCCTCCCCATTTTCCCATTCTCCATTCTCCGGTTTGCACCGCAAACCAAGTGTGTGCAGCGCACAAAAACTCCTTGACTCCCGTTCGAATGCGTCGAAAAATTGTCATGTTGCGCGTTCGTGTGGAGGGCTCGGATGCACCGGCAAAAGGTTGCATCGTCTCGGCTGCCATCCTTGATCATGCCCTGCCCGGTCTGCACCGGACGGCTGGTCTTCCAGACCGTCACCCCGACCAAGCCAGCCTCCGACCTTGAAGACCACGTTCATGCCTGCGAGCGTTGCGGAACGCAGGTCATCCGCACGACCTTGCGCAAGGCGACGAAAATCGAGGCTGCTTGACGCCGTGGGGGCGGTTTTCGGAGGGGGGCTCAGAACCCGGCCGGAGGCCGTCTGGCGGCTATTTCAGCGCCGCCAGGACCCCGTTGTAGAGGCCGCTGACGGTCGTTCCGAGCTGGGTTACGCCGGCCACGATCGCGAGCGCAACGCCGGCCGCGATCATGGCATATTCGATGGCCGTCGCCCCGGAATTCGCAAGCCAGAAGCGCTTCAAAGCCGCCTTCATGGGTCCTTCCTCCCGAGGTTTTTCGGGCATTCTACCGGCATTTGTAGGGTGGCCGAAGATACGAAGTCGTTAATGGAAGGCCCCGTTTTTCCAGCAAGTCCGCCGATTTCGGACGCCAGACGGGCGGCCCCAAGAAGCGCGCTGAGAGCGCGTTAAGCGCGCCGCTGGCCCGCTCGCGCGGGCGCCGGCGGGGCAGATTTCAGGCTGCGGCCGATTTGCGCGGCGTCGCCGCGCGGGGCGTATCGAGGATCTGCGTGCGGATCGCCTGCTCGATGCGCCGCAGTGCCTTCTCGGCCTCGGCCGCCCGCGCCTCCGCGGTCCGCGCCCGCAGCTCGGCCGCCGACAGCTGGCCTTCGGCTGCCGCAATCCTGACTTGCGCGCGCTGCAGAGCTTTCTCGGCGGCGTGAAGGCGCGCCCCGGCCTCGTTCAATCCCGCTTCGGCCGAGCGCTGCTCGACCTCCGCGGCGCGAATGCGATTTTCGGCGATCTGCAGCTTTTCGATCGCCCGCTTGACCAGCTCCTCGGCGCGCGCCTCGATCTGGGCCGCGCGGTCCTGGGCGTCGCGCACCATGTCGGCCGCCTGATAGACCAGATCGACCGCTCCGTTGTCCGGCGGCATTGACGGGGAGGAACCCCCACGCTGGAAGTTCAGGACCTTCTCGTCAGGCTCGATCGCGTCTGCATTGCCGATGTGGTTGCGCATGTGTTCCCGGAGCCACTGCATATGGTTCTCCGCCATCCGACAGGGTTTCCAAATCGTTAAGCTGCCGGATTCTGCGCCGCGGATGGTAAAGAAGTTCTTAAGTCGGCGACGTTTGGATCGAGGACACAAAAAACCGCCCGGCTTGCGCCGGGCGGGGGTTCTGGTCAGACCGCGATCCACGGTCGTTGCGCGATCAATCCGCGAGCGGATCGGGCCGCATCTGGAAGTGCACGACCTTGGGCAGATTGCCCTTGCCGCCTTCGACGTGGAACGGCGTGCGGTTGCCGGCCGTCGTCCAGATGCCGCGGCCTTTCCAGCCGCCGTTCGGATCATCGATGCGGCCGTCCATCCCCTTGGCGTAGAAGCTCGCCGGATACGGGACCCGCAGCGTGATGAACTTGCCGTTGACCAGCGCGAGCATTGCGTCGTTCTCGTTGCCGGTGGAGATCGGCACGTCCTTGCCGAGGCCGAGCGTGTCATGCTGGTCGACCCAGGTGGCGTAGCTCGCCTCGGCGCTGCCCGGATCGGTCACGTTGGAGAATTGCGGTCCGGGATACGGATAGAGCGTCCAGCCTTCCGGGCAATGCTTGCCGGTCGCGGTCGGGCCATTGACGACCTTGCACTTGCGGCGATCGAAGCTTGCGAGATGGCCGCTGGCGAGCGAGGTCCAGACCACGCCCTGGGTGTCGATGTTCATGACGCGCGGCGAATAGCCGGGCGCCGGGACATCGTAGATTTCCGCCAAGGCGGTCGAGGGTGGGTTAGAGCCCGGATCGAGCCGGACCATCCCGCCCGGATAGCCGAGCGTCGAGCCCCACACAGAGTTGTCGGCCGGGCTCGGCGAAACGCCATAGAATGCGGCGTTGATGCGGTGCTGCTTGGTGGGATCGACCGGCTGGTTCGGCTCGGTGTACTCGCCCTCGCGCTTGCCCTTGCCGTTGGTGTCGACGATCAGGGCGGTCCAGCCCTGCGACTTCTTCTCGTCGCCGGTCTCGCGGAACATCTTGGTGTTCAGCCACCCGACCACGTTGGCCTGCGGACCGCCGGCACTGGTCCACAACGTGTCGTTCTTGTCATAGCCGAACTCGAGGTGATGCGTCGGGAAGCAGGTATTGATCAGCGTGAACTTCCCGGTCTTGGGATCCAGCATCGCCAGTTGGCGGCCCGACGTATTGAGCGGGAAGAGCTTCGCCGATTCCAGATCCGAGCCCTTCTTGCAGAAGTCGGGATTGTCGTTGGGACGGATGCGGGCGGTGAGCCAGAGGTTCCCCAACTCGTCATACATCGGATTGTGGACGACGGCCTGGCTGTCCCAGATCGGATCGGCGCCGTTATAGGGCGATGCGGCGAACATCGGATCGTCCTTGGTGCTCGGCGTCTTGGGGTCGCGTACCGGGATCTTGACCTGGGTGACCGTGTTCTGGGCCGGATTGAACTCGGGCAGATTGTCGGTGCTGTTCTCGGTTGCGCCGAACAGCGGCCCATTGGCGTTGAGGGTGGGATTGCGCCGGTCGGTCGAGATCGAGTCATGCAGATAGGCGGTGGGGCTTGACCAATCCCACACGGTGACGACGACGTTGCGCTCGATGCCTTGCGGACGCTGCGGCTTCGATGCCGGCAACTCGCCGGCCTTGATCCGGTCGGTCCAGTCACCGAACATTTTCAAGGTCGCCTGGGTGCCCATGCGGTCGAGATTGTTGATCATGTTGGTGGCGGCCTGGCCGGATTGGACGCGCCGCGTCCACGCCTCGAGGCCGGTCTTGAAGTCGCCGAGCTCTTTGGGGATCTCGCGCGTCGCCTTGTTGCCGAGCTGGTGGCAGGTCACGCAGCCGTCGGTCCGGACCATGTCGAGGAACTGGCCCTGGTCCTTCATCTGCGGGCTGATGCCGTTGCCGTTCGGCCCGGTGCCGGGGAACTGGCTCTTGTCCGGAATCTTCATCATCGCGAACCAGTAGACGGCCGGATAATATTGCGCCGCGGCGGCGTCGCTGGGCGCCTTCACGGCGGTGAGGTTGAGCATCTTGCCGGGCGCGCTCTGCACCTTCGCGGAATCGACGAGCCCGTAGCCGCGGACCCAGACGTTGTAATTGGCTTTCGGAAGGTCGGGCAGCACATAGCGGCCCTGGTCGTCGGTGACCACCATCTTGGCCATCTTGGTGCCGAGATCAGTCGTCTCGGCGATCACCCAAACGCCCGCCTCCGGCCCGCCCGGCCCGGTGACCACGCCGCCGAGATCGTTGGCGCCGACATGGATGGCCGGGTTGGCGGCCTGTTGGGCCCGCAGCTGCGCGGACGGGGCGCTCATGATTGCCGCGACGGCGACCGCCGCCACGCTCAAGTACAATCGACTCTTTGTCTTCATCTCATGCTCCTGTGGTCTCTTCCCATTGGGGCCGGTTCCAAGTCTTCTACTCGATCACGTCTTCTACTGGCTTAGCCTACCGAGCTCGTGAGAGTTGATTAAGCGACGGCTTGATCAGTGACAGGCTCGAAACTCATAACTCGAAGCTCACAACTCGAAGCTCATACGCGATGGACAATGGTCGGATGCGGACCATTCCTGGCCCCGAAGCCTGGCCGCTCCGACCGTCCAAAAGCGATATCGCGCCACCCCGCATTGTGCCCGGTCCGGAGGGCCACCGCAATGCCGAGATCGCCGAAACCGAAAGCCTACGTTTGCCACCTTAAACCTCCCCCTGAAAGGGGGAGAGCCTGTCCGCGGGCCGCGACCCGAGGGAGACCCACAAGGCAAATCAGGTCGAGGGTTACGCCACGAACTCCGGATCTGCGGTGAGGCAATGAAGCTCGGGCGAAGTTTGTTTCAACTTTGCGCGACCGCGCCAGCCGTTGCGGCGGCTGTACCGGCTTGCGGGGCGAACGCGCCGTCCGGGGCGAACGCGGCAGCGAGCTCCTGGGGATGCCGGGCCCAGTCGGCGACCCCGGCCGGGCCAGAAACCAGCATCGGATAGTCGTAGGGTGCCCGTCGATCGCCGCTCATGATGAACTGATAGTGCAGCCGAAAAAAGCTCAGCCGCAGGCGCTTGTAATATTCGGGCGAAACCACCTCCTTGAACCGCACCGGCCAGACGATCGGATTGCAGCGCCGCGCACCTGCCTCGACGCCGACGCCGGCGATCGGATCGAACTCCCAGAAATTCATGACGTCCTTGCGCGAGACGCAGTCGATCCAGGTGAGCGACGGCTCGGTGGCGAGGCGCGCGATCACGTCGCGCATCTTCTGCGCGGACGGGTGGAGCGCGGCCGCCGGCAGCACCGAGCCCAGGGTCAGCAGCACCAATTGCGGCCCGCGCCGGCCCGCCTCCGGATCAAGCGCCAAGGCACGCGCCATCACGGCCGACGCGGTGACGCCGGCGGCGCTGTGCCCGACCACGACAATTTCATCGCATTGCGCGGCCTGCGCGGCGGCCACGACCCGGGCCGCATAGGCGTCGATCGGCCGATCGAAAGAAGAGGCCTTTCCGCGCGCGAGCTCGCGCAGATAGGGCCAGCAATTGTTGATCTGCACCACCTGCCATCGATCGGCCAGCGGCCGCAACGCCACAAAGCAGCCGATCGCCGCCGCAATGCCGACCGCAACGGCCGCGAGATCGGGCCAGGCGGCGACCCGTGCGGCGACGAGCGCTGCAATCACGCCGCCGGCAACCGAGAGCACCAGCCACATGAGCAGCAATGCCTGGAAGTAGAGCAGGTGGAGCTCGAACCGCCATGCCGCCCGAAAGATGCGCGCCGTGGTTCCGCTCAAGTGGTCGTCGATCGCCCAGGCGAGCGCGCGCGGTATCTGCCGCCACATCGGCTCCGCCATATTGGCGCCGATGACGCCTTCCAGCCGCAGGAATTCGTAGCGCGTGGCCACCTGCCAGTTGGGTCCCGTGGCAGCGATGTCCCAATGGGCGATCAATTCCGAATCGAGGCTGAGCTCGCCGAGCTTGCCCTCGAAGCGCCAGACGTCGCGACAGCGCTTCCAGGCGCGAGCGAACAGGTCATAGTAGCCTGCGGCGCCGCGTGGATCGTAGCCTTCGACATAGAAGACCTGCCGCCGCCAAATCAACTTAATGCTCGCTGTCAGAGACCGGCCAGCCTGGCCGGCGAGGGCCGGAAATTGATTGCCACATCATCAAGGTAGCGGCAACAACGCGCGCGAGGGATCAGCCGGCATCGCCCTTGCGCCGTTTGCCGCGCCAGCCCTGGCGCGTGAGCCAGTCGACGAAAGGCGGCGACAAGCGCGCCATCCACCAGATGATGCGCGCCGCCGGCGTGATCACGACCAGACCCTTGTTCCGGCGGATGGCGCGGATCGCCACGGCCGCGACCTTGTCGGGGCTGGTGCACATCCAGGCCGGTACCTCATAGCGCTTCTTGGACGGATCGCCGGTCGCGAAGCTCTCGAGCAACGCGGTGCGCACAAAGCCCGGGCACAGCGCGGTCACGCCGAAATCGCGGCCATATTCCGCGCGCAGCGCCGCGCTCAAGCCGACCAGACCGAATTTGCTGACCTGATAGGCGGCGCCTTTGCGCATCGGCACCAAACCGAAAATGCTGCAGACGTTGAGGACGTGCGCCTCGTCCTGCGCCAGCAGTGTCGGGATGAGTTCGCGGGTCATTTGAATGGGCGCCAGCAGATTGAGCGATATGAGGCGCTCCCACTGCGCCGCCGTCATGTCGTGGGTCGCCCCGTAATAGGCGATGCCGGCATTGTTCACGAGAATGTTCACCGCCCCCCACTCGGCGAGCACGGAACCGACGGCGGCCGTGATCGCGGCCGATTGCGTGAGATCGCAGACGAGGCTCTTGACGGCAACGCCAAGGCCGCGCGCCTCCTGCGCGGTAACGGCGAGCGTCGCCTCGTCGATATCGATGAGACAGAGGTCGGCGCCCTCGCGCGCCAGCGCCAGCGCGAGCGCGCGGCCGATGCCGGAGGCTGCGCCGGTGACCAGAGCTTTTTTTCCGCGAATGATCTGCATCGAACCAGGCCCCACCGATTGGCAGCAGCGATACAACAGGCCTCGCAGGTCGTCGACCGGCAAGCCCCCGCCTTGCGCAGGCGCCCCGGCAAAACCCGAAAGGCGTTGCCACGAGACATCCCGGCGGGTTAGGTGGCCGCGCCGGCGTGGGGCGGATGGGGTCCCCGTCCCTGCCCGCTTTCGCCGGGTAAGCTCCAGCAGGGCCGCGGCGAATGAGGCTGGAGGGGATATGAGCCTGCTGCGCAGTGTCGAGCCGGAATTGCTGGATCACATGCCGGCGGACGATGCCCGTGCGGTTGCGGCACGGCGCGGTCTTAAGCGCATCAATGCCGTCATCCTGCAGACCGGGATCATGACGCGCCTCTTGGCCGAGCATTGGGGCGACGGCGGGCCGCGCACGATCCTCGATCTCGGAACCGGCGACGGCACTTTCACGCTCGCCGTCGCGCGCCGGCTGGCCGCGCGCTGGACCGGCGTCACCGTGACCCTGCTCGATCGTCAGAGCATCGTGAGCCAGGAGACCAAGGACGCCTTCACGGCTTTGGGCTGGAAGGCAGAGGCCGTCGCGGCGGACGTGTTCGCCTATCTGGATGGCCTCAAGACGTCCAGCGTCGACATCATCACCACCAATTTGTTCTTGCATCACTTCCAGCAGGAGCAGCTGGCGCGTCTCCTGGCGCTGGCGGGGCGCGCGGCGCAACTGGTCGTGGCCTGCGAGCCGCGCCGCAACAAATTTGCGCTGCGCGCGAGCCGGCTGCTCTGGGCGATCGGCTGCAACGAGGTCGCCCTGCACGACGCAATCGTGAGCGTGCGGGCGGGGTTCGGCGGACAAGAACTGTCCGCGCTGTGGCCGAGCCAAGGCGGCTTCGCGCTCGACGAGCATGCCGCAAGGCTGTTCACGCATTGCTTCGTGGCGCGGCGGAAAGACCGCGCATGAGCCCCGCCCCGATCCAGCCGGTGCATTTGAGCGGTCCCGCGGCCATGCGCGTGGGATGGCGGCTGCTGCGCGATCCGGTCACTGCAATGCGCGCCAGCCATGCCGAATATGGACCGCTGATCGTGGTCTCCGACCTGTTGCCGCTCACCTCCAAGCTCAAGATCGCCACCTTCGGCGTGCCGCTCATCCTGGCGGCCGGGGCGGAGTTCAACAACGAGGTCCTGAGCAATCCGGCGGTCTGGCGACCGGTCAGCATCTTTCCGGGCGGCCCCAAAAACTCGGCGGCGCGGCGGCTCGGCGCCGGGCTCGCGCGCATGAACGGCCCGCGCCATGCGCATTACCGGCGCCTCATGCTTCCGCCGCTGCGCAAGAACAGCGTCGAGGCGCTGGGCGAGCGGATGGCGGCGCTCGCCGAGGAGGAGATCGCCGCCTGGCCGTCCGGCGAGACCATCGATCTATGGGAGCGCGTGTGCCGGCTGATGCATACTTTCGCGATCGGCCTGTTGTTCGGGGACGACCGCGCGCGCGGCTATCCGATCGCCGACATGGTGAGCCACCTGTTCGCGCTCAAATGGTCGCCCGCGGTGCGTGCCTGTCCGATCAATCTTTCGCTCACGCCCTATGGTCAATTCCTCCGGGAAGGCGAGACGCTCGAGCGCTGCATTCTCGACTGGGTCGGCCAGAAGCGCGGGAAGCTGGACGGCGGCGACCTGCTCTCGATCATGATCAACAATCCCGAGGAGGACGGCACGGCCGCCCGCGACACGACGCTCGTCGGCCTGATGCCGCAGCTCTTCGGCGCGGTGTTCGAGACCTGCCAGAACGCGTTGATCTGGACCTTGTTTCTTCTGGCACAGCACCCGCAGATCGCGCGCGACCTCCTGGGCGAGCTCAACAGCGCGCTTGCCGACGCGCCGCCGAGCCTGCAGCGGATCGCCGACCTGCCTTGGCTCGACGCGGTGATCAAGGAGAGCATGCGCCTGTTGCCGCCGGCCCCGATGCAGGCGCGCGTCGCGCAGGCTGACACCAGCATCGCCGGCCATCCGGTCCCCAAAGGGACGCGGATCATGCTGAGCGCCTTCGTCACCAATCGCCTGCCCGGGCGCTATCCCGAGCCCGACAGCTTCTCCCCGCAACGTTGGGCCTCACTCAACCCGTCCCCGTTCGAATATCTCGTGTTCAGCGCGGGCCCGCGAAACTGCCCCGGCTATTTGCTCGGCATGGCCATGGTCAAGGTCGCGCTGGCGACGATCCTGCGCCGCCACCGGATCGCGTTCGCGCCGCCGCCGGAGCGCGTCGACTACATCGCACGGCCGGGATTGCGGCCGCGCGGCCAGGTGCGGGCAACGCTCTATCCTCAGGACGGCGCTTTCTCCGCTTCCCGGATCGACGGCAATATTTTGGACCTGCTCAATTAGACGCCTTCCGCGCCCATCATGGTTAATGGTCGTTTCTGCTTTTCTCGGCCGCGGCTTCAATTTGCGGAAAGCCGCGATCCCTAGGCTTGCGGCATCGGTTCACGGTAGTTGGGGCCGATTGGCGCACAAAGGCCCCGGTCGCGATGTGGCTGTCCGGCCGGGGCTCTTGTTCGTCAAGCTCTCCGTTCTGCGACCAGCATGTAGTTCACGTCCATGTTGCCGGAAAGCCGCCAGCGGTAGCCAAAAACCTCATAGATCACGCCGGTTTGGTTGACGACCTGCAATCCGCTCCGCCCAAGGGCCGCCCGGAGCTCATTCGGCGTCACGAATTTTCCCCACTGGTGAGTCCCGCGCGGCACCCAGCGCAGAATGTATTCGGCAGCGACAATCCCCAGAACGAGGGCCTGCAGGGTGCGGTTGAAGGTTGCGACGAACATCAGCCCGCCGGGCTTCACCATCGCGGCTGCACGGTCGATGAACAGACTGACATCGGCAACGTGTTCGACCACCTCCATCGCGAGAACCAAATCGAAAATCTCGCCCGCGTCGGCCAGCGATTCCGCGGTGGTGTTGCGGTAATCGATCGCGAGACCGCTCTGCTCCGCGTGCTTGCGCGCGACCGCGATGTTGCTTTGCGATGGGTCGGCGCCGACGACGGCTGCGCCTAGGCGCGCCAGCGGCTCGGATAAAATCCCGCCGCCACATCCGATGTCGAGAATGCGCAGCCCGGCGAGGCTGTCGAGCCGCGTCGGATCGCGGCCGAAATGGGCGGCGGCGCGGTCGCGAACGTAGCCGACGCGCGTCGGGTTGAACTTGTGCAACGCCTTGAGCGGCCCGCGCAGATCCCACCACTGTCCCGAAAGGCGTGAGAAATGCGCGACCTCGTCCTCGTCGATCGTGCTTGGAGAATTTTGCCGCCCGTCCATCGGCCAAATTATCCCTTCCGCCCACTTTGTGAGAAGGGGCTGTTTGGTTGCTGCTGTCCGGTCACAACCGAGCCGGTTCGTGGATCCTGCATTCACCCGATCGGAAGGCCCATCTGCGCGAGCACGGCACGGCCGAGCAAGCCGTAGGGATTGGCGAGCGTCTCCAGCATCTCGAAGTGATTGTAGGCCTCGCCGACCAGGAGCTGGTGCGGCTTGCCGGCGGCCGTCAGCGCCGCCGCAAAGTCGCGGGCCTGGCGCTGGAACTCGGGCGTCTCGCAGGTCCCGTAACCCACGATCAGCGGGCAAGCGATGCGGTCGAGGTGACGCAACGCGGAGAGCTCCTCTTCGATCTCGTCGGTGAACTTGACATAGTTGGAGCGGGCCGAGAGCCGCACCGGCTTCAACTCATACATGCCCGAGCACAGCAGCGCCCCTTTCACCACGTCGCGCGGCAGGTCGAAATCCTTGCGCCAGTCGGCCGACACGACCGTGCCGGCGAGATGGCCGCCGGAGGAGTGGCCGCAAACATAGAGCCTATTCGGATCGCCGCCGAAGCGCGCCGCGTTCTGGTAGACCCAGGCGACCGCGCTGCGCACCTGGCGCGCCATGGTCATCAGGTTGCCGCCGGCAGCGTCGATGCTGTTGAAATCCAGAATGACGCTGTGGGCGCCGGCATGCACGAAAATTTCCGCGAGATACGCGAAGTCGGCGGCGCGGCCGTTGCGCCAGGCGCCGCCGTGGATGAAGACGCTGACCGGTGCGTTGGCCTGTTCCGTCCGGTAGACGTCGAGCCCTTCGATCTCGCTTGCCCCATAGGCGAAGCGCAGCGGCTCGCCGAGCGCCGCGCGCGTCCGCTTGCTGGCGAACAACCGCCGCTCCTGCACCTGCGCCTGGTTGGGGGCGTATTTGCTCTGGTCATAGGCGGCGTCGAGTTCCGCCTGATCCAGGTCGAGCCACACCAGCGGGCCCTTCTTGGGCAGTGCCGGCGCGGCGCTCCTGCGCGCGGCGTCCAGCACGCTGTCGGTCATTGCCACGGCGTTCTCCTCATCTTATGCGGAAGCGAGCTTCATCTGCTCGAAGGCGGCGCGGCCCATGAGGCCATAGGGGTTGGCGAGCGTCTCTTGGGTCTCGAAGTGATTATAGCCCTGGCCAACGCGCAGCTCGACCGGCTTGCCGGCCGCCTTCACGGCCGCGTAGAAATCGCGGGTCTGGCGCTGGAATTCCGGCGTCTCCAAGGTGCCGTGAATGAGGATGAGCGGGGTGTGCAGGCGATCGAGATGGCGCTGGGCGGAGAGCTCCTCTTCCATCGCATCGGTGAACTTGACGTATTGGCTGCGCTTGGACAGCCGCACCGCCTTGAGGTCGTACATGCCGCTGCCGAGCAACGCTCCTTTGAGGATATCGAGCGGCAGCCCCTGCGCGGCCCAATCGGTGGTGACGATGCAGCCGCCGAGATGGCCGCCGGAGGAGTGGCCGGTGAGATAGATGGCGTTGGGGTCGCCGCCGAAGCTTGCGGCATTCTTGTAGACCCAGGCCACTGCGCGGCGGACCTGCTCGACCATCGGGAAGAGATCGCCGCCGGCCGTGAGCACATTGATGAAGTCCGGGATCACGTAATGCGCGCCCGCCTTGACGAACGGCTCGGCCAGATAGGTACTGTCGGAGGCGCGGCCGTTGCGCCACGAGCCGCCGTGAATGAAGATGGCGATCGGCGCGTTGGCGCGCTTGCTGCGATAGATGTCGAGCTTCTCGATCTCGGTCGGACCATAGGCGACGCGCTGCGGCGGCCCGAGGACCTTGAGCGCCAGCTCGCTATTGGCGCGCCGCCGTTCGGCAATGGTGCCCTGGTTGAAGGCATAGACCGACTGGTCGTAGGCGTCGTCGAGCTCCTGCTGATCGAGATCGAGCCACACCAGCGGCCCCTTGGCGTGCGGCGGCGGCGGCCCGGCGCAGCGCTGCGCCGCGGCGGGGTCGGCCGCGAAGGCGAGCGCGCCGGCGGCCGCGCCGGCAAATATCGCGCGCCGTGAAAGGCCGTGCTCGGATGCTCGATCGTATTGCCGCATGGCTTCCTCCTTGCCGTCTGTCCCGTCATTGCTTTAAGCCCAAACTGCTTTAAGCCCAGCATCATAAGCCCCGTCCAAGCCCTTGAGGAGCCTCCATGCGCGAGCGACCCTGCCTGACCGCCGCCGACACCGCCAAGATCGTGAGCGCCTGCAAGGCGGAAGCGGAGAAGAACAAGTGGAACGTGTCGATCGCCGTGCTCGACGAAGGCGGCTTTTTGCTCGAGTTCCATCGCATGGAGGGCGCGCCGCCGATCTCGGCCGAGGTCTCGATCGGCAAGGCGCGCACTGCCGCCATGACCAAGCGCCCCAGCAAGTTCTTCGAGGACCGCGTCAAGGAGCGGCCGGCCTTCGCGAATTTCCCGGCCGGAATTCTCATCCAGGGCGGCCTGCCGATCATGCATAAGGGCGAATGCGTGGGGGCGGTCGGCGTTTCTGGCGTGCAATCGCACGAGGACGAGCAGGTCGCGCAGGCGGGGGTGAGCGCGGTGGGTTAGCGCTTGTTGTTGTCGTTGCCAGGCTTGTCCCGGCAACCTCGGCAAGGAACGCACGGCCGTGCCAACCTGAGCGGGATGGCCGCGACAAGGCCCGGCCATGACAAAGTAGGAGCGCCTACCCCAAATTCAGTTCCTTGAAGAAGTCGTTGCCCTTGTCGTCGATCACGATGAAGGCCGGGAAGTTCTCGACCTCGATGCGCCAGATCGCTTCCATGCCGAGCTCGGGGAATTCCAGCACCTCGACCTTCTTGATGCAGTGCTCGGCGAGATTAGCCGCCGCCCCGCCGATCGAGGCCAGATAGAAGCCGCCGTGCTTCTGGCAGGCCTCGCGCACCGCGGCCGAGCGATTGCCCTTGGCGAGCGAGACGAGCGAGCCGCCGGCCGCCTGGAATTGATCGATGAAGCTGTCCATGCGCCCCGCGGTGGTCGGGCCGAAGGAGCCCGACGCATAGCCTTCCGGCGTCTTGGCGGGGCCCGCGTAATAGACCGGATGGTTCTTGAAATAATCCGGCAGCCCCTGCCCGCTTTCGAGCCGCTCGCGCAGCTTGGCATGGGCGAGATCGCGCGCCACCACCATCGGCCCGGTGAGCGAGAGCCGCGTCTTGATCGGATGGCGCGCGAGCTGGGCCAATATTTCCCGCATCGGCTTGCGCAAATCGATCTCGACCACGTCGCCGCCCAACGTCTTGGCGTCGATATCGGGCAGATATTTCGCCGGATTGTGCTCGAGCTCCTCGAGATAGATGCCGTCGCGCGTGATCTTGCCGAGCGCCTGGCGGTCGGCCGAGCAGGAGACGCCGAGCCCGATCGGCAGCGAGGCGCCATGGCGCGGCAGGCGGATCACCCGCACGTCGTGGCAGAAATACTTGCCGCCGAACTGGGCGCCGACCCCGAGCGATTGGGTCAGCTTGTGCACCTCGCGCTCCATGTCGAGATCGCGGAAGGCGTGGCCGTCCTCCGAGCCTTGCGTCGGGAGCGAATCGAGATAGCGGCAGGAGGCGAGCTTGACGGTCTTCATGGTGAGCTCGGCCGAGGTGCCGCCGATGACGATGGCGAGGTGATAGGGCGGACAGGCGGCGGTGCCGAGCGTGAGAATCTTCTCCTTCAGGAAAGCGATCAGGCGGTCGTGGGTGAGGATCGAGGGCGTCGCCTGGAACA
>DATDGG010000517.1:0-4568 GCA_036522235.1 Xanthobacteraceae bacterium
ACACCGAATACTTCAGGCGGAGATACGGCTTTTTCTTCGACTTCGGAATGTTCTCAAGGCGGGCGGCCTGCTTCAGGCACTCGAGATAGAGCTTCGCGATTCGCTCGAGAACCTTCAGTGTCTTCTTAGTCTTTGCATCGATCTTCTCTTCGGTCAGCTCTTCGTCGTCGAACTGAACGATTTCCTTGATCGAGCGCGTGCCCTTGCGCAAATCCTCGCCAATGTTGAGGAGTTCCTTGAGCACCAGCGGTGAACGCGTGATCGTTTTCAGTACGAGGTTCTGTCCGCGCTCGATCCGCTTCGCGATCGTGACTTCGCCTTCGCGCGTCAGCAGGGGCACCGTGCCCATTTCGCGCAGGTACATCCGCACGGGGTCGTTCGCATCGCGGGCGCCGCGCGCGCGATCAACGTATCCGATTATTTCGATCGCCTGGCGCTCGATCGCGCGCTCGACCAGATCGGCGACGCCGAGCGCCGCGTCACCGCCGCCATGGCGGGCAACGGGACGGCCGGGGTGGGCGCGGTGGAAGCCTGGATCGCGCCGCGACGCCAGGAGGTTGATCGCATCCGCGCGCAGGTGCAGGAGATCGCCCAATCGGGTCTCACGGTCTCCAAGCTCACGGTGGCGGCGAGCCTGTTGGGCGACCTGGTCCGGCAATAGCGCGAATGAGTTGACAGATCGCGTCCAGGCGGCGAGGAGAACTGCATGCCGAGCATTTTCGATCGCGCCGTCGAAACCTCTTTCAAGCCGACCGAGGGCGGCTACGAGTTCCGCTGCGCTACGCCGTGGCTGCTCGGCAGCTGGCGCCGCTATCTGGTGAACGAAGCCCAGAAGGCGAGCCTTGCCGCCTATCTGCGGCAGCGGCAGCGCTTTCTCCTGCGGCTCATGGTGGTTGGGGTGCTGGTCGCGGCCGGCTTGACGGTGTGGTTCCAGGCCAGCTCCGCTCCCGACCCCTCGACCGCCGGCCTCTTCATCATCCTTACATTGGCGGCGATGCTCGCGGTGGCGCTGGCGCGGCACCTCTATCTGATGCGCGAGATCGAGCCCTTGCTGGCCGAGCTGACGCGCCTGGACGAACACGTCACGTTGCACCAACAGATCGTCGGCGTCGCCGCCGTGATAAAGCCGGTGCCCTTGATGCTGGGTGGGGTGGGCGGGGCTTTGATTGCAGCGTCGAACATCAAGTCCATCTGGCTGGCCGTCTCGGAAGGCAGCGTCGGCTTGGATATCGTCTGGTCCCTGCTCGGCTTGTTGGCCGGGGTCGTCCTAACGAGTTATTTTGCATATCTGGTGATACTCAAGCGGAGGCTCGGGCGAAGATCGTAAGATGGGTTTCGCGCAGCTGGCCGAAAGACGGGTGCGACGAGGAGTGCTCAACGAGGAGAAACTCACGAGGAAAACCCAATGGCCCGATGGTACGAAGGTGCCGAGGAAGCCGCGTTCAAGCCGGTCGGCGGCGGTTACGTGTTCCAGCCGCCGACCCTCTCGTGGCCCCTCACGCGTGCGCCCGCCTATCTGGTGAACGAGGCGCAGAAGGCCGAGCTCGCCGCCTGCCTGCGGCGGCAGCGCG
This sequence comes from Xanthobacteraceae bacterium, assembly GCA_036522235.1. Lineage (GTDB taxonomy): Bacteria > Pseudomonadota > Alphaproteobacteria > Rhizobiales > Xanthobacteraceae > VAZQ01. The sequence goes on from DATDGG010000517.1 coordinate 1,572, forward strand.
TGCAGACCATTCTGGTGATGATGGTCGTCATGCTGGTCGGTCTGGGGCTCGGTGTCCTGATCGCCGCGACGGGCGCCGCGCTGCGAATATCGACCGTCGAATTCATTGCTGTGTTTGTCATGACCCTGCTGGCAGTGATTGCGATCGCGTTTCTGCCCTACTTTTTCGCGGTTCGCGCCATGCGGCCGCTGCTCGCCGGCGCGCCGCGCACCGAGGAGCGCATTGCCACCGGGGAGCGGCTTCAGCGCATCGCCCAGACGGTCTCCCCCAAGCTCCTGTGGCTGGGCGGAGCCGGCGGCATCATGATGATCGTCGGAAACCTCATGACCATCGCCGATGAGATATCCGGCGGCCGCGCGGTTTTCGTCTTCCCTTGGCAGATATTCGGGCTCGTGGTCGGAGCCCTGCTGACGAGCTACTTCGTCTATCTCGGGATTCTGAGAAAGAGATCGAAGGTGGGCGCGAACTGATTCAAGGCCGCAAGCGGCCGCCCGCGCCAAGCGCTCTATTCAAGATTTCCCTGACCACGCCGGACTTGGCGTCGGCATAGTTCTGCATGTATTTCCATGTGCGCGCCGCCAATTCCTGCTTGGTGCGTTCGTACCATTTCCGATCATCATCGTCGGCGCGCAGCCGGTCGCGAAAAGCCAGCATGGGGCCGATCTCCTCGCAGGCTTGCGAGAACACATGAATATTCCCGTCAATGCCGGGAGATTTCAGCATCCGATGCTCGAACCAGGCGGGCTCGCGAATCCTCAGCACATAGCCCAGACGTTCCAACGGCGGCACATAGGCACTTTCATCGGCAGAATTCGCGACCGCCAGCACCACATCGATGACCGGCTTTGCCGAGAGCCCGGGTACCGAGGTCGAGCCGACATGCTCGATCAGCAGCGCCTTGCGTCCCAAGGCCTCGCGAATCTGCCGCTCCAGAATCGCATACCGGGACGGCCATTCGGGATCGTAGGGCTCGAGCGCGATCGCCCGGTTCAGCGGCTCTATCTTGCCGACCGTGGCCGCGATGAGCCGCTCTTCCGTCGCCGACCTGTCACCTTCGTCCATTGTCGCACCGCACGCGGCCTGCTCAATGCCGGAAATGCCGCGTGCCGGTGAACACCATGGCGATGCCGGCGTCGTCGGCGGCCTTGATGACCTCGTCGTCGCGCATCGAGCCGCCGGGCTGGATCACCGCGGTGGCGCCGGCTTCGATCGCCACCATTAGCCCGTCCGCGAACGGGAAGAAGGCATCCGAGGCGACCACCGAGCCCTTGGTGAGCGGCTCCGCGAGCTTCGCGGCCTGCGCGGCATCCAGCGCCTTGCGGGCCGCGATGCGGGAGGCATCGACCCGGCTCATCTGGCCGGCCCCGATGCCCACGGTGGCGCGGTCCTTGGCGTACACGATGGTGTTCGACTTGACGTGCTTGGCGACCCGGAACGCGAACGCCAGATCCGCAAGCTCGGCATTGGTCGGCGAGCGCCTTGTGACGACTTTCATCTCCATGTCGTCGACCACCGCATTGTCGCGCGACTGCACCAAGAGCCCGCCGGCGACCGATTTCACCGCGAGCCCCGCTGCGCGCGGGTCGGGCAGGCCGCCGGCGACGAGCAGGCGCAGGTTCTTCTTCGCCGCCAGCACCGCGATCGCCTCGGGGGTCGCGTCCGGCGCGATGATCACTTCGGTGAAGATCTCGGCCATGGCGCGCGCCGCTTCGGCGTCGAGCGTGCGGTTGAGCGCCACGATGCCCCCGTAGGCCGAGACCGGATCGCAGCGAAGCGCCTTGCGATAGGCGTCGAGCAGGTTTTCCGCCTCCGCCACCCCGCACGGATTGGCATGCTTGATGAGCGCGCAGGCCGCGGTGCGCGCCGGATCGAACTCGGCCACGCACTCGTAAGCCGCATCCGTATCATTGATGTTGTTGTAGGAGAGCTGCTTGCCTTGCAGCTGCCGGGCGGTGGCGACCCCGAAGCGCTGATCGCTGGTGCGGTAGAAAGCTGCGGACTGATGCGGGTTCTCGCCATAGCGTAGCGGCTCGATCAGCGCTCCCGCGATGACCCGATAGGCCGGCGCCGGATCGGCCAATTGCGCTGCGAACCACTCGGCGATGGCGGCGTCGTAAGCGGCGGTGCGCGCATAGGCTTTGGCGGCGAGCCGGCGCCGCAGCGCCAGCGTCGTGCAGCCTTCGTGCCGGGTCAGCTCGCCGATGAGCGGGGCGTAGTCCTGCGGCTCGACCACGACCGTCACGTCCTGGTGGTTCTTGGCGGCGGCGCGGATCATGGCCGGGCCGCCGATATCGATATTCTCCACGCAAGTGTCGAAGTCGGCGCCGCGCCTAGCCGTCGCCTCGAACGGATAGAGATTGACCACCAGGAGGTCGATCGCCGCGATGCCGTGGGCGGCGAGCGCCGCCGCGTGCTCGTGGTTGCGGCGGATGGCGAGCAGGCCGCCATGGACTTTCGGATGCAAGGTCTTGACCCGGCCATCCATCATTTCCGGAAAGCCGGTCAATTCGGCGACGTCGCGCACCGCGAGGCCGGCTGCGGCGAGCGCGCTGCGGGTGCCGCCGGTCGAGACAATCTCGACGCCGCGCCCCGCGAGCGCGCGCGCGAGCTCGATCAGGCTCGTTTTGTCGGACACCGAGATCAAGGCGCGCGAAATCTTGCAGAGCGTGTCGGTCATGCGATTCTCACAGCGGCTATTGCAGCTCCTCGCCGCGGCCGCGGCGCGCCGCCGGGCCGGGCGGCGTGGACAGCGCGAACGTCCACTGCACCCGCACCACGTTGCAGGCGCGGCCATGGATGACGAGCTGCACGGTGCGGCGCGGCCCGTCATTGCCGGCCAGATACACGCTTTCCTCGAGATCGATCCGATCCTCATAGGCGGTGAAGGTCCACACCTCCTTGTTGGCCATCACCAGCATGGCGCCGTGGGCGTCGGACAGGCGATTGGCCTTGACCGAAGGGTGCAGATGGAAACGGATCGCAAATTCATCGCGGCCG
>DATDGG010000518.1:0-18677 GCA_036522235.1 Xanthobacteraceae bacterium
GTATCGGGTGTTCTGGGCCTTGATCTTGGCGGCGCCCGCCGACGGGCGGGGGTGAGGGGCGCCTCACACCGGGCGTGCGTTCATGCGGATGGCTGCTCCGGACGCCGCCAGGCTCACCCCGATGACAACCAATATTCCCGCGGAACCGGTCGCGACCGCGATCAGGCTCGCCAGGAACGGCACCAGCACCTGCCCGACCCGGTTGCCGGTGATCCGCAGCGACAAGGCGGTACCGCGCGCCTCCGCGGGCGCGAGATCAACGATCCCCGACAACGTGGTGGTCGTCGCAATGCCGAGGCCGAGGCCGATCGCAATGACCGCCAAATACATCACCGGCAGCGAGGGGAGCGCGAGCGCCACAAAAGCCGCCGCCGCGACCGATATGCTCGCGAGCGTGAGCCGGCGGCGTCCGAGCGCGACGATCAGCCTGGAGAAGAAGGCGCGCGCCACCAGGGCCGCGACGGAGCGGATCGCCAGCAATATCCCGATGTCGCTCGCATCGACATGGCGCTCCGCGCCGATGAGCGGCAGATAGATGACCAGGAGGTCGAGCGCCGTGACGGTCACGACGCTCGCGGTGATCACGGCAATCATTCCGGGCATGCGCACGAGCGTGCTGACCGCCACCACGGGGCCGTCCGATGCGTGCGCCGAGGGCCGTGGTGCCGGCCGCAGCGTGAACGCGACCGCCAGGCTCAGCGCAGCCGCAATCAAGCCGATGCCGAACAGGTGGCCGGTCGCCGGGACCGTGGTGGCGCCGCCGAGCCATCCGACCACGAACGGGCCGAGCCCCTGACCGGTCGAAACCGCCACCATGAAGTGCCCGAACGCCACCTCGCGTCCGCGCATATTGGCGCTGCGCACCGCCAGCATCTGGTGCGCCGCCATGCAGAACATGTGGCCGAAGCCGAGCACGACCGTGAAGGCCAGCAGATGCAGGCCGGTCGGCGACCAGGCCCACAGCCCCACCGCCGCGATCAGGATCAATCCGGTGCCGATCCAGGCCGCCTGGCTGTCGTTGCCGCGGTCGATGAAACGGCCGAGCGCGACCGCCGAGAACACCGGGAGTAGCGCGAAGCTGGCCGAGATGACGCCGAGCCACAGCACCGGCAGGCCGAGCTCGATGGTGCGGTAGGACGTGGTCACCCGCAGGATGCCGATGACCATCTGCACCATGACGGCATTGGCCAATAGCGGGACCAGCAGGGGCCAGTCGATGTCGGGGGTATCGGCGCGGGCGGGTGATTGCTGCAGCATTGTTCCGCGCCTGCGCCCGTTGGCCTTTTCCTGGCCTTTTCTGGCCTTTTCTGCCGCTGCCGACCGCGCGTGCGGGCAGCTTGGATGGCTTATCCGCAGACGCGCCCCGCGAAAAGGGGATTCGGCATTCCGGGATGGAGGGCAGGTATGAGAAATTGTCGATGGCGCCGGCGCCGCATAGTCGCCGGCCTGGAGTCCGCTACGGTCGTGCCCGCGCGAGATCGCGCAAGCGCTTGAGCGCCGCAATGGCGGCGCGGCGCGCCCGCTCGAGCGTGCAGGCGAGCGCGAAGGCGCCTTGCGGCCCCGGTCGCACCAGCCGGTCGGCCAGCGTGAGGCGCTCGCGCCAGATATGGTCGATCATCGGATGGCCGGCGGTAGCGCAGGAATCCGCGCGCGCGATGCTGCGATCATCGAGCAGCGCCTGCGTCACGTCGATGATGAGCTGCACGCCCGGGGAAAAGCGCGCGAAGGCCTCGTCATAGGCGATCTTCCAGCACCAGGCGGTCGTGCCGCTCCGCAGCGTCACGAGCGCCGCAATGGCGCGGTCGGCGGCGGTGAGCCGAGCGATCTCTGCCTTGCCCTCGCGGGCGAGGCCTATGACAGCATTCTCCATGAACGCCCGAATGCCATCGTCCGCGCGGGCGGCGGTTCCGGCCCGTCCCTTCCATCCGGAAGCTTCCAGCCCGAAGAAATCGCGAAGCGCCGTGACCATGGGGGCGGGTTCGCCGACGATGCTCGACGTAACCGCGCCGGCATCGGCGAGCCGCTTGCGCTGTCGCCGCAGCTCCTTGCGCTTCTTGGCCCCGATGGCGCGGTCGAGATAAAGCTCGCCCGCATCCGGTGGCGCCAGCAGCGCGCGTTGATGGCTGTCGAAGGAGACGCTCCTTCCCTGGCGCTGCGCAAGCGCGGCCGCGAAGGCCTGTGCGAGCGGACCGCTTTCCGGCAGACAGGGCATCATCAGCAAGCGCGGCAGGTCGGGATTGCTCGCCAAGTGATCGAGCCAGGCGGAGATCACCGCGGCGCCCGCGTCGCGATCGACGAGCGGCGTGCCGAGCGGGCCGAACGGATGCGTCCAGCCGACCAGGACCGGCAGGGCGACGCCGTAGCGGCGGCGCTCGATCCGGGCCGGGAAAAAGCCCAGCAGCTGCGCCGGTGCGGCGCGCGACCACACCAGGCCGGCGCTCACATCGCGGCCGAACACCGGCGCGGCGGCGAGCGCGAAGGCGGGCTCATAGAATACATTGGGCTCGAGTGCGCGTCCCGCCAGCGCACGCCAGGGCGCTGCATGCGGCGCCAGTTCCGCCAGCGGCCGCCACTCGATCCGAAAGACGGATTCGATCGTGCCGTGCACAGCCTCAAGCCTCCGCCTTGCCCCAGATGAAAACGTGAAAGCCCAGCCGGCGCTTGGTCACGCGGAACAGCATGATGGATTCGACGATCAGCGCCGTGCTGGTGGCGGTGGCGGCGCCGGCGGCCCCGAACAGCGGAATGAGCGCCAGGCAGGCGGCAAAATTGATCGCAAACGCGGCCCCATAGATGAGCGCGCAGGCGCGCTGCTCGCCCAGCATATTGAGGAGCCGCTCGATCGGCCCGATGGCGGCGCGCGCCAGCAGGCCGGCGGCCAGGATGAACATCAAGGGGTAGCCGCCGGCGAATTGCGCGCCGAACAGGCGCAGCAACGGTTGCCCGGCCGCGAGCAGCAAGGCGGTGGCGGCGACCGAGGGCCAGAACGTCCATTTGATCGATTGCGCGATCAAGGCCGACAGGCCGGCGCGATCGCCGGCGACATGATAGACGCTGAACCGGTGGGCGCTGGTCGCCGAGATCGCGTAGTAGATGAAGGAAACCAGCGCCAGCGTCTTGGCGGCGGCGTAATAGACCGCGACCTCGTCGGGCGGGCGGAACTGCTGCAGCACCAGAATGTCGGCGTAGGTCAGCAACAGATAGAATCCCTCGACCAGCAGGATCGGGCCGGAGGTCGCGAGCCAATGCTTGATGGCGAGCGTCTTGGGGCCGGGCGCGACGCGTTTGGCGAGCCGCGCGTTGAGCACCACGAACTGGCCGATGGTCGGCAGCCAGATGGACACGCCCGCCATGATCACGGCGGTCACTGCGTTCATAGGCAGTCCGCCCGCATAGGCCGTGGCCATAAGGGCGGTGATCAGGATCTGGCGCGCCACGTAGGTCGGGATCAGGCTGAGCGTGACCCAATCGTGGCTGCGCGCGATGCCGTCCTGCGTATTGGCCAGCCCGTAGGCGGGCAGGCTAATGCAGGCGAGATAGAGCGGGATCACCAGATAGTCGTCGAGCCACGGCGACAAGAGCCGCACGCCGCCCGCACACGCGGCCGCCACCGCGGCGGCAATCCCGACGGTCAGCAGGCGGCTGCCGAACAGAAAGCCGCGCAACAGGTCGAGCGCTCCACGCTCGCGATATTCGGGGATGAACCGTTGCGCCGCGGTGCCGAGCCCGAAGTCGAGCGACTGCCCGATCAGCAACACCCAGGTCCATACATAGACATAGATGCCGAACTCGAAGCTCCCCATCCAGCGCGCGAGCAGGACCTGCGACCCATAGGCGAGCATCGCGCTCGCCACTCTGAGGATAAAGACGGTTCCGGCCAGGCGCTGCATCAGCATGTCGGCGCCGCCGAGCTTCCCGGCCAGGCGCGCCCACAGGCGGCGCGGCGCCTGCGTCATCGAAATGCCCGCAGCATGCTCGGAACCGGTCAGTGCCAAATGCGCCTCCGCGCGGCGCCACCGCGCCGACTGCAAGCGGCGACCACTAGCAACGAACTGTTAAGAATCGGTTCGGGCGATTTGACGGATTGCCCCGGCGTCAGCCGGCGAAGCCGCCGGCATCGAGAAAGGCCTGTTCCTCCGCCGTGGTGGCGCGGCCGAGCACCGCGTTACGGTGCGGAAAGCGGCCGAAGCGCCGGATGATGCCGGCGTGAATCTCGGCATATTTGTCGGCCGTGCCGTCACCGAACTGGCGCGACAGAGCAAGCGAGCGCTCCTGGTCGGCGAGATTCTCCGAATGCTCGAACGGCAGGGCGAAGAACATGCGCTCGCTGCTTCCGACGCGGAGGTGGAAGCCGCGCGCGACGGCGCGTTCGGCAACCGCCCGGGCGAGCGGGTCGGTCGCGAAGGCGCGGGCGCTGCCGCGAAACATGTTGCGCGGAAACTGGTCGAGCAGGATGAGGAGCGCGAGCGCGCCCTCAGGCGTCGCCTCCCAATCGCTGAGCCGGCCGGCGGCCGCGGCCTCGTGACTCGCCAGGAATCGCGCCTCGATCTCGCGGTCGAAACCCGCATCCTTGCCGAACCATTTCGGTGGTCCGGCGGCGCGCCAGAAGGTGAGCACGTCCTGCGGGCTCACCTCCGATCGATCCGCGCCCTCATCGGCATTCATAGCCGGATCGCGCCGTCGCGAATGCGTTGGCTCAGCGCCAGGTCGATCCGCACGAAGGTCTTGGCGGCCGGATCGTCGAAATAGATCGGATCGGCGGTGGCGGCGGGGTCGAAGCCTTGCGCCACGAAGTCGATCTTCTTCTGCTTGAAGGTCGAGGTGACGTCCATCTCGCCGCGCAGACGCAGGAACAACGGCCGCGCATAGTCCGGCAAGGTGTCGGCCAAGTGCTGGCGGAATGCCGCGAGATCGAAGCTGCCATTGACCACCACGGCCGCCATGCCGGCGCGGCCATCTCGGCCCGGGATGCTGACCCCGTAGACGTTGGTCTCCTCGACGCCGCGAAACTGGCCGATCGTCTCCTCGACCTCGGTGGTGGAGACATTCTCGCCCTTCCAGCGGAAAGTGTCGCCGATGCGGTCGACGAAATAGAAATACCCGTCCGCATCCTTGCGCATCAGGTCGCCGGTGCGGAACCAGATGTCGCCTCTGCCAAAAACGTCGTGCAAGACCTTCTTCTCGGTCTCGGCCGCCGTCGCATAGCCTTCGAAGCGTGCGCCGGGCTTGGAAGCATCCTTCAGGATCTTGCCGATCACCTCGCCGGCCTCGTCGGTCGCGCATTCGACGCAGAACCCCTGTGGGTCGCGGATCGGCTGCTGGGTGTCGATGTCGAACCGCACCACCTTGGTGGGGAAGCGCCGTTCCAGGAACCAGGGGATGCGGCCGACGGCGCCTTCCTTGTCCTCGAAGTTGAACAGCGAGACATTGCCTTCGGTGGCGGCGTAGAACTCGACGATATGCGGGATGCGGAAGCGGCGCTTGAAATCGGGCCACACGTCCGGCCGCAGGCCGTTGCCGCAGGCGAGCCGCAGCTGGTGGGCGCTCTCCTTGGGGTGCGGCGGCGAGTTCAAGAGATAGCGGCAGAACTCGCCGATATATTGAAAGACCGTGCAGTTCCAGCGCGCGATGTCGTCCCAGAACTCGCGCGCGGAAAATTTTTCGCGGATCACCACCGAGCCACCGCTGACCAGGATCGCGCCGGTTGCGACCAGCCCGCCGGCGGTGTGATACATCGGCAGGCAATCATACATGCGGTCGCTCGGCCGCGTCGCCATCACGCCCGCGAAGGCGTGGCCGGCCAGCATCACGCGATAGTGGTTCATGTTGGCGGCCTTGGGCAGGCCGGTGGTGCCGGAGGTGTAGATATAGAGCGCGCGGTCCTCGATGGTGAGCGCTCGGGTCTCGCTGCCGGCGAGCGTCCCCGCGGAGAACGTCTCGACCGCGCGGTCGATGCGCGGGTGGGGGGGCCCTTGGTCAGACGGGGTCTCGCCATGCACCCAGACCTTGGCCTTCGAGGTAATGAGCTCACGGGCGCTCGCGTATCGCTCGAGCAAATCGGCCGCGACGATGATGTGCTTGGGCGCCACCACGTTGATGCAGTGCGCCAAGGTCGGGCCGGTCAGGTTGGTGTTGATGAGCGCCACCACGCCGCCGACGCGGGTGACGCCGAGCCATAGCGCCATATATTCGGGCCGGTTCGGCATCATCAGGCAGATCGTGTCGCCCTTTTGAACGCCTTCCGCCAAGGCCCAGCGGGCGTACCGGTTGGCGCGCGCCGCGAGCTGCCGATACGTGAAGCTCTCCCGGTCCGACAGCAGCGCCGGGGCGTCGCCGTAGCGGGCGGCGAGCTCGTCGATGATGGCCGGAAAGATGCGCGTCGGGTGTCGCGCGATCGACGTCGTCATCCGCAGCGTGCGCAATGCGCCCCTGAGACAGGCCAGGTCCGATGCGCGCTGCGCCATCCATCCCATTGCGATTTGGTCCCATCGCGGTCAAGCGATTCGCGCCGCGCCGGGCGAGCATCGGGCAGGCGCCGGGAGGGTGCAAGGCCTGATCGCATCGCGGGCGCCCGCGGGCAGCACCTTAGTTGTGGTCGCGGTCCCCGAACGGGACGAGCGGATTGTCGAGGAGGGCGGCGCGATCCGGTTGGTCGGGCGCGATGCGGTTGAGACAGGCGTCGAACAGGGGCCACACCTCGCCGGCGCTGAGATCGCGGGTGATGAGAACGATGCGGGTGCGCTCATCGTCGTCCGGCCAGCGCGCGAGCCGCACCGGGGGATGCAACACGTGCTGCACCCCGTGGATCACCAGCGGCAGGCCGCTCTCTTCGGCGAGCTTGACGATGCCCTTGAGGCGCAACAGCTTGGGGCCGTGCAATGACCGCAAGAGGTCGATGAACATTTCGAACGCGGCGGCCGGTATCGGCGCATCGGCGGTGAGCATGAAGGCGCGGATGCGCTCGTCGTGACGATTGGGATCGTGGTGGTGGTGCCCGTGCGAACCCTGCGGGGCTTGCGCCGCATAGGCCTCCTCGGCCAGCCAGCGCCTGACGTCGGGAATCTTCTGTTGCGGATCGATGAGGCCGCAGCCGATGAGGCTTTGCGGCGCCGCCGCGGCGGCGTCCAGGATGGGCGCCGCCGGATTGAGCGCGGCGAGCCGCGTCTTCAGTTCACCCACAGCCTGCTTGCCCGCTTCCGATTCCAGAAGATCGGTCTTGGTCAGCACGATCCGGTCGGCGAGCGCGACTTGCTTGACGGCTTCCAGGTGCTGGTCGAGCGTCGTGGCGGCGTTCACGGCGTCGACCACGGTGATTACCCCATCGAGGCGCAGGCGCTGGACCAGATAGGGATGCGCCATCACGGTCTGCAGTACCGGCGCCGGGTCGGCGAGGCCGGTCGTCTCCAGCACGATGCGGGCAAACCCGACGCGGCCATTGTCGAGATCGCGCAGCAGCTGTTCCAGCGCGTCCACCAGATCGCCGCGCAGGGTGCAGCACAAGCAGCCGCTCTGTAGCAGCACCATGTTGTCGCCGATCGATTTGACCAGCAGATGGTCGAGGCCGATCTCGCCGAATTCGTTGATGATCACGGCGGTCTCGGCGAACGCGCCGTCATGGATCAGCCGGTTGAGCAGCGAAGTCTTGCCGGCGCCGAGGAAGCCGGTCAGCACCGTGAAGGGCAGGGGTTCGGCCGGTGCTCGCGCGGAATGACTGTCTCGCGGCGCGCTCACATGGCCTCGCACTTGGCCCTTAAGGCTTTTCGGCTTTTGCGGACGGCAGGTGCGGCCGTGCCCGCGGCAGCGGCACCAGCGCGGCCGACTGCGCCGGCGCCGACATCAGCTCGGTGGGCGGGCTCGCGGCGAGCGCGGCCGGGCTCAGGCTTGTCCACGGAACCGCGCCGACGCTCTCAACCGCTGGAGCCGGCGGGGGGTTCGCCGCCGGGATGGGGGCCGGCGCCACCACGGTCAGGCCGGCCTTGGCGGCCGCGGACTTCTTGTCCGGTTTGCCGGCCTTGGGATCGGCGGCTGCGACTTGCGTCGTGCCTTGACCCGTGGCTTGCCCCTTGGCGGGCCCGGTAAACACCACGACCGGCTCGCCAAGATTGCTTTCCTGGAGCAGGCTTGCGCCCTTGGCCTGTGGCCGCAGGCTCGACAGGAACACCGCGTAAGGCGAATCAGACGGCTCGTTGCCGCCGTTCGCCTCCTGGTCCTCGTCTTCGGCGGTGGGGCGCTTGCGATGCGGGCCGCACATCTCCTCGTGCAGGTCGGGCGGTGAGGCCTCGACCGGGGTGAGCGAGGTGACCACGCCCAGCGAGGGCGTCAACCACGACAGCGGCGCGGCGCCGAAGCCCTGCTCGAGCAGATGCGCGGCCTGCACGGCGCGCACGCCCGCGGACGGCGCGCCCAGCACCACCGCGATCAGGCGGCGGCCATCGCGGGTCGCGGTCGCCACCAGATTGAAGCCGGAGGCGCAGATGAAGCCGGTCTTCATGCCGTCGGCGCCCGGATAGCGGCCGAGCAAAGTATTGTAGTTGCGCACCACGCGCTTGCCGAGCCTGATGCCCGGAAGATGCCAATAGGAATCATATTGCGGAAGCTCGCGGATCAGCGCGCGCGCCAGGATGGCGAGGTCGCGCGCCGAGGTGATCTGCTCGTCCGCCGGCAGCCCGTTCGGATTGACGTAGTTGGTCTGCGTCATGCCGAGCTGCTTGGCGTTGCGGTTCATCTCGGCGGCGAAATTCTCGATCGAGCCGGAAACGCCCTCAGCCAGCAGCACCGCCATGTCGTTGGCCGACTTGACCATCAGCATCTTGATGGCATTGTCGACGGTGACCTGCGTGCCGATCGGAAATCCCATCTTGGTGGGCGACTGCGCGGCCGCGTTGGCCGACACGGTGAACAGGCTGTCGAGCGTGATGCGCCCCTCGCGCACGGCGCGCAAGGTCGTGTAGGTGGTCATCAGCTTGGTGACGGAAGCCGGATACCACGGATAGGTGGCGTTCTCGGCGTGCAGAACCTTGCCGGTATCGACCTCGACCAGCAGCAGCGCCTCGGCGCCCGCCCGCTCGCTCGCCAAGCCCGCCACCGCGCCGGCGATGAACGCGAAGGCAAGGCAGCGCAAGGGGTGCGATGGAGTTGGGAACATCGGGTCTGCGGTCCGCTTTTCAGGTCGGGCCTCGGAATCGAGCGTTCCATAGGCTGGGAAGGCCACTATCTATTCCAAAGACAGGGCCAAATGCAAAGCAGTCTGTCCACAATGATGCGGGAGGAGAGCGTCGGGTCACCGCCGACGACCGCATTCACCGCGCCCGCCATGTTCATTCCGCAGGAAAGCGTCCAAAATTCGGCAAGATCGCGTCGGGAGCGACCGCCAAGGAGATCACCATGACCGCCTGTATTGTCGGATGGGCCCATACCGCGTTCGGCCGGCTCGAAGGGGAGACGGTCGAGACCTTGATCACCCGCGTGACCCGCGAGGCGCTGGCCGATGCCGGAATAGAAGCGGGCGAGGTCGGCGAGATCGTGCTCGGCCACTTCAATGCCGGCTTCGCGGCGCAGGATTTCACTGCCGCGCTGGTCCTGCAGGCTTCGCCCGACCTGCGCTTCAAGCGCGCGACCCGGGTGGAAAATGCCTGCGCCACCGGCTCGGCCGCGGTCCATCAGGGGATTGCGGCGATCGCCGCCAAGCGCGCACGCATTGCGCTGGTGGTGGGCGTCGAGCAGATGACGACGACGCCCGCGCCCGACATCGCCCGCAATCTGCTCAAGGCTTCCTATGTGCGCGAGGAGGCGGAGACGGAAGGCGGGTTCGCGGGCATTTTCGGCCGGATCGCGGCCCTCTATTTCCAGAAATACGGCGATCAGTCGGATGCGCTGGCGCGGATCGCGGCCAAGAACCATCGCAACGGCGTGGCCAATCCCTATGCCCAGATCCGCAAGGACTTGGGCTACGACTTCTGCCGCACCGAAAGCGACAAGAATCCCCGCGTTGCCGGTCCGCTCAAGCGCACCGACTGCTCGCTGGTCTCCGACGGCGCGGCCGCGATCGTGCTGGCGGATGTCGAGACCGCGCTGGCGCTGCGCAAGGCGGTCGTCTTCCGCTCGGCCGAGCACGTGCAGGACTTCCTGCCCATGAGCAAGCGCGACGTGCTCAAGTTCGAGGGCTGTGCCCAAGCCTGGCAGCGCGCGCTCGCCGGCGCCGGCGTCGCCCTCGCCGAACTTTCGTTCGTCGAGACCCACGACTGTTTCACCATCGCGGAGCTGATCGAATACGAGGCCATGGGCCTGGTGGGCGAAGGCTGCGGGGCCCGCGCGGCCCTCGAGGGCTGGACCGAGAAGGACGGCCGCCTTCCGGTCAACCCGTCCGGCGGCCTCAAGGCCAAGGGCCATCCGATCGGGGCGACCGGCGTCTCGATGCACGCGCTCGCCGCCATGCAGCTGACCGGCGCGGCCGGCGGCATGCAGATCGCGGATGCGCGCCTCGGCGGCATTTTCAACATGGGCGGCACCGCGGTGGCGAACTATGTGAGCATCCTCGAGCGGATCAAATGAGCCGCGCTCACTCAGGACGCCGCTTCCGGGTCGCCCGGCCAAGCCTTTGCGGCCTCAGTCTTCGCCGGCGCCGGCTCGGCCGGGATCATGAATTGGGTGCGGGCGAGCGCGGCGAACTTTCCGCCGAGCCGGGTCAGCTCATCGAAGCTGCCGGTCTCGACGATGCGGCCTTCATGCAGCAGCAGGATGCGGGTCGCATTGCGCACCGTCGCCAGGCGGTGGGCGATCACGAACGTGGTGCGGCCCTTCATGACCTCGACCAGAGCGGCCTGCACCCTGGCTTCGGTCAGCGCATCGAGCGAGCTCGTCGCCTCGTCGAGAATGAGGATGGGCGGGTCCTTGAGCAAGGCGCGCGCGATCGAGAGGCGCTGGCGCTCGCCGCCCGACAATAGCTTGCCGCGCTCGCCGACCTTGGCTTGGAAGCCTTCGGGATGGCGCTCGATGAGGTCGAGCACCTGCGCCCGCGCGCAGGCGGCGCGCAGCTCCGCTTCGGTGGCGTCCGCCTTGCCGACCTTGAGGTTTTCGGCGACCGAGCGGTTGAACAGCAGCGCCTCCTGGAAGACGACGCCGATATTGCGCCGCAGCCCCGCCAGCACGAGGGCGCGGACGTCCATGCCGTCGATCTTCACGCTGCCCGACTGCGGATCGAAGGCGCGATGGAGCAGCGCCAGCGCCGTCGATTTGCCGGCGCCGGTCGCGCCGACCAGCGCGATGGTCTCTCCGGGCAGCGCCGTGAAGCTCAGGTCGGCGACCGCGGAGCGCTTGCCGTCATAGGAGAACGAGACGTCGCTGAACTCCACCAGCCCGCGCATCCGCCCCGGATCCATCGCATCGGAGCGGTCGCGCACGGCGGGCTCGGTGTCGAGCACCTCGAAGAATTCGGCCAGGCGCGGAGCCTCCATCAGCATGCGGTTGGCGAAGTGCACCGCCTGCTCGAGCTTGCTGATTAGCAGCGTGGCAAAGCTCATGAACATCACGATCTCGCCGACCGTGCTGAGGTCGTTGAGATAGAACCAGATGCCGGCGACCAGGATCGACAACATGGTCAGCGTGGTCGACGTGCGGGTCAGCACCGCGGCGGCCGCCCACCAGGACAAGACCGGCATCTGGGCGCCGAGCAGGAGATCGCCCACCCTGCGCAGGCCCGAGACTTCGAGCTCGACGCGCGCGAAGCTCTGCACCACCGCGACATTGCTCAGCGTGTCGGAGGTGCGCTCGGCCACGTCGGAATAATATTGCTCGACCTTCTGCTGCAGCTGCTCGCTCTTGCCGATCACCAGCGCGATCAGCACCGTGAACACCACGCACAGCGCGATCAGCAGCAGGGCGTAGCGCCAGTTCAGCGCCAGCGTCAGCGGCAACAGCACGATCAGTGACACGAAGGCGGTGAAGTTCTCGCGAAAGAACCAGAGCCACAGGCCCCACAGCGTATTGGTGCCGCTCAGCATCACCTTCATCAGGCGCCCGGAATGGATGCCGTCGTGAAAGCTCAGCGGCAGCTGCAGCACGTGCTCGAAATAATCGTTCATCACCACCTGGCGCTGGCGGTGCGCCAGGCGATCGGCATGGAGCGCGACCAGCGCACCGCACGCGATGGAGAACAGCGCGAACCCGCACCACGCCGCGACCAGCGTCATCAGCGCCGACCAGGACAGATCGGCGACGTGGCCCTGGGAGCTTGCCAGCGTATCGACGATGCGGCCGAACAGGATCGGCTCCACGAACATCGCGCAGGCGAGCGCCACGTTGGCGATGGCCAGGACCCAGCCCAGGCGAGCCTCGCGCCCGAGCAACTCGAGAACGCGAAGGTAGAGATGCAGGAACTTCATGATTCAGGTGCGATCAAAGTACCGGGGAATCACTCTAGCGGAAAGTTATACCCCCGCAACGAGGGATGTCGGGCGCCGACGGGTCTAATATGCCAGGCCGGCGGCGGTTCAGAGGAGCCCCTCCTCTTTTGGGTGGATTTAGGGGACGTTTGTTCTATCGTCCTGCTCCAGGTTGTCCACAATCACGTGTTGCTTGTAATTCTCCGCGGTCACGGAAATGATCCCCGCCGCTCTGACTTTGTCGGCGGTCGAGGCCCGAGCCGCCCGGGCGGAGGGCGCACGTCATGCTGAATATTCCGACCGACCTGCTCAGGACGCTGGTCGCCGTCATCGATTTGCGCAGCTTTACCAAGGCCGCGCAATCGCTCGGCGTGACGCAGCCGGCCGTGAGCGCGCAGATCAAGCGGCTGCAATACCTGCTCGGCTACGAGGTCCTCGACAAGAGCGCGCCGGGCGTCAGCCTGACGCCGCGCGGCGAGATCGTCGTCAACAATGCCCGCCGCCTGCTGTCCGTCAACGACGAGATCCTGCATTTGACCAGCGGCCGCGTGGCCGGACAGACCATTCGGGTCGGCATTCCGGTCGATTACGCCGGCTCGCGAATACCCGCGACGCTCAGCCGCTTTCGCGAGCGGTGGCCCGATGTCAGCTACAATGTCAGCAGCGCTGCGGTGGAGGAGATGCTGCGTGACCTCCGGCATGGCGAGCTCGACATCGTGTTGGCGCTCTTTACCGAGAAGCCGACCATCGAGGCGCGCCACACATGGACGCAGGAGCTGGTCTGGGTGTACAGCGATGCCGTCAAGCTCGACGCCGAGGGCCCGGTGCCGCTCGTCTCCTATGGCGGAGAAAGCGTCTGTCACCGTGCCGCGGTCGCGGCGCTCCATCGCGCCGGCCTCGACTGCAATTTCGTCTTCACCTCGCAAAGCAATGTGAGCCTCTTGGCCGCGGTTGCGGCAGGGTTCGGCGTCATGGGGGTGCCGCGCGGGCGCGCCGTCCGCAACAAGCTCGCCATCTGGGAAGACGCGCCGCTGCCCAAGCTGCCCGAGCTCCATTGCGCGCTGCTGGTCCGTGAAGGAGCCGACCGCACCGCCATCGAAGAGCTTGCCGACTACCTCAAGGATCAGATCCGCGCGGAGCCGGATTCGCTGGGCTTCGCGAGCGCGTCGTCGGCGGGCGCGAGCCGATAGAGCATGCCGATCGCCGGCGCGCGCGTTTGCTTCGCCCGCCACGTTCCAGGTTGTCCACAATCATGTGTTGCTTGAAATTCCCCGCCGCGACGGAAATGATCGCCGGCGGGCCGCCTGTGTCGCCGGTCGAGGCCGCGAGCCGCCTGGGCGGGGGGCGCACGTGATGCTGAATATTCCGACCGACCTGCTCAGAACGCTGGTCGCCGTCATCGACATGCGCAGCTTTACCAAGGCCGCGCAATCGCTCGGCGTGACGCAGCCGGCCGTGAGCGCGCAGATCAAGCGCCTGCAATACCTGCTCGGCTACGAGGTTCTCGACAAGAGCGCGCCGGGCGTCAGCCTGACGCCGCGCGGCGAGATCGTCGTCAACAATGCGCGCCGCCTGCTGTCCATCAACGACGAAATCCTGCATTTGACCAGCGGCCAGATGCCCGGGCAAACCATCCGGGTCGGCATTCCGCTCGATTACGCCGGATCGCGAATACCCGGGACGCTCAGCCGCTTTCGCCAGCAATGGCCCGATGTCAGCTACAATGTCAGCAGCGCTCCGGTGGACGAGATGCTGCGCGATCTCACGCATGGCGAGCTCGATCTCGTCCTGGCGCTGTTTGCCGAGAAGCCGACCATCGAGGCGCGTCACGTCTGGACGCAGGAGCTGGTCTGGGTGCATAGCGATGCGGTCAAGCTCGACGCCGAGGGCCCGGTGCCGCTGGTTTCCTACGGCGGCGACAGCGCCTGCCAGCGCGCCGCGGTGGCGACGCTCCATGGCGCCGGTCTCGACTGCAATTTCGTCTTCACGTCGCACAGCAATGTGAGCCTCCTGGCCGCGGTTGCGGCCGGATTCGGCGTCATGGCGGTGCCGCGCGGGCGCGCGATCCGGAACAAGCTCGCCATCTGGGAGGACGCCCCGCTGCCCAAGCTGCCGGAGCTCTATTGCGCGCTGCTGGTGCGTGAAGGCGGCGACCGGTCCGCGATCGAGCAGCTTGCCGACTATCTCAAGGAAGAGATCCGCGTGGACCCGACCTCCGTGAGCGCGCCTTGATCGGGCCTGGCGCCGAGCGGAGCGCGCGCGTCAGTTGAGCTTGCGGTCGGCGGCGGACGGCAGGAAGGCCGGATCGAAAATATCGCTCGCTTTCGGCTTGGCGCGAAACGCATAGGTGAGCGCGATCTGATTGATCGCTTCGGTGAGCCGCGCGGCGTCGATCGCGCCGAGGCCGTTGGCGCGTATTTCCGGGGTGAGGACATTGTCCTTGAGCAGCATGCGCAGCCGTTCGAGCTCGACCTCCCGATTTCCGAGGTCGTCGCGCTTGAGCAGGGCATCGATCGCGGCAGGCGGGCTCTTGATCGTTTCCTTGAGCCCCATCACGAGCGCGCGCAGGAAGGCCTCGACCGCCGCCGGTTTCTCGGCCGCGAACCTGGAATTCACGATGATGGCGCCGCCAT
This sequence comes from Xanthobacteraceae bacterium, assembly GCA_036522235.1. Classification (GTDB taxonomy): domain Bacteria; phylum Pseudomonadota; class Alphaproteobacteria; order Rhizobiales; family Xanthobacteraceae; genus VAZQ01. Next base: position 15,014 of record DATDGG010000518.1, read on the forward strand.
AGAGCTTGAGCCCGTAATTCGCCATCGGCAGCAGCACCACGTCGTCGACCGGCACGCCGCGATCCTTGAGATCGACGTAGACCCGGTATGAATAGCCGAGCACGGCATCGAGCTGCCCGGCCGCCAGCATCGGGGCGCGCACCGGAACGCTGATCTTCTCGAGCGCCACCTTCTGGGTGTCGATATCGTTGAGCTTGGCGAAAATCGGCCATTGGTCATAGGTGGCGCCGGAGGGCGGGGCGCCGAGCTTCTTGTCCTCGAGGCTCTTGGGGTCGGTGATGCCGCGGCTCTTGCGCCCCACGATCGCGAAGGGCGGCTTGTTGAACAGCATGAATACCGCCTTGACGGGCGCCGCCGGATTCTGGTCGCGATAGCGGATGAGCGCGTTGATATCGGCAAATCCGAGCTCATAGGTGCCCGACGCCACGCGGGTGATCGCCTCGAGCCCGCTCGCCCCCTCCTCGATCGCCACGTCGAGCCCTTCGGCGCGAAAATAGCCGCGATCCTGCGGCAGCAGGAAAAACGCGGCCGGCCCTTCCAGGCGCTCATCGAGCGAGAGCTTGATTTCGGTCTCAGCCTGCGCCGCCGAAGCGAAAAATCCAGCAGCAATCAATCCGGCCGCCGCGCCCGCCAGGCAGGCCAGCCGTGCCTGGCTGATGATCTGGCGGAGGGTCATGCAAATGCTCCCGTTACTCTACCAGACCCCAACCGCGTCCGTGAGGCTTTCCACCGTGAGGCTAGCTCATTTGGCTTACAAAAGAACATGACGGCGCAAAGCGCAAGGATAAGATCGCGGCGCCGCTCCATGCTTCACGGGATTGCGAATGCGCCCGCCGCGCCGGAGCGTTAGGGTGGGGCCGGGCCGGAGCAGACCATGACCCCGGACGCGCGCGTTCGCCAAACCTCGGACACCGATCCCCACGCTAACCCTCCCCCACCAGCGGGGGAGGGAAAGGGAGGGGATGCGCCGTGCTTTCGCGCGCCCTATGCGCCCCCCGACGAAGAGATCGCATCGCGATTGCTGGCCCAAGCCGTGCGTCCGGCGGCGGCCGAAGCGCGCATCGACGCCCGGGCCTCTGGCCTGATCGAGGCCATCCGGCGCCGCGCCGGCGGCCTCGGCGGGATCGAGGATTTTCTCCATGCCTATTCGCTGTCCACCAAGGAGGGGCTCGCCCTCATGGTGCTGGCCGAGGCGCTGCTGCGCGTGCCCGATGCCGCCACCGCCGACCGCCTGATCGAGGACAAGCTCGCGACCGGCGATTGGTTGTCCGCCGACGTGAGATCGAACACGCTCCTGGTCTCGGCCTCCGCCTGGACGCTCGGCATCACGGCGCGCATCATCCATCCGGGCGAGACCCCGGACACGATCCTCGAAGGTCTCATGAAGCGCCTCGGCCTGCCGGTCGTGCGGGCGGCGACGCGCGAGGCGATGCGGCTCTTGGGCTCCCATTTCGTCCTCGGACAGACCATCGAGGAGGCCTTGCGGCGGGCGGAGACGCCGCACCAGCGCTATTCGTTCGACATGCTGGGCGAGGGCGCCCGCACCGCCGGCGACGCCGCGCGCTATCTCGCCGCCTACGCGTCGGCGATCGACGCCATCGGGGCGCGCGCCGGCGATCGGGCGCTGCCGGATCGGCCCGGCATTTCGGTCAAGCTGTCGGCGCTGCATCCGCGCTTCGAGGCGGTCTCGCGGGAGCGCGTGCTCAAGGAGCTCACGCCCGACGTCATCGCGCTCGCCCGCAAGGCGCGCCAGCACGACCTCAACTTCACGGTGGATGCCGAGGAAGCGGACCGGCTCGAGCTCTCGCTCGAGGTCGTTGCCGCGGTGCTCGGGGATCCGTCGCTGCGCGGCTGGGATGGCTTCGGCCTCGCCGTGCAGGCCTACCAGAAGCGCGCGCCCGCGGTGATCGCCTGGCTCGACGAGACCGCGCAGGCGCTGCGCCGCCGCCTGATGGTGCGGCTGGTGAAAGGCGCCTATTGGGACAGCGAGATCAAGCGCGCCCAGGAGCGCGGGCTTGCCGACTATCCGGTGTTCACCCGCAAGGCCATGACGGATCTCTGCTACCTCTCCTGCGCCCGGGCGCTGCTTGCCGCGCGGCCGCGGCTTTATCCGCAATTTGCCACCCACAACGCGCTGACCGTCGCCAGCGTGATCGAGGACGCGGACGGGCTTGCGGACTACGAGTTCCAGCGCCTGCATGGCATGGGCGAAGCGCTCTACGAGACGCTGCTCGCCGAAGCCCCGCAGGCGGCGTGCCGGGTCTATGCGCCGGTCGGCGGCCACCGCGATCTCCTGGCCTACCTCGTGCGCCGTCTGCTCGAGAACGGGGCCAACTCGTCCTTCGTGTCGGCGGCGTCCGACCCAGCGGTACCGATCGCCTCCCTGATCAAGCGTCCGCACAGCACGATCGCCGACGCGCGGCACGCCCGCCACCAGCACATTCCCCTGCCGCGCGACCTCTACGCGCCGGCGCGGAAGAACTCGGCCGGCATCGAGTTCGGCGATCAGGCGGCGCTCGCGGGGCTGCTCGCCGAGATCGACCAGGCGACGGGCGCGACGGAGGCGGCGCCCGTCGTCGACGGGACCGCGCTCGCCGGCCGCACCCGCGCAGTGACATCGCCGATTGATGGGGCGACCATCGGCCAGGTGGCCGAGGGAGACGATGCGATTGCCTCCGGCGCCATGATGATCGCGGAAGCCGGCTTTATGCCCTGGGACGCCGTGCCGGTCGATCGGCGTGCCGACGCGCTCGCGCGCGCCGGTGATCTCATGGAAGCGCGGCGCGGCTGGCTGATCGCGCTCATGCAACGCGAAGCCGGCAAGACCCTCGACGATGCGATCGCGGAAGTGCGCGAGGCCGTCGATTTCTGCCGCTACTACGCGGCGCAGGCACGCCGCCAGCTCGCCCCGCAGCCGATGCCTGGGCCGACCGGTGAAAGCAATGTGCTGCGCTACCGCGGCCGCGGCGTGTTCGTCTGCATCAGCCCGTGGAATTTCCCGCTCTCGATCTTCGTCGGCCAGGTGGGCGCCGCGCTTGTGGCGGGCAATTCGGTCGTCGCCAAGCCGGCCGAGCAGACCCCGCTGATTGCCGCGGAGGCGGTGCGCATTTTGCATGAGGCCGGCATACCGGCGGGTGCGCTGCAACTGGTACCCGGCGACGGCAAGGTCGGCGCCGGCTTGGTGGCGGATCGGCGCGTCGGCGGGGTCGCCTTCACGGGCTCGACCGAAGTGGCGCGCGCCATCAATGCGGTGCTCGCCGCGTCGCCCTCCCTTTCCTCCCCCGCAAGCGGGGGAGGGTCAGGGAGGGGGATTGTGCCCTTCATCGCCGAGACCGGCGGCATCAATGCGATGATTGTCGACGCGACCGCGCTCCCCGAGCAGGTCACCGACGACGTAGTGGCGTCGGCGTTCCGCTCCACCGGCCAGCGCTGCTCGGCGCTGCGGCTGCTCTGCGTGCAGGACGACGTGGCCGAGCGCATCCTCGAAATGGTCGAGGGCGCGGCGCGCGAGCTCAAGCTCGGCGACCCGCGCGATCCATCCACCCAGGTGGGGCCGGTGATCGATGGCGAGGCGAAAGAACGGCTCGAGCGCTGGATCGCGAACCTGCCCCCGCAGGCCCGCGTGCGCTTTCGCTGGGACCATTTCGGCGCGATGCCGGCCAAG
>DATDGG010000519.1:0-6089 GCA_036522235.1 Xanthobacteraceae bacterium
AATCCGTTTTTTGAGGAATGGACGGGTCCGTTCGGTGCCCCGCCGTTCGCCCGCATCGCGCCCGAGCATTTCGGCCCGGCTTTCGACGCCGCCTTTGCGGCCCATGACGCCGAGGTTGCGGCGATCGCCGCCGATCCGGCCGCGGCGAGCTTCGATAACACCATCGCGGCGCTCGAATTGAGCGGCCGCCTCCTGGGGCGGGTGAGCGATGTGTTCCGTGCGCTGGCGGGCGCCCATACCAATCCGGCGCTGCTCGCGATCGAGCGCGACATCGCGCCCCGCCGCGCCCGCCATTGGGACGGCATTTTGCACAACGCCCCCCTGTTCGGCCGCATCGATGCGCTCCACGGCGCGCGCGATCGGCTCGGCCTGACCGCGGAGCAGCAGCGCGTGCTGGAGCGCTACCACCTCGATTTCAAGCGCGCCGGGGCGGCGCTCGACGCGCCCGCCAAGGCCCGGCTCGCCGCCATCAACGAGCGGCTCGCGAGCCTCGGCACCACATTCAGCCAGAACGTGCTGGCCGACGAGCAGGCCTACACGCTTCCGCTCGAGGGCGAGGCGGACCTTGCCGGTCTGCCGGACGATGTCCGTGCCGCCGCGCGCATGGCCGCGCAGGAGCGTGGGCAGGGCGGCCACGTGATCACGCTGTCGCGCTCGAGCGTCGAGCCGTTCCTGCAATATTCGGCGCGCCGCGATCTGCGCGAGAAGGCCTTCCGGGCCTGGATCGCGCGCGGCGACGGCGGCGGGCCGACCGACAACAAGGCGATCATCGCCGAGATGGTGCGGCTGCGCGCCGAGCGCTCAAGCCTGCTCGGCTACGAGACCTTCGCCCATTACCGGCTCGACGACGCCATGGCGAAGACGCCCGAGGCGGTGCGCGCTTTGCTCGATCGGGTCTGGGCGCCGGCGCGCACGCGTGCGCTTGCGGATCGCGACGCGATGGCCGCACTGGTGCAGGCCGAAGGCGGCAATTTCGAGCTCGCGCCGCACGACTGGCGTTACTACGCCGAGAAGCTGCGCAAGCTCAGATGCGACGTGGACGAGGTGGCGATCAAGCCCTACCTGCAGCTCGATCAAATGATCGAAGCGGCGTTCTACACCGCCTCCCGGCTGTTCGGCTTGCGCTTCGAGCGCTGCACGGACGTGCCGGTCTGGCATCCCGACGTCGAGGTGTGGGACGTGCAGGGCGCCGACGGCAGCCAGCGCGGCCTCTTCTTCGGCGACTATTTCGCGCGCGCCTCCAAGCGCAGCGGCGCCTGGATGATGACGCTGCGCGACCAGGAAAAGCTCGCCGGCGACATCCGCCCGCTGGTCGTTAATGTGACGAACTTCTCCAAGGGCGGCGAGGGCGCGCCCACATTGCTGAGCTTCGACGATGCGCAGACGCTGTTTCACGAATTCGGCCATGCGCTGCACGCGCTGTTGTCCGACGTCACCTATCCGATGATCTCCGGCACCAGCGTGCAGACCGATTTCGTGGAGCTGCCCTCGCAGCTTTACGAGCATTGGCTCGAGCGCGGCGAAATCCTGCAGCGTTTCGCCGTGCACTACCGCACCGGCGCCGCGATGCCGGACGACCTGCTGCGCCGGCTGCTCGCCGCCCGCACGTTCAACCAGGGCTTCGCCACCGTCGAATACGTCGCCTCGGCGCTCCTCGATCTCGAGTTGCATCTCATGCCCGACCCGCAGGGCCTCGACGTCGCCGCGTTCGAGCAGGCCGCGCTCGCGCGCATCGGCATGCCGCGCGAGATCGTCATGCGGCACCGCCCGCCCCATTTCGCCCATGTGTTCTCGGGCGGCGGCTATGCGTCGGCCTATTACAGCTATATGTGGTCCGAAGTGCTCGATGCGGATGCGTTTGCGGCCTTCGAGGAGGCGCATGATATTTTCGATCCCGCGACCGCCAAGCGCCTGCACGATCACATCTACGCGGCCGGCGGCTCGCGCGAACCTGCCGCGCTTTACGAGGCCTTCCGCGGCCGGCTGCCCACCCCCGATGCGCTCCTGCGCCGCCGCGGCCTGAGCGAGCCGGCCTGATGGACCTTCATACCGGCGGACACCGGCGCGGCGTGGTGGCGGCGCCGCATGGGGCTGCGGTCGAGGCCGGCCGCGCGATCCTCGCCACGGGCGGCAACGCCATCGAGGCGATGGTCGCCATGGCGGCCGTGATCGCGGTCACCTATCCGCACATGAACCAGATCGGCGGCGACGGCTTCTGGCTCATCCGCGAGCCGTCCGGGCGCATCCGCGCCCTGATGGCGGCCGGCGTCGCGGGCAGCCGGGCGCGACCGGAGCTTTACGGCGAGGCAGGCTTTGATGCGATCCCGTCGCGCGGGCCGCTCGCCGCGTTGACGGTTCCGGGCGCGATCGCAGGCTGGAGCCTGGCCCTCGAGGCGGCCCATGTGCATGGCGGAAAGCTGCCGCTCGCTGATCTCCTGGCCGCCGCGGTGGCGCATGCCCGCGAAGGCTTTGCGATCTCCCGCAGCCAAGCCGACTGCACCAAGTTTGCGCTCTCCGGCCTCAAGGGCGCACCGGGATTTGCCGAGACCTTTCTGGTCGACGGCAAGCCGCCGGGTGAGGGCACGACGCTCAAGCAGCGGGCGCTCGCCGCCACGCTCGAGCAGCTCGCCCATGCGGGCCTGGACGATTTCTATCGCGGCGATGTCGGGCGCGAGATCGCCGGCGATCTCGATCGCATCGGCAGCCCGGTGACGCGCGCCGATCTCGAAGCCTGCCGCGCCACCATCGCGGAGCCGTTGTCGCTCGCACTTGCGGGGGGGACCGCGTTCAACACGCCGCCGCCCACCCAAGGTCTCGCCTCGCTGATGATCTTAGGGCTGTTCGACCGCCTCAAGGTCCGCGCGCCCGAGAGCTTCGACCACATCCACGGCCTGGTGGAGGCGACCAAGCGCGCGCTCGCGCTCCGCGACCGCTATGTCACCGACCCGGCGCGCCTCGCGCATCCCGCGGACCGCTATCTGGAGCCGGCCTTTCTCGATGCGCAGGCTGCCGCGATCGATCGGGCCCGCGCGTCGCGATGGCCGCGCCCGGCTGGCGCCGGCGATACCGTCTGGCTGGGCGCGGCCGACGCGCGCGGCCTCGTCGTCTCCTACATCCAGTCGCTCTATTGGGAATTCGGCTCCGGCTGCGTGCTTCGCGCAACCGGCGTGCTGATGCAGAACCGCGGCGTTGCCTTCTCGCTCGCGCGCGACGCCCGCAACGCCCTCGCGCCCGGGCGGCTGCCCGTGCATACGCTCAATCCGGCGCTGGCGGTGCTCGCCGACGGGCGGATCATGGCTTACGGCACCATGGGGGGCGACGCGCAGCCGCAGATCCAGGCCGCCCTGTTCACCCGGCATGTCGGGTACCGCGTGCCGCTGGCGGAGGCGCTCGACCGGCCGCGCTGCGTGCTGGGGCAGACCTGGGGGGCGCCGCATGCGAGCCTCCTGGTCGAGGCGCGATTCAACGAAGCCGTCATCGAAGAGCTGCGCTCCGCCGGCCACGATGTCGAGGTGCTGGCGCAACCCTATGCCGACCAGATGGGGCACGCGGGCGCGGTGCTGCTGCATCCGAACGGGACGCTCGAAGGTGGCCACGATCCGCGCGCCGACGGGGGCGCGGCCGGGCTATAATGTTTCAGCGTGGTCGCGGGTTCGTGCGCGCCCATGCGCAATTTGAGGCCTCCATTCCGCCGCACTCCATGCTATGTTCGCTTGGCGACTCCCCGGCGCCGGCTGCGCGCCGCGAAACATCCGGCCTTTGTCATGAACAAGCATTTCGTTCGATTGATCCTTGCCGCTTCCGGGTTCCTGGCGGCCTGCGTATCGGCCTCTGCCCATCCGCATGTCTGGGTGACCATGCAGGGCGAGCTCGTCTACGCGTCCGACGGATCGATAACGGGCGTGCGCTACAACTGGACCTTCGACGACATGTTCTCGGCGTTCGCGGTGCAAGGCCTCGACGCCAAGAAGCCGGGTGAGTTCTCGCGCGAGGAGCTGGGGCCGCTCGCCAAGGAGAACGTCAACTCGCTCAAGGATTTCGGCTATTTCACCTTCGCCAAGGCGAACGGCAAGAAGGTCGAGCTGAAGGAGCCGATCGACTATTATCTCGACTACAACATCAAGGACACGGTGCTGACGCTGCATTTCACCGTACCGTTCAAGACGCCGCTCAAGACCAAGGAGCTCAATCTCGAGATTTACGATCCTGAATATTTCGTGGACTTCTCGTTCAAGGACGTGAAAGAGCCGATAACGCTCGCCGGCGCGCCGGCGGCCTGCAAGCTTACGGTCGCCAAGCCGCAGGAATTGTCGGTCCAGCCCGGCCAGCAGCTCGGCGAGGCGTTCTTCAATCAGCTCAGCGCCGGCGACAATTGGGGCGCGCAATTCGCCAACAAAGTTTCGGTGAAATGCCCATGAAGATCGTGGCCGGGGGGCGCACGACCGATAACTTCGCAAAGTTCGCCCTCGCGGTCGTTGCGATCCTGTTGCTCGCCACGCTCCTCGATGCCGCGCTTCTCGCGCATGCGCTGGCGCAAGGCTCGCCGTTCGGCGGCCCGCGCCCCGGCACCGCCCCGGTCCCGACCAGCGGCATCGTCGGCTGGCTGTTCGCCAAACAGGCCGAGTTCTATCGCCAGTTTTCCGGCCTGATCCGCGCCTCCAAGGCCGACGGCACCGCCGCCTGGAGCCTGATGGGGGTGTCGTTCCTGTACGGCATTTTCCACGCCGCCGGCCCCGGCCACGGCAAGGCGGTGATCTCGTCCTACCTGGTTGCCAATGAAGAGACCTGGATGCGCGGCGTCGTGCTGTCGTTCCTCTCGGCGCTGATGCAGGCGCTCGTGGCGATCACCGTCGTGGGGGTGGCAGCGGTGCTGCTGCATGCGAGCGCCGGCACAATGAACCTCGCGGTGAACTGGATCGAGACGTTGAGCTATGCGCTCATCATCCTCGTGGGCCTGCGCTTGCTGTGGGTGAAAGGACGCGCCTTCATCGCGGCGGCGCGCGATCTCGGCCGCCCGACCGGCGCGCTCGGGGCTGCGGTGACGCCGGCCGAAGCGGTGCATGATCATCATGATCACGCGCATGACCATGACCACGATCATGCGCATTGCGATCACGACCACCACGCCCACGCGGCGACGCCGGGCCATGATGCTCACGACGGTCATGACCACGGCCATTCGCACCACGATCACGACCACGATGACGCGTCCGCATGGGGCCATGCCCATGCGCCCGAGCCTGAAGAGCTCGCCGGACCCGGCGGCTGGGGGCGCGGCCTCTCCGCCATCGTAGCGGTCGGGCTGCGGCCGTGCTCGGGCGCCATCCTGGTGCTGGTTTTCGCGCTTGCCCAGGGGCTGTTCTGGGTGGGCGCGGCGTCGACCTTCGTGATGGGGCTCGGCACCTTCATCACCGTCGCCACCATCGCCACCATCGCGGTCAGCGCCCGCTCCTGGGCGAGCCGGATGGCCTCCTCGCGCTCCGGCTACGGCATCCTGGCGATGCGCGGCATCGAGGCCGGCGCCGCGCTGGTCATCATCGGTTTCGGCGCGCTGCTGCTCGGCGGCTACATGGTCAACGAGCGGATGGTCGGCTTCTGACCGCAGGCAGCGTCTCGGAACTCAATCGTCGTCGCCGGTGTTTTCTTGAAATCGGGCGCGGAGCGCCGTGATGGCGGAGCAACTCACGACCGGTTGCTGCATCGTGGGCGGCGGTCCTGCCGGCATGATGCTCGGCTATCTGTTGGCGCGCGCCGGCGTCGAGGTCGTGGTGCTCGAGAAGCACGCCGATTTCCTGCGCGATTTTCGCGGCGACACGATTCATCCCTCCACGCTCGAGCTCATGCATGAGCTCGGCCTCTTGTCCGATTTCCTGGCGCTGCCGCATCAGGAGGCGCGCACCCTCAAGGTTGGAATTGGCGGTGAGGAATTCACCGTCGCGGATTTCGGCCATCTGCCGACCCGCTGCAAGTTCATCGCCTTCATGCCGCAGTGGGATTTCCTGAGCTTCCTGTGCGCGCGCGGCGCCCGCTATCCAGGCTTTCGTGTGCTGATGCGGACCGAGGCCACCGATCTCGTCGAGGAGCAGGGT